>CAYMRB010000045.1:0-34620 GCA_964392615.1 uncultured Planctomycetia bacterium | reverse complement strand
GGTCGCCGGGGCGCCGGCGTCATCGCCGTCCGCGGACTCGGCGCCCGCGCCCGACATCGACGCCAACGCGGCCCGCAGTGGCGTGAGATCAGGCGACACGACCGGAGCCCGCGCGAGAATAGCGTCTACCTCGTCGACCCACACAGGCCCCTGGACCGTGTCCCTGAGCCCTTCGAGGTCCGCGTCGTCGAAGTCCTCGCCGCCGTCGACGATGGCGCCAAATGCCGCGTCGAAGAAGTCGCCGTTCGCCTCGCCGTCGCCGCCGCTCACGGCGCGAAGATACTCTCTCGACCGCGTCGCAAAGTCGGCGACCTGAACGAGCTCCTGCTGCTCGAGGTGCGGGGGGGCCCGATCCTCGAGCCCTTCCCGTACCCAGCCGAGCAGGTCGCTCGCAACCTCGGCGAAATCGACGAACCCGAAGGCGCGAGAGCTGCCCTTGATCGTGTGGAGGGCGAGCTCCAGCCTCTCGAGAGGGACGCGCTGATCGCGACCCGAGGCGATTGCGATGCATTGCTCCGCGATCGTCTCGAGGATCTCCAGAACCTCTTCGACGTACTCGCGAACCGCGGGCGTGATACCAGCCTTGACGCGACTCATCGGATGCCGATCGATACGAGTGGTGAAAGGCGACAGATCGCTCTCAACGATCCGCCAGCACCTCGTCCATCGCTTCCTTGATCTCTTCGGGAACGAATGGCTTGCCGATCAGCTTCTTCGCGCCTTTCTCCATCGCCTCGCGGCCTCGTTCCTCTCGGATATCGCCGCTCAACACGATGACGGGGCAATCGTCGACGACCCCGCGTGACGTCAACTCGGCGAGAAACCCGACACCGTCGAGGTGAGGCATGCACAAGTCGCAGAACACCACATCGACGCGAAAGTCGACCTGTTCGAGCTTGCCTATCGCGTCATGACCGTCAGTGGCCTCGAGGAACTCGCAGTCCTCGAACCCGACAGCAACCAGAGTGTTGAGCAGAATTCGCCGCATCACGCCTGAGTCGTCGATCACCATCACCGTGCGCATCGCGTCCTCCTCACGCTGTCACGCTCTCCCGCAGATTGCTTTCGACCGCGAAGACCCCCAGCCCGGTTTCGAAGAGCAGGAGTTCACACGGCGTGTCGCGTCGCCCCCATACGACGCGGTGCTGCCCGACGACGACGCTCGGCAGCGAGATCCTTCGATTCCCGTCAGCGTCGCTCCCCAGAGCCGGCAGCAGATTCCCGGCAACGATGTTGCTGATCTCGCCGACGCAGTCCGACACGTCCTCTTCGTGGATCACGGTCGAGTCCGCAACCCCGAGAACCTGCGCTGTCAGCTCTCGAGCCGTTCGCGTCGGGAAGCTCAACACGAGACTCCCTTTCGGATTGCCGGCGATGCCGATGATCGCCGACACGTCGAACGGAGCGTGCTGGCTATCCTCCGGCCGTCTGGCGACAAGCCGAGCGTCCAGCCGGAACATCCTGCTCACCGTACGCTGGATCACGTCGACCAACGTGTCGACCGATGTGCTCATACCATTTCCCCGACAATTCGACCGCCGAGCGGTCGACGATGTACCCCCTCAGCAGCCCGTTGGAACACGACTGTGGGGGCAAGGGTCCCCGGATACGTGCCGCCCGCAGGGCGTCGCCTCACGGGATGCAGGACGGCACTCATGTATACAACGACCGCCGTATGCTGTCGAAGCGCCGGCCTGGCCAACTGGCGCCATCCGGGAAGGTGACTTGTCACCGGACCGTCGCGCTCCGAGAGGACGACGCCCGAGCTCGCAGGATCGATCCGAGACGTTCCGGGATATCCTCGAGATCCAGCACCGCCTCCACCGCGTCTCGTGCGACGGCCTCACCCGGCATGCCCCACACGACACTGCTCTCCTTCGACTGGGCGAGCGTCCGCCCCCCTACGCGTCGGATCTCCGCCAGTCCATCGGCGCCATCAACTCCCATGCCGGTCAACAGAACGCCCACGGAGCGGCTTCCGGTGGCCCGAACCAGCGACTTGAAGAGCACGTCGACGGACGGACGGTGGCGACAAACGTGCGGCCCTTCCGCGAGCGCTGCCGTAAGGGAGCCTCCCGAACGCCGGACGATCAGGTGACGGCCTCCGGGCGCGACCAGCGCCGTTCCCGGCTCGAGAGTCTCCCCGTCGATCGCCTCGCGCACTCGGAGCGCGCTTTGGCTATCCAGACGCTCGGCGAACGATCCCGTGAACTGACCCGGCATGTGCTGTGCGATCACGACCGGAGGAAAGCTCGCCGGAAGCGCCGACAGGAGAAGGCCGAGCGCCTGCGGCCCACCGGTCGAGGCCCCGACGGCCACGACGTCGTCGGCGTGAAACCGAACGCTCGGCGAAGTCACGGGAGCGTCAGCACGCGCGTCGCCGGGCGCCAAGCGCTCTGCGTCCGTCACGAAGGTCGGCAGCCGCGCGCGCGCAGCGGCCTTGATCTTGTCGATCAGCTCGATCGAGAGCTCCTCGACGGCGAAATCCCCGGACGGCTTGCCGATGACCTCGACGCCGCCGAGCCACAGCGCGTCGAGAACCTTGTTGGACGAGCGTCCGGCCAGGGACGAGACGATGACCACAGGAACGGGGTGGTGCCGCATCAGCTTCCTGAGGAACGTCAAGCCGTCCATGCGGGGCATCTCGATGTCGAGCGTCACCACGTCCGGATGCAGCTCGACGATCTTGTCCCGCGCAACGAACGGATCCGGCGCCGTCCCGACCACCTCGACCTCCGGGTCGCGCGACAGCTCGCGAACGAACACGTCGCGCACGACGGTCGAGTCATCGACGATGAGGACTCGGATGGACATCTACAGCTCTACCTGCAATCGCACGAGAACGGGGCTGGATTCGATCGTCAGCCGCAACGTGTCCGGATCGTGCCAGGCGCGCTCCCACTCCGCTCGCTCGCTCATCGCGATCTCTGGCAGAGTGCGGTCGATCAGCGCCTTCTCCCCGGCCAACTTCGTCAGGAGATGGCCGCAGGCCACGTTCAGGAGCTCCTGGACCGCGTCGTCACCCAGCTGGACCGCCAAGTGCCCGTCCTCGTCGACGCCGAGCACGTTCGCAGCGATCAGCGGGCACAGCGATACGGGCACCCAGACGAAAAGCGCTCCGTCGACCGCGCCCGAGAACCGCACGCTCGCGCGCAACGACGGGACCCATTCCGGCCGTGTGCTGTCCGAGAACTCGCAGAACAAGCACGCCAGCTGGCGAACGACCTCTGCAAACGTCGTGGCGACCAGCTCGTGCTGATTCGGACACGCCTCGGACCGCGTGGCCCGATCGACAACGGAGCGGATCATCTCCGCGGTAAACGGCTTGCGCAGGTATTCGTGCGCGCCGTTCGCCTTCATCTCTTCGACGCGAATGCCTCCTCCCTCGCTCGTCAGCACGATAACCGCGGCATGGTCGAGCCCGCCGCTCTCCCGAAGTTCCTGGAGCATCTCGATGCCGTCCATGACCGGCATGTTGATGTCGACGAACACGAGATCCATCCGGTCCTGACCGAGCACTTCCAGGGCTTCGCGACCGTTGGCCGCGTGACGTATCGCCGCGACGGGAATCGCGGCCAGGCCGAGGGCCTTCTCGATCATGCCGCGCACGACACGAGAGTCGTCCACCAGCAGGATCCGGTATCCGTCGGCCGCACGTTCAGGAGCTGCTACTCGCACTGTCTTCACCGCGTTTCGAGACAAGCCTCGGCGGACTCGGCCCGCTCGGATTCCTCGAACAGCGAGACCACCGTTCCAGCGCTCAATACGGCGCTCATGTCGAGCAAGATCGTCACGCTTTCCGCCACCTCGGCGATTCCGACGACATATCCGGTACCGCCCTCGGTGACGAGATCAGGGGCATCGACGAATTGGTCGGCTGTGACGTCGATCACCTCGCATACTTCTTCGACGATCAACCCCACGCTGCTTCGCGCTCCACCGGGCTGAACGACGATAATGCACGTCCGGGGCGTGTCGTCCTTCGGCGCCAAGCCGAACAACCGCGCCACATCGACGACGGGAATGATCCGTCCGCGAAGGTTGATCACGCCGCGGACGAACTCGGGCGTACGCGGCACCGACGTGACCGGCACGCGGCTGATAATCTCGTGAACCGCGAGAATCTCGATCCCGTAGATCTCGTCCTCGAGTCGAAACGTCAGGTACTTGCCGGCACGACACACCTTGTCGCTAGTCGGTGGCGTTTCACTCGGCCGCATACCCTCGCTCGGCATCACCTGACCTCCATTTCTCTACGGCTCATGAGTAGAGCAACCTCGCACGTCGCCGCTCGCTCTTGACGAGAGCGACCAACCCAGGGACGTCGATGATCAACCCGACACTGCCGTCGGGCATCACGGCGCCGCCCGAGATGCCCTCCACCCTGCCGAGCGCGTCTCCCAGACTCTTGATCACGGTCTGCTGCTGGCCGAGCATCTCGTCGGTCAGAAGAGCGAAGCGCGCGTTCTCGTGCTCGACGATGACGGCGAGTCCGTCACCCGGTACGCGCTGCTCATCGGCGATTTGAAAGACGTCGTCCAACCGGATCAGGGGCACGTGCTCGCCCTCGACCGCGAGGAGCTCGTCGCGGCCCAGAACGCTCGCGCGACGTTGTCGACGCCACTCGACCGACCGCACGATCGTCGCCGTCGGAATGATGTACCGCTGTTCTCCGACCCGAACGACCATTCCGTCGATCGTCGCGATCGTCAGAGGCAGCGCGATACGGAAACGGCAGCCGTGCCCCGGGGTCGAATCGATCTCGACCCTTCCCCGCAGGCTCTCGATATTGCGCCGGACCACGTCCATACCGACGCCGCGCCCCGAGATGTCCGTCACCTCTTCGGCGGTCGAAAGTCCCGGCTCGAAGATCATGGCGAAGATCTCGGCATCGGAGAGCCTCTCGTCCGGCTCGACGAGCCCGCGATCGCGGGCTCGAGCCAGAATGGCGTCGCGGTCGAGACCCCGACCGTCGTCCTCGATCTCGACCCAAACGCTCCCGCCCTCGTGGAAGGCGCGCAGCGAGATCCGTGCTCGTGCCCGTTTGCCCCGCTCTCGACGCTCCTCGGGATCCGCCTCGATGCCGTGGTCGACCGCGTTGCGCAGGATGTGCAGGAGCGGATCGCCGATCCGGTCGACCACCGAACGGTCGAGCTCGCAGCCTTCGCCGGAAACATACAGGTCCACGGCCTTGCCCGCGTCGGCCGACAGACTGCGCACCAACCGCGACATCTTGCGGAACGTCGCTCGCAGCGGCACCATTCGCAGCGCGGCACCGATCTCCTGAAGCTCGCGACTGATCTTGTCGAGCTGCACGAGCGCGCCGTCGACCTTCTCGCCTCGATCCGTGCCGATCGTCTGGCCGATGACCGACACGGCGATCGCCAGCTCGCCGAGCCCGTCCAGGAGGCTGTCGAGCTTGGACGCGTCCACCCGCAACGTGTCGCGGGAGCCCGCCAGGACGCCCCACGTCGACTCTTCGCGACCGGGCCGTTCCTCACCGCCGACGACGAGATCCGGCACTACCTCCGGAGTCGATCGCAACGTCGAAGCGGTCCCTTGCAGGCGCTCGACGAGTCCGGGAATCTTCTCGTCACGCGGGGGCTCGTCGCCGCGGCTCGTGGCGCGCTCGAGATCGTGAAGCAGCCGTTTCATGCCGTCGGTCGACTCGAACACGAGATTGCCGAGGTGACTCGACCAGCCGACGCTTCCAGCGCGAACCGCGTCGAGAAGCTCCTCCGTCTGCCTGGCCAGCTCGGCGATATCCTCGAGCTCGAGAAGAAGCGCCACCCCTTTCACCGAGTGAAACGCTCGGAACAGGCCGTTCAACGCCTCGGCATCGTGACCGTCCGACTCGAGCTGGAGGATGTTCTCCTCGACCGAGTCGACATGCTCACGCGCCTCGACGATGAAGTCGGTGGTCAGGTCCGGATCACCCTGAAACGGATTGGCGCTCGACGTCTGCGCCGCTTGCGCCGCCCGGATCCCTTCTACGGCCTCGCGAACGGCTTCGACGATGTCCGCCGGGTCCTTGGCCCGTTCGATTCGATCGCTCGCGACGGCGCAGACCCGCGCGAGACCATCGTCGGCCGCATCCCGAGCCCGCGCATGGACCGACTCGAGGCTGCGGCGCAGCTCGACAATCGACTCGGCGTCTCCGGTGTCGGCGAGAACTAGCGCCGCACAGAGCGCGTCGATGCTCTGCGAAACATCGTCGGTCGCCATGAACACCTCGCGTTGCGTATCTACGGACGGAACCCGAACGCGGAGTCCCTTTCGATCTCCCCCGTCGAATCCTTCGTCGGCCGTTCGCCCGGACAACTTGCGATCATGCGTCTGTTGAAGAAGGGCTTCGAGCGCGAGGGCGAGACGTTGCCTTCTTCAACGGGGCGATTAGCGCTCGAGCTTGTCGAAGCTCTGCCCGATAATCTCGTGGAGCTCGGCCAGCAGGTCCGTCGTGCGCCGCGGCTTGCGCTCGGCGGCGGACTCCTCGACCGGTTTGGGCATGGTCGGCTTCGTCGGGGCGCGCTCGATCTCTGCGAGATCGAGGTCCGAGAGGCTGGAGATAACCTCGGTGATCGAGGTTTCCTCCATGGCGTCCGCCGGGTCGCCCAAGTGCTCGGTTTCGGGCAGCGGAGGCTTGTCTCGCTTGCCGCCGATTCCGAGATCTTCGCAGACGGTTCGTTCGCTCGCCGCAGGGCTCGGAGGCGGCTTCGGCACCGGCGCGGCCTCCTGGACCACCGCGATCTCACGCTCTCCCGTCGTGCCGAAGTCGAGAATCTCGTCGAGCTCCCGGTCGGTCGCGCCGGCCTCCGAGCCCTCCGCCTCAGCGTCCATCGAGTCGGTCTGCACCTCCTCCTCAGAGGCGTCGCAGTCCAGCCATTCCGGCAACGCCGACGAGTAGTCCGGCGCGCCGGTGTCCACCGCGTCGACGGCCGGAGACTCCGCTTCCGGCGACAAGGTCGAAGGCTCTTCCGCGTCGACGGGGTCGGCCTCCCGCGTCGGAGGGCTCGCCGAACGCGCTGCGGTGCTGCCGTTGCCGTTCGTCGCCCCGCGAGGCGGCGCGTCCGTTTCCGGCTCCACCTCCCGCAGCTCGAGCTCGCGGGTCCGACGCTGGTAGGCCCGGAGATCGCGCACTAGCCGCTGACCGCGCATCCAACGCATCGGAGCCCACAGGAACCACAGGGACAGCGCCGCGCCGAATGCGGTCGTGCCGAGAACGACGAAATCGGCCGCGTCCCACGCGGCTCGGCCTCGAACCATGTCGGCATAGCGCTTGGCGAGCAACGCGCAGACCTCGTCCCACAGTCCGGCCGGATCGTCCTGATAAAACGACTCGACAGCCGGAGCGACGCCCACCGGGGCGTCATCCTCCGAAGCCAATGCATACGAGCCTGCCGCCTCGGGAGGCAGGAGCTTCTCGAGTGCGACGACCTTGCGCTCGAGCGCCATGTTTTCGGCGTAGAGCACGCGCACCTGGCGCCCGAGGTCACGCAGCCGGCGCGTATCGCCGGGGCCATGCGCATCGCTCGCGCGCACGGCTTCCTCGAGCGACTGCACGACGGCGCGTTCCTGCAGCAACTCGCCGCGCGCCGCGGTCAGATCGCGACGCAGCCGCTCGTTCTCCTCGGTCAGTGCGCCGGTGGACTCCGCCAGTCCGTTCGCCTGCTGCTCGAATTCGAAGCGCTCCTGCCAGATCTCCTCGATCTCGCCATTCGAGCTCTCGAGATCGAACGCCAATCGATCGCGCGTCTGCACCAGCACTTCGATACGCTGGCGATGAGCTTTGAGCTCACGGCGCATTTCGTCGCGCTCGCGAGTCAGTCGCTCGACCTGATCGCGCCAGCCGCGAATGGAGGCTTGCAGAGCTTGCTGGCGGCGACTGAGCGCGGCAGGGTCCTCCGACGGCGACGTCGCTCTTCCGGGAGAGCGCTCAGCACGGCGCTCGCCAGCCGGCGGTAGCCGCCCGTCGGCCGGGACCGCGATCACGGAGCATCCCGCGATCAATGCGGTCGCGAGGCCTGTCAGGATAGAGCGTGACGCTCCGCGCATGACTCTGTGACAACAGCCCTGTAAGCATGACCCCGGTCCAGTCTACGATGGCCGTGGCGGCCCGTAAAGGAGACCGCCCCGCGACCTATCGGGCCGTGAGAAAGACGATCAACGCGTCTCGACACTGACGCCAGACGGCGTCCGCCGTCGTCTTTCCCGGAAGCTCCAACGTGATCGTCGGAATGCCCAGGTCGATACCGGCATAGCTGCCGAGCGAACCGGGCGTCGGATAGCCGATCGACGGCTTCAGCGGATACCCGGAGGCCGCAGCCATGCGCTCCGCCAACGGTCCGGCCGGGCCGTCCCAATTGACGCAGTGAAGAGGAGAGTGCACCGACAGCACGCGCTCCGGCCGATAACGGCGCAGGATCTTCACCAGCGTTCGCGTCTCCGGCTCGCTCTCCGGGTGCGGCCCGCGTGCGGAGCCGGCGCGGAAATTCGATGCGGGGAAGTTCCGATTCAGATCGACACCCCTGGAGTTGCGACGCGTGCCACGCTCCAGCCCGTCGGGATTGAGAACCGGCACGATGATCACGCGCCGCCCCGTCACCCAGTCCGGCCGCTCCGCCACCAGGCCGGTGAAGCGCTCCAGAAGAGGCTCGCCGAGCGGCTCGTTGCCGTGAATCACGCCGAACAAGAGCGTCGTGCGGGAGCCGTGACCGAATACGACCCCGCGAATCGGCCGTCCCTCGACGGAGTAGCCGAATACCTGATACTCGCCCGCGAGACCCGATCGACGCCCCGGACCTTGCAGCGCGCAACCCGCGGCGCATGCGGCGAACAGCGCTGCAACGACGGGCCAGACCGCACGGTCAATGCCAAACGCGCGGGTCGCGACTCGCTCTCCCATACGCCGACTCCTCACTTCGATCGACTCCGATCGCCCGGCACGGCCGAGACGTCACGTCACCACGCGCCCAGGCTACCCGACCCTACACCACGGGCGCGGACGGAAGCCAATGTTCTGAGCTGAGGCTTCCATCCGCGCCCGGTACGGAGAGGGCGATTCGCCGCGATCAGCAGCTGCCCGAATCGTAGACGCACGCCGCGAGCGTCGAAGGAGTCTCGTCGACGCCACACTCATCCCCTCCTGGCGGTGGCGGCGCTTCGCCTCCGGAGAACAGCCACAGGAGCGTGTAGACCGCATCCGACACGTCGACCGCGTTGTCGTCGTTCGCGTCAGCCGCGTCGGGACAGGAGAGCGGACCGCTGCCGGCGAATAGGGTCCCCAGGATCGTCACGGGGTCCGTGATGTCGACCGCTCCGTTCCCGTCCGCGTCCGAACGGCGGAAAACCGTCTCGACGACGATGTCGCTCGACGGACCGACGGCAGGACCCGATAGGGTGCCGCCACCGTCGAAGACGCCGAGCGTCACCTCGCTATCCGTCGGCGGGGCGCCGGCGTCGAACCAGAAGTTGTAGGCGGATCCCCACCGTATCGGATTCGAGAGCGGGTCCACCTCGTGCGGAGTCGTCGACCAGGTCAGCATCCCGCCCTCGCGATTCGAGGCCCACGGAGCGTTGCTGTAGTCGTCGTCGGATACCGGCGCGTGGAAGCCGATGTTCTCGACTAAGGCCCCATCGCTGATGGGCACCGAGAAGGAGCCGACGTTGCGCGCCATGTCGAGATTGTAGACGGCGTACTCGTAGCGCCACTTGTTCGGGCCGTTCTCCCGAACGCGAACGTAGCAGTAGGCCCGGCCGTCTTCCACGAGATCGCCTTCCGGAATCGTCGTGCGCGTAGCGTCCGGCCACGCTTCGAGACTCGTTCCCTGCGTCGCCACCGTGTCGATATTCGTGAACCGCCACGTGCCTCCGGGCCCACCGCTCGCGATCATGAACTCCTGGTAGCCGACGCTGTTCTCGTGATCGATGTCGTCGTAGCACACCGTGTAGAGCTCGAGGAAGTACCGCGCGCCCTCATTGGCGTCTCGATCGAGATCGGCATCGTCGACGGCCAGGCGATGCTCGACCGGGTTGTGGGTGGTACCCGTCGTGTCGAGGTGCGAGCCCTCGTAGACGAAGGCGCCGGTCCACGGGTTCACCTCGTCCCGCGGCCCCATGTTGCGCTGCGACGCGTTCGTGCCCGAGCCGTAGATGTCGGCGCAGCCCGGACCGAGGTTTCCGTTGGAGTCGCGATCACACGGCAAGTTTCCGCAAAGACCGGAGCTCTGCGCCGCGGCGAAACCATGCTTGATCCACGACTGGCCGATCTGCTCCATGCGTCCGTCGAGATCGCGGAAGACGTTGAAGACCAGGAACGGATGGCGCGGATTCGGGTTGCCGTACCAGTCGATCGCCTCGTCGCCGAGATTGCACAGAGTCGACGACATCGATAGCGCGACCGTGCTCCCGAGTCGTCCGACCTGACTGATCGCACCCGTCGCCGCAGCCGCGATGTCGGCGCCGTCGCCCGGCTCCGGGGGCAGCCCGAACGCGACGTTCAGCGTGTATTCGCCCGAGGCTCGGTTGTAGCCCGACACGCGGATGAGGTAGCTCGAGCCTGCGTCCACGCGATGCGAGACCCGCGACCGCAAGCCGCACGAGTCGTCGTTGCACTCGAGTTCGTTGCTCTCGTCGCCGGGACAATCGGAGTAGATCGCCAGCGCCGTGTCGTAGTCGTCATTGCCACATGTCTCGGCGGACAGCACGCCGTCCTCCGGCGCCGTGAACCGGAACCACTCGTCCGGGCTGTTATCGGACGACGCGCACGTCGCGGAGCCGTCGCTCGAGGCTCCCTCCGTGCTCCCCGAGAACGTACCCGCCTCGATGTCCCTGGCGTCCGCGCACGTGTCTCCTTGTCCGATGACGTTCGAGGACAGGAACAGGAGCGCAACCGCCACACAGGCCGCAGCCAGCCTACTTCTCCGCATCAGGTGATTCTCCTTCGGCCCGACGGGAACGGGGGAATACAAGTCACACGACACCTCCGGCCCCCGGCCGCCAAGCCGACCGGCGACAGGACGGCCGACGCCTCTCGATCGATTCGAGTCACGTCGGCCAGTCCCTACCTTTCCCCTGGGGGTACAATCATACGCGTCAATCAGGCGTACGGAAACCTCGCACTTGAGGGATCTCGGCCGCCCCGACAAGGGGCCGGATGCCCCGAAAGCGACCCGAACAACTCCGTGAGACTCCGAGAGTGGCTACGCCAGCGCATCGCCCGACGCCGTCAGACACGACGCGCTCGCCGGCTCCTGGAACGCGCGATTCGTACCGGCGAAATCCTGCGCGACACCTCGCTGCGGCCGCATCATGCGGCGCGCTGCGTGCTGATCGACCACGAAGAAGTCGACGGCGAGATCGCCTGGGTGCGCTTCGGAATCGTGCGCCATCCCCGTCCCTACGCGTTCTCACGGCAATCGCATGCCGTGATCGAGTACTGGTTCTGGGACCGCACCGCCGGCACGCTGAAGGTTGAAAAGGGGCTCAACCTGACCCGCCGTCGCGGCGACGACGCGACGGATTAGCGGCCGACGAGATCGCCAACGCTTCCGCCGATGCGGCGTTGATCCGCCGCGAAGCGGCCGACACCGACTCGGCGGGCACGGGCTGCCGACCGAACGGTCTTCGAGGACCGTGCCGAACCCTCCCGGCCAACCCATGCCTCAGTCGTCCGCGTACTCGCCGACGTCCCACACCATGTCGCGATAGCTGCGGATGTCGAGCACGGTCAACGTCTGGACCGTACGAACGGTGACGAGCCGCCGTGTCCACGCGGCGTACTCGCAAGCGACTTCCTTCAAGACGCGTAAGACTCGGTCCTCGCCGCTCTCGTCCACCGACTCGGCTTCGACCGTCAGCCTCCAGTTCTCCTCGACGGCGCGATCGGCCATCACGAAGGCCCCCCAAAGCTGCTCGCGCTTCTCGGCAGGTAGGTCGCGAACGTATGCGTGCCGCCCCGCGTACTCGTCGAACAACTGTCGCCGTCTTCTCGTTGTCGCACGCGCGAAGAGCCGCGTGACGACGACGGCCTCGAGACGCTTCCACCAGCCCGGTCGTTCCTCGCCCAGCGAACGCATGGCGAACTTGCGCGTCTTGGCGGCCGCGGTCACCAGCGAACGTAACGATCGGTGGTCCGTGACGTAGGCGGTGACGAGCGCCCGGACAACCTCGCCGCGACGCGCACAGAGCTTCCCGGAAGGGTCGATCTCATCGAGAATTCGGTCCAGGCGGGCACCGCTCCAGCCGCGCTCCGTCAGCAGATTGCGGAAACGCCTGAAGTCCTTGACGGCGCGGTTGCGCAGCTCCCGCAGCGGCTTGCGCTCCGCCTGCAGCGCCCCGATGTAGTCGAGGTCTTCCTTCCAACTCGCGCACTCGCCATCGCGCGATACGCCGGGAAGGCGCAGGCCGAGGTACTCGACGTCGACCGCCGCACGCAGCCAGAGCGCTTCCATATAGAACGGCTTGCGCATGCGGTTGATCTTGCGGACCGCGACGTCGAACCCGGCGACCCGGCTCAATTGGCTGCGCAGCACCTTCTTGCGGCCAAGCACCTCATCGATGAGCCCCGATACATGGCGGATGCCGGCGAAGCTGACGCGGAGGAGACCGAACACGAGGGTCAGCGGCAGCAGCAGGATCTTGGCGCCGCCGAGATACTTGCGATAGAGCTGATACGGGTTGAACACGCGCTGCTCGCGCGGCAGAAGGTGGTACGGCCGCGTGCCGAAGATGTCGCGCACGACGCCGCGGCGATCGCGCCGCAGACACTCGAGCACCTCGTCGCCGTAGCGACTGCACACGGCCTCGTCGCTCTCCGGGCTCGGCCCGAGGAAGTCGAACGCCGTGAAGCTGCCCGTCATCAGCTCGTCACCGAACGAGAACCGCTGCGTGCGGGACCGCCGCCGCTGTCCGCCGTCCCTGCTTCCGTTGCGTTCGACGACGAACGACTCGAAGCTCTCGAGGGCCTCCTTCGACGCGAGGTGACGACGCCCTGCCGGAATGCAGCGGATGTTGTACTCCATGATCAGCTTCGCGGTCTCGATCGCGAGGCTCTCGGTGATGAACCGGAACCAGAAGTACGGCCCGAGGTTGAGCGCTCCGCCGCGCTCGAGATCGAGCTTGCGCAGCCGCTTCAGCCGTCTCTTGTCGAAGGCCAGGACGCGGGTTCGAAGCTCCTGCAGCGTCAAGTCGCCGAGCAGCTGGCCAGAGGTCTTGTCATCCGAGCGGTGCAGCACGGGGCCGTCGAGCCAGTCGCGATAGTGCAGCGCGATGACGTCCCGCTCCTCCGACAGCGTCGCGAGCTGGCTGTCCGCCGGCCGCCTCGACCGAGGCACGAATCGCGCGCGCGACTCGAACGGCTCGGCGAGGAAGCCGATGACATCATCGCGGTCGACCTCGTCACCGAAGCGCAAGCGACACTCGGGCAGCAGCACGGAGCGATAGAACGACTCCATGTCCTGGCGCAGCGTCAGGTACTTGCGCGCCTTCAGAAGCGGATAGAACTGCGAGTCGGCGACGCGCAATAACTGCCCGAGCGCCTCGCCCGCGATGCGCTTCATCCACAGGCCGGTCGCGAGGAAGATCAGACAGATCGAGCCGAGGATGACGAACGGCCAACCGAGAATGCTCTTGATACCTCCGGCGAGGTCCTTGAGGAACTGGAATTCGAGCTGCAGCGCGAACAGGTAGAAGATCAGGAACAGCATCCCGAAGAGCAGTAGCCGTACCGCCGGACGCTTCGACGCGAGGACGACCGCGGTCGCGATCCGGTCGAGAATCTGCGGGCCGGTCGTGATGCCCGACAGATCGCCCCAGAACCGCAGCACGCCGAGGACCTCCTGCAGGAGCTCGCCGACCGCGTTCGCCGCGGCACTGACCGCTTCCGCCGGATTGAGGACCCGCGCCGCGGGGATCAACCGACGGATGAACGGTGCCTTGCGGATCAGTGGGAAGTCGAAGAACCGAAGGAACCGCGCCATGCGCTGTGCGCCGTCGCGTCCGAGGAAGCTCAGCGCGCGTGCGACGTCGCAGTCGAGGAAGCCGTGAATGATGCGTTCGAGGTGCACCTCGCCGCGCGTCGGGTCGACCGCACGTCGATACGGCAGCTCCATCGTGGCGGTCATTCTCGCTTCGGCGCCGAGCGCCGCGACGTGGCCGGGCAGGAACTGCGCGCGCTCGGCCCACGGCATGTCCGCGTAGAAGTTGCGCAGGAACCGCTGCCGGCGCGACTCGAGCCCGAGCATGCGGCGGCGAATCGGCGACTCCGGCGCGTCGCCCAGCGGGTCCGGATCGAACAGCACGACGTCGCGATCGAGCAGGTGGCGATAGCGCTCGACGGTGCGATCGACGCCTCGTACGAGAAACGTGATCACGCGGATGAGCCGCACGACGATGAGGATCAGGCCGCGCATGCGGGCGATCGCACGCACTCGCAGCAGCCGCACGAGGAACACGACCTGGCCGCCCTCGACGTGTGTCGGCGTGAGGGTGTAGAGCAGGAATCCGTACGGCAGAGCCGGCAGGCTCTCGAGGAAGAAGTGGCGCAGGAAATAGCGCCCACCGAAGCCGGAGAAGTACCACCGCCCGAAGAAGTCGATCTGGAAGACGATGCAGAACGCGATGTCGAAGTAGTGGAAGAAGTGCAACGCCTGGTCCACCACCGCGCTCCACATCGCGACGGTTCGCGGGTTGTCGGTGAACAGCCCGGCAATCCACACGATGTCCTTCGGCAGGCGCCACTCGAGGAACACCATGCCGATGAACGCGAAGATCAGCACCATCACGAGGTTTTCGAACCGCCGCGCCCAGACGGCCCCGAACGCCGCCTCGACGCGTCTCTGTACGCGGTTCTCGCCCGTCGCGTTGATCGTCTGCTTGCGCGTCTTCGAAAGCTGCCTGTACTGACGTCGGAACCGCGTCTGCACGTCGGCCGGTAGTTCGTCGCTGCGAAGGACCTTCTTCGCCTGCGGCGACAGCACGCGCAGCAGATCGTCGATGCGCCCCCGGAGCAGGCGCAGGAGCTCGGCGCGCACGTCCGACGAGATTGCTCCGCCCTCCGAGAGGACGAGGCCCGACTCGTCGACGAGATCCGTGATCGCGATGCGGGCGAGCTCCGCGACGTCCGCGACGTCGAGCCGGGCCGTGGCCTCGATGCACGCCGCGAGCCTCTGCTCGCGCGTCTCCCGCAATTGTGCCAGGGTGCGATCAACAGCCGCGCTGGACGTCGACCGCGGTACGCGCCCGACGAGCACGGCCGTGATCGTTCGCGCTTCGAGCTGATAGCTCTCGGCGACCGTCAGCCAGCACCGGATGGCCCCGGCGACCGTCCCCTCGTCACTGCAATCCTCGCCGTCGGCTGGCAGAGTGCGTAGAAAACGCGCCAGGCGCGCGCGCAGGAACTCGTGCCGCTCGCGATCGACGGTTCGCTGGATGGCACCCGAGCGCGCTCGGAACTCATCGTCGAGCCGCGACAGCTCCTGGCCGCGCGCCTGCGCTCGGTCGAGCTCCTGCTCGACCAGCGCGAGGGGATCGGCGGTGAGCTCCTCGCTGAGGACGTCGCCGAGCCAGAGCACCCAGCGCAGTCGCTGACCGAGCTCGACGGCCAAGCGCAGCGAGCGCTCGCGGTCGTTCTTGCCGCCTTCCTCGAGGCGCTGCATCAGCGTCTCGATGTCGTCGAGCTCCTCGGTCAGTTGCCTCTGCGCCACATCGCGCGGCGCATCGAGCAGCCGCTGGACGCTGCCCTTACGCGCCTCGAGCCATTCGTCGACGACACCCCGATCGACGATCTCGCCGTCCGGGGACAGGTCGAGCAGTCGGGCGCGGAGTCCTTCTTCCTGCTGTCCGAGTTGCTGCATCGTCGATGGTACCGGCGATCCCTAGCTGTCCGTTGAACAAGGGAGGCCTGCCCGAAGAGGGTATCCCGGCGAGCGCTCGAACTCCATGGGCCACCGGAGTCCTGCGCCGGCGTCCGTCCGCTCAGAACTCGTCGCGACTCGCTCGACCGCGATTCAGCGCTTCGCGCCTCGAAGACGTGGCTCAGCTACCGGCGCACCCGCCGCAGCCTTCCGAGCCCGTCCAGCAGTAGGTGCACAGCCGCTCCTGAGGCACGCCGACCGCATCGACCAGGTCGCTCAGCTTTTGGTATCGCAGCGAGCTCAGCTCGAGCCGCGCACCGATGCGATCGACCATCGCCGCATACCGATCGGATTCCTCGTTCGTGTACTCGTCCAGGTTCTTGTCGGAATCGCCCTCGAGCTCTTGAATGGCCCGACGGGCCGCGAGGTCGAGCTCCGATCTCGACCGCGAAAAGTTGAGGAACTTGCAACCGAAGACCAGCGGCGGGCACGCCGGACGAACGTGCACTTCCTTCGCGCCGTCAGCGTAGAGTCGCTCGGTGTTTTCCTTGAGCTGCGTGCCGCGAACGATCGAATCCTCGCAGAAAAGGAGACGCCGCCCGTCGACGAGCTCGCGCACGGGAATGAGCTTCATCCGCGCCACGAGATCGCGAATGCGCTGCTCCTGGGGCATGAAGCTCCGCGGCCACGTCGGCGTGTACTTGACGTACGGACGAGCATACGGGACGCCCGCCTCGTTGGCGTAGCCGATGGCGTGACCCGTTCCCGAGTCCGGAATGCTCGCGACGATATCGACCTCGACGTCGTCGGCTCGGGCCAACGCGGCACCACAGCGGTTTCGCGCCACCTCGGCATTGACGCCCTCATAGCTCGACGCCGGATATCCGTAGTAGACCCACAGGAACGTGCAGATCTGCATGTCGTCGCCCGGAGGGGACAGCTGCTCGACACCGTCCGCGCTCAGCCGAACGATCTCTCCGGGGCCGAGCTGTCGCAGCAACTCGTACCCGAGGTTCGGCAGCGCGGACGTCTCGAGAGTGACGGCGTGGGCATCCGGTTTCGTGCCGACGGCGAGAGGCGTGCGGCCCAGTCGGTCGCGAGCGGCGATCAGCCGATCCTCGGTCAACAGCAGCAATGTGCAGGAGCCCTCGATCGCGGCGTGCGCGCTGCGGATACCCGCCTCGAAGCTGTCCTCCTGATTGATTAGCGTCGCCACCAACTCCGTCGGGTTGACGGCATTGCCGCTCATCTCCGAGAAGTGCGTACTCCGCCCCTTGAACGCGCGAGCGGCGAGAGTGTCCAGATTGTGAACCTTGCCGACGGTAGCCAACGCGTACGTCCCGAGGTGCGAGCCGATGATCAGCGGCTGATCCTCGAAGTCGCTGATCACGCCGATGCCCGCCGAGCCCCGGAACGAGCCGAGCTCGTCCTCGAACTTGCTTCGGAATTGGGCATTCGTGATGTCCTTGATCGAACGCGTGAAGCCGTCCGGGTTCCTCACCACGAGCCCGCCACGGCAAGTGCCGAGGTGCGAGTGATAGTCCGTGCCGTAGAAGAGATCCGCCACACAATCTGCCTTGGCCGCAACACCAAAGAGTCCACCCAAGGTGACGTCCTCCAACGGGAAAGTTGCCGAGACCGAACGGAGAGATGCCTTCCGAATGACCTCCTGATAGCACAAACCGGTGCCCCCCATCGACCCTTTTGGCCGGTCCGATTCGATGAAGCCATGTCGGCCACGCTGCGATACGGTGAACGCGTTCGTGCAGGAAGTGAACAGGCGTCAACGAAACAGCGAGCCATCAGCCCGATGAGCGACATCCAGACCTGGGTCGACGACCACCGCGATGAGTACCTCGACGAGCTGAAGCGGCTCCTCGAAATCCCGAGTGTCAGCACAGATCCGAACGCACGCTCGGATGTCGCGCGTTGCGCGGAGTTCGTCGCCGCGCACATGCAGGAGGCCGGCCTCGATACGTGCGTGTTTCCTACGGCCGGCCACCCGATCGTCTACGGTGAGCGGCTCGCGGCTCCCGGCGCGCCGACGGTGCTCGTCTACGGGCACTACGATGTGCAGCCGCCCGATCCGGTCGAGTTGTGGCGCCACGGCCCGTTCACACCGACGATCGAGGACGGCTATCTCGTCGCGCGCGGATCGACCGACGACAAGGGCCAGTTCTGGGCGCTCCTGAAGGGCATCCAGACATCGCTCGCGCTGCGCGGCGAGTTGCCGGTCAACGTCAAGGTGCTCTGCGAAGGCGAGGAGGAGGTCGGCAGCCCGAACCTCGAGCCGTTCGTCCGTGATGAGCGCGAGCGCCTCGCCTGTGACGTCGTGTTCATCTCGGATTGCAGCCAGCTCGGCATCGACATGCCTGCGATCACGTACGGGCTGAAGGGGCTCGTCTGCCTCGAGGTCTTCGTGCGCGGCCCGTCGAAGGATCTGCACTCTGGGTCGTTTGGCGGCTCGGTCGCAAACCCGGCCAACGTGCTGACGCGCATGCTCGCGGCGTGTCAGGAGGCAGGCGGTCGCGTGGCGATTCCCGGGTTCTACGACAAGGTCCGTCCTGTAGCCGATTGGGAGCGCCGGCAGATGGCGGCGCTGCCGTTCGACGACGAGGAGTTCTTGCGCTCGACCGGCGCGCCGCGCACGTTCGGCGAAGAGGGCTACACGACGCTCGAGCGCAAGGGCGCACGACCGACGCTAGACATCAACGGCCTCATCAGCGGCTTCACGGACGAAGGCTTCAAGACGGTCCTGCCGTCCACCGCGAGCGCCAAGCTGTCGATGCGCCTCGTCCCCGATCAGGATCCGGACGAGATTCAAGCGCTCGTGATCGACTTCCTGAACGAGGTCGCGCCCGACTCGGTCGAGGTCGAGATCCGCACCCACCACAACGCGCGCCCGGTCATCGTGCCGCGCGACGGCGCGGCGGTGCAGGCGGCGGAGAAGGCGCTCGAGGTCGGCTTCGGACGTCGCCCGGTCTTCGTGCGCGAGGGCGGATCGATCCCGGTCGTCAACACGTTCCAGGATGCGCTCGGCGTCGACAGTCTCCTCGTCGGCCTCGGCTTGCCGGACGACAACGCCCATTCGCCCAACGAGCACTTCCGCATCGTCGATTTCTACCGCGGGGTCGTCACGATGGCGGCGTTTCTCGACGAGTTCAGAGGCGCATCATGAGACCTCACTGCAGAGCGCGCTGGTCGACCTTCGGATCGGCCGTCGGCCTGTTGCTCGCGACCGTCTCGGCTTCGTACGGCGACGACATCCTCTTGCGCGTGCGCGGCATCTCCCCGGGCGGCCTCGTGGTCGCCCGCGTCGATCTGACCGCTGCAGTCGCCCGCAGCGGTGGAGGGCCGATCCGGCCGGATCTCGTCGAGGCGACGACGCGGGACGGCCGCGCGCTGCCGACGCAGTTCGTGCCCGCACACGACTTCGACGCCGAACGTCGCGCTGCCGGCACGATTGTCACGCGAGTGCCGCGAGGAACTCGCGACGGCGCGTGGCTCCGACTGCGTCAAAGGACGACGCGCAGCTCGACCTCTCCATCGCCGCCCGCGTGGGACGGCATCGTCCACACGAAGCACGTCGCCGTCACCCACGACGCGAAGCGCATGGGCGGACTGCCGTCGAGCATCGCGTTTCTCGCGAGCGGCAAACGCTTCGACAGCCTGCGGTGGAACGATCGGCTATGGCACCGAACGCGAGACGGCTTCCTGTTGCGCAACGACCCGACGGCGACGGTCGAGCGCGTCTCCGCGGGTCCTCTCGCGACCGTCGTGCGCGTTCGAGCGCGCTACCTCGGCGGCGAGCAGCCGAGCTCGGCACCGACAGCGGTCTACGATTGGTACTGGCTGCACGACGACCCGAGAGTCCTCGTGACGGCCAACGTGCGCCAGCGCGAACCGCTCGCGTGGCACGAGCTCCACTTCCTCGAGCTCAACTACCCCGACGAGAGCTTCAACGATTGGGCCAGCGGCGAACCGCTGCGTCGCGGAGCATTCGCCGGCGGTGACAGGAGCTTCCACGCCGAGCGCTGGGGGGCGTTGGTCGACGGCAGCGACGCGATCGCGGTGCTCGACGGCGGCCGGCTGATCTTCCACGACGGTCGCGGCAGCTACGGCACGTATCTCCACGCGCACGGCACGGCAGCGTGGCAAGGTTGGCGCGACACGCATCGCGAGTTCGCGGCGTGGCTGTGGGTCGGCTCCTCGCCGGATGCGGTGGCTGCCGTCCGCACGGCGACCGTTGAGATCCACCCGATCGACAGCGCGGTGGCGTCGACGGAGGACGTTCGCCGATGCATCGAGACCGCTCTCGGCGCGCGTGCGTCGACGAATGACGACGCGCGCTGGCGCGCGGCTCTCGCCGCGAAGCTCGAGGCCGCGGGGCGATTCGACGCGGCGCTCGATGCGCTCGCCGGCGGCTCGCCTCCGGGCTGGACGTCGATCGCGGCCGGCGATCTGCGCGTCGGTTTCGGGCGCTCCGACGGCGGCATCGGGCTCGAGAGCCTCTTCGACGCGAGAATCGGCCGCGAGTGGCTCGCGAGTCGCTCGAGGCCGATCTTCACGCTGACGCTCCGCAAGGTCGGCACGACGGAGGAGGCGAAACTGACGGCGAGCGCGGGCTGGAAGAAGGTCGCGGTAGAGAGGTCCGACAGCGGCGCGACGCTGCGCTGGATCGAGACCGACGACCCGACGTGGAAGGGAATTGCCGTCACCGCGCGCGTGAAAACTGCCGCGACGTCCGACGCGATTCACTGGACCGTCGACGTGCGCAACGACAGCGACGCGTGGGCGCTGTGGCGACTCGCGTGTCCCCAGCTCGCGATCGCCGAGCCCGAGCGCGGCGGGAGCGTGCTCTTTCCACGCGGGCCGGGCGAGGTTGCGAGCGACCTGTGGAGCCGCAGCTTCCGCTATCTGGGCCGCTATCCCGATGGCTGGGCGGCGATGCAGTTCGTCGCGGCGTGGGACGGTGAGCGCCAGGGTGGACTCTACGTTGCGACTCACGATCCGCACGCGAATCGCAAGGACATCGTCGTCGCGGGCGCCCCCGCCGCCCCCGCGGTCGAGTGGACGTTCGATCACCCGTTGCCCGACATGGGCAAGCCGCGCACGTCCTATCGCCTTGACGGCACGGCGACGTGGCAGCTGTTTCGCGGCGATTGGTTCGACGCGGCGGTGATCTACCGCGACTGGGTCCGCGAGCACGCGAGCTGGTATCCGCAGCTCGGCGCCGAGGGACGCCACGACACCCCGGCTTGGATGCGCGAGCTGTCCGTCTGGGCCCTCGGCGGCGGCGCGCCGCAAAGCTGCGTGAACGCCGTGAAGGAGTTCAAGGCGTTCCTCGACGTGCCGACGGGCTTCCACTGGTACAACTGGCACGCCATTCCGTTCGACAACGACTACCCGCACTACTTTCCGACGAAGGACGGGTTCGTCGCCGGTGTCCGCGAACTCCAGGCCGCCGGCGTCTTCGTCATGCCGTACATCAACGGGCGGCTCTGGGACACGCGCGATCGCAAGGCGGCGGACTTCGAGTTCAGCAGCGTCGCGCGCGCCGCCGCAACGAAGCAGGAGAGCGGCGAACCGTATGCCGAAAGCTACGGCAGCAAGGAGGAGGACGGCAGCCGGGTGAAGCTGGCCCCGATGTGCGCAGCGACCCAGCTCTGGCACGAGAAGGTGCGCTCGATCGTCGCGCGACTGCAGGGCGAGTGCGGCACGGACGCGGTCTACATCGATCAGGTCGCCGCGGCGAGCCCGCCCTTGTGTTTCGACGCGTCGCACGGCCATCCGATCGGCGGCGGCCATTGGTGGGTCGACGGCTACGGCGAGATGCTGCGCGCCATGCGACAGCGCATGCCGGCAGGCCGCATGCTGACGACCGAGTGCAACGCCGAACCGTACATGCGCTGGTTCGACGGCTACTTGACGTGGCACTGGCAGCACGACGGTCAGGTGCCGGCGTTTCCCGCGGTCTACGGCGGCGCGATCCAGATGTTCGGCCGCGCGTACCGCGGCGGTGCGACGAAGGATCTCGCGCTGCGCATGAAGGCCGCGCAGCAGCTCGTCTACGGCGAGCAGATCGGCTGGATCAACCCTGGCGTCGTGCGCGAGAAGGAGAACGCCGCGTTCCTGCGGCAGATCGTCCACCTGCGCCACCGGCTGCGTCGCTACTTCCACGCCGGCGAGATGGCGCGCCCACCGCGCCTCGTCGGCGACATCCCCCGCGTTCGCGCCGACTGGCAGTGGAGCGGCGAGTGGTGGGTCCACACCGATGCCGTGCTGACCGGCGCGTGGCGGCTACCGAGGGACGGCACGGCAGTGCTGATGTTCGCGAACGTCGGCGACGACGCGATCGACGCGACGCTGGAGTTCGACGCGGCCGACTACGGCCTCACGGGCGGCGGCGACGTGCGCGTTCAGCGCGTCGACGCGAACGGTGCGAAGGGCGAGTTCACGATCGCGCCCTCCGCGCAGCGGCGACTCACTTTCGCGCCCGGTCGGGCGGTGGCGTGGATCGTGAGGCGTTAGTCCGCGCGAGCACCCAGCGATCGGAGTGCTGCAGCAGCTGCCGCGCTCCGCACGTCGTCGTCGACATCCTCCGCGGCGATCAGATCCCGCAACAGCTTCTCGGCGCCCGCACTCGCCGCGGGGCCGATGTCCACCAGAAGGCCAAGCGCCAGCTGCCGGCTGCCCTCGCGAATCAGGAGGTCGACGACCGGTCCGAGGGCAAACGGCCGAGCCCGCACGATCGCGACGAGCGTCTCTCTCGCCCGCGCACCGTGCCCGTAGCCTCCGAAGGTGACGGCCTCGACGTCCTCGTCGCCGAAGTCGCCGTCGTCGCGCGCGCCTCGTTCGAGCCGCCCGCCCGCAGCCTGCGGGCCAAGGCCGGCATGGCGGCTACGGCCGGCGTGCCGAGCCTCTTCGACGAGCGCCTCGAACGCCGCCGCCGCATCGAGGCGCTCGCACCGCCCGCCGTCGACTGGGCCGCGAGCTCTGCTGAAAAGGCGAGGAGAACCGCGAACCCCGCTGCGCCGACGACTCTCGACAGCCCGCTCGAGATGGTCATGCACTCGAGTGTAGCCGCACCGGTCGAACGGCGCACGCGCGGATCGCCTCGGCGACCTAGTGCGCGTCCTTGTGGATCGGCTCGTCGAGCACGAGCGGCGCCGGGAACTCGGCCGCGTCGTCGCCACCGCGTCGCCGCAGGCGCTTGTTCTGGTATCCGCCGCGCGGCGGGTTGAGCGGGATCTGCAGGCCGCCGAGCTCGTCCATCTTCGTGTAGAGCTGCCTCTCGAGCTTCTTCGCGATCTTGGCGTAGCCAGGCTCGTAGAGCAGGTTCTTCTTCTCGTCCGGATCGTTCTGCAGGTCGTAGAGCTCGTCGCAGTCCCACAGGCCGTAGTAGGTGATGTACTTGTAGCGATCGCCGCGAATCGCGAAAACCGTCGGCGACTGCGGGAAGTTCTTCTCCCAGTAGTACACGTACAGGAAGTGCTCGCGCCACGGGACGTCCTTCTTCTGCGCCAGCGAGATGAAGCTCGCGCCGTCCATGTGCGGCGGCTTCGCGAGGCCCATCGCTTCCATGACCGTGGGTGCGATGTCGATATTGGCGACGACCTGATCGACGACCGTGCCGCCCTTGAAGAGGTCGGGGCACTGCATGACCATCGGGACGCGAATCGACGCTTCGTATGCGACGCGCTTGTCGATGAGGCCGTGCTCGCCGAACATGAAGCCGTTGTCGCCCATGTAGACCACGAGCGTCTCGTCGAGGATGCCCATCGCGTCGAGTTTGGCGAGCACGCGACCGATCGAGTCGTCCACCGCGCAGAGCGTTTCGCAGTAACGCTTGTAGTATCGCTCGACGTCGAGCTCGGAGTGGTACGGGAAGTCGACGCCGTGCCAGCTATTGCGCTGGTCGCGCAGCCAGCGCGGCTTCGTCGTGCCCTTGGGATCGATCTTCGCCTCGGTTTCCGGCCGCTTGAACGGCAACTTCGCGAACTTGTCCTCGTGTCGTTTCGCCGGGGTGAAGTTCGCGTGCACCGCCTTATGCGACAGGTACAGGAAGAATGGCTTCTCGGCCGGCTTCTGCTTCGACAGGAACTCGAGCGCGTAGTCAGTCAGCTCGTCGGTGATGTAACCCTCTTGCGGTACGCGCTTGCCGTTGACGTTCAGCGTGTAGTTCGGCCGCGGCGACACGTACCACCCCTGGCCGCGGAAGCTGACCCAGTAGTCGAAGCCCGGACGCGGCGCGTCGGTCTCGCCTCCCATGTGCCACTTGCCGATGAAACCCGTCGAATAGCCCGCCTTCTGCAGGTATTGCGGGAAGAAGATCGTCCCCTTCGGGACCAGGCGGTTGTTGTCGATGACGCGGTGCCGGAACGTGTAGAGCCCGGTCAGGATCGATGCTCGGCTCGGCGAACACAGCGACGTCGTGACGAGCGCGTTCTTCAGGTACACCCCGTTCTTCGCCATCGAATCCATGTACGGCGTCTTCGCGAACTGATGGCCGAGGAAGCTCATCGCGTCGTAGCGATGGTCGTCGCTCAGGATGAACACGACGTTGCGAGGCTTCGCACCTTCGATGCGTTGCGGCACGACCTCGGCGGGGACAGGCTCGATCGCTCCGGCCGAATCGACGCAGGCGAAGGTGAAAGCGAAGAGCGCAACAAGAAGCGGCAAAGCGAGCGGGTAGCGTGACATGGTATCCGGTTCGTGAAACTCGGGTGGTCGAGGCTGGGAGATTCCACCCCGATCATCGCGGAGTTCGTGCCCGAGCTCAACCCGCCTTCTGCCAGATCCGCCCGCGTCGACGTATGAGCCCCTCGGCCGACGTCGTCGCTAACGGCTGCCGATCCCCGCGTCGCGAATCCAATCGCGAAACGCGCGCAGCAGCTGGAGCTCGCTCAGCGTATTCCGCTGCGCGATGAAGCGGTCGAGATCTTCGCTCCGCAGCCCCGGGAACGCGTCACTTTCCGCGACATGACGGTACTCGCCCTTCGCGTCCGGAACGAGGATCTCGAGCCGCCGCCCATCGTGACGCCAAACCTCGGGAATCCCGAGCCCCGCGAGCACGCGCCGCCGCAACCGTGAGTCGCGCGAAATGTCGATCTCGACGGCGAGGTCCGGCGGCGGATCG
The DNA here is from genome assembly GCA_964392615.1 of uncultured Planctomycetia bacterium. GTDB lineage: Bacteria > Planctomycetota > UBA8108 > UBA8108 > UBA8108 > CAYMRB01. The sequence continues at coordinate 9,630 of CAYMRB010000045.1, read as the reverse complement.
ATCGTGAAATCGAGCTCCTCCTTGTGGCGCACCGCGGCCTCGTTCGCGAGGTAGTAGCTCTCGTCCGGCTCGACGCCCTTGAGCAGATCGGGGCGTCGGATCGTCATCGATCCGGTGCTCTTGCATTCGATCTCCAGATCGAATGTGAGCGTCTCGATGAGCCGTCCGATGAGCCGCTTCAGGATCTCGTGCAGCGGCGATGTCGTCATGATCTCCAGGAGCCCGTCGTCGTACGTCAGACGCGCGCTCGGACGATCGCCCAGCCCCTCGAGGAGGGCCTCGTAGGTGTGCCAGGGGAACTCGCTAAGCAAGACCCGGCTTTCGAGGTCGGCGGTTCTGGTTGGCATGGCGACTCGGTGTCGTGGTGCCGTTCGATTCTACGGCGCGATCGACGTCGTCGCCAACTCGCACACGATGGTTCGCCGGCTCACTTCCGACACACGACGCGACCATCGACCGTCGTGAAGTACAGCCGCCCATCCGCGGTCGCCATGCTGTCGTAGACCGGCGCGGACGCGAGCTCGTGTGCGGCGAGCTTCGTGCCGTCCTGCGCTCGCACGGCCCAGAGCCACACCTTGCCCTTCGGCGCCGGCGCATCGAAGTCGGCGATGCGCTCGGGGCCCGCGAGGAACAGCGTGTCGCCAGCGACCAGCATGGCGCGCGGATAGAATGAGATCGCTTGCGACCACAGGCTCTGCGGACGCAACCCGCCGGCGGGCTTCTTCCTTCCCTTGCGCCCCGTGGTGGCCGGGCTCGTCCGCAACTCGGCCGCGAACAAGTGGTGCGACGACTTCAGGCCGACGTGGCTGCCGGTGCTCTCGTATCCCTTGCGACCGAAACCCCAGACGCGACTCCCTCGACGCACGAGCGCGCGTCCGGAGGCGCGCTGGCGACCGGAGGCCATCCAGCCGCCGTATCCTCCGCGCATGTCCCTGCCGACCTGCAGGAACGTGCGATGCCACCACTCGCCGCTCAGGAATCCGGCGGAGCTGTAGAGGTGATCGACTTTCTGCGGCAACGGCTGCCCCTCGAGATCGAAACGCTGATGGCGCATGAACAGCGACGTGCCGTCGGTCGACAGCACGTCGGGCATGGCGCCCGGCATCGTCACGCCGCGCACAGTCTTCTGTGGTTCGTGACCCGTCGCGGGATCGCGGTGCGAGATGCGACGACGGAAAAGCGGCTCTCCGGTCGCGGCGTTCACCGCACACAGCTGCACGCCGCCGTCGACGTACGACGTGCGGCCGGCCGCCGCGTACGCCGTCGGCTCGCCTCCGGGGCCATCGCAGACGAGCACGCTGCCATGGACTGGCCACGCGGACTCGAGCTGTCCCCAGGAGACGATTTGCCGCTCCTCGGGCGCGACGCGATATCGCCAGACGAGCGCGCCGTCCGTCGCGCGCAGGCAGACCATCCAGCCATCGGCGGATCCGAAGTACACGCGCCCGGCATGAATCGTCGGCGGCGAGTCGATGCGACCGCCCGCGGTGAAGCTCCACAGCGACGATCCGCTCGCTGCGTTCAACGCGTGCAGCGTGTGCGCTTCGCGTTGCGCGACGAAGAGACTACCGTCCGCGACCACAACCGCCGTCAGCGGCCCGGCGAGCGAACGCTCCCAGCCGCGACCGAGCGCGGCCGTGACCGAGGTCGACGTCGTGCCGCTGCGCGCAGCGTCGCCGCGATAGGTCGCCCACGCCGTGCCCCCCGGCTCGACCGCACGCGCCGCGACAGCGCCGTACGCCGGCCCCTTCTCCAACTGCTCCGGCTCATCCGCAGCGGCGATCGACCGGCGACCGCTCAGCGCGATGAATCCGTCGAGCTTCGCCGTGATGTAGCACGCGCAGGAGTGCTGTGGCGCGTAGACGAGCCCGTTCGCCGGCAGGATGCCGTACTGACACGCGCCGCGGACCCAGTGGTCGGCGATCACGCGGTCGGCGCCGAGGTCGACGAACTCGACGCCCGCGCGACCGAGCAACACGTACTTCGTCGTCGCCTTGTGACGATAGCACCGCGCGTGGCCGAAGCCGACCGTGTACGTCTTCTGATCCGGAGACCGCTCCGCGACGACGTCGCCGGTGTGGAGGTCGTAGACCTTCGTGATGCCGGGCTGCCTCCCCCACGCGAGGACGCCGCTGTAGACCTTCTTGTCGACGACGAGCACATCGACCGGCGCGTTGAATCCTTCGTGGCACGGGGCTGACCACAACCGGCGGCCGGAATCCGCGGCGAACGCGACGATCTCGCCCTCCACCAGCAGGTGATTCGACGAGACGCGCCACTCGAGCCGCTCGTCCTCGTCGCCGCCGCCGCGACTCGTGCCCGAGCTCGCCGTGCCGTCGCCGGTAGCGGCCTTCTTGCTCGGGCCCTCGAGCTTCGGGTTGCTCGATCGCGTGTCGACGGGCAACGACGCCGCGCGATCCGCCGAGAGCACGACGCCGTCCTGGACCACCAGAGTCGGCGGCCCCCACGCATAGCGCCTGCGCACGGAGGGCCGCGCCGCGCGCCACGCTTCGCGGCCGGTCTTCGCGTCGAGCGCGACGACGTGATCCGGATTCTGGAAGAGCACCTTTCCCTCCGCGACAAGCAGCGTCAGCGGCAGGATGCTCACGACATCCGGGCCTTCCTTCTTCCACACGAGATCGCCGCTCGCCGCGTCGATCACGCGCAGGTGTTTCGGCATGTACTCGGTCACGAAGACGTCGTACCCGCCGCGCCACGGCGCGAGCCGCCGCAGAACGCGACCGGTCGTCGGGCTCTTCTCGTCGAGCGGGACACTGATGACGACGTGAAGCCTGCCGTCGGCGACGATGATCTCGTGCGTGTTCTCCGTGCCGGCATGCGTGCGGAGCACCTCGCCCGTCGCCGCATCGAGCTCGCTGACCGGCTCGCCATAGCCGAGAGTGACGTAGACGCGATCGCCGACGGCGACCAGACGTCGCGGCAACTCGGCCGGGCCGCTGCGAAACGGTCGCAGCGGATCCTCCCAGCGTCCGAGGTCCTTCTTCCACAGCAGCACGCCGTTGAACGCGTCGCGCGCGACGAGCTTCCACTCCGGCGGCTCGGTCACCGCCGCCGTCGGGCCTTCGTCGATGACGTAGACGACGCGCCCGTTGGCAGACACCGCGCCGCTGACGCTCGACAGATGGTCGTGACTGCGCGCCCACCGGGGCCCCGCGATCCATTGCAGATAGCGCAGCGGCTCGATGCGCGTGTCGTCAGCGACGGCGTTGTTGTCCGGGCCGTGCAGGAAGTGCGTCCACTCGTCGATATCGCTCGGCCACGGCTTGGCGATCCTCTTCCACGAGTCGCCGACCTGCACGAACGCGACTCCGCGTGGCGCGAGGACACGCAGGATCTCGGCGGACGGCAGGTTCGCTTCCGACTCGATCACCAACAGGTTGACGAGGCCATCGGCGTAGGGCAGCCGCGAACCGTTCCACGGGAGCACGCTGACGGGGCCCGATAGCGAGTTCTCTCGCAAGTACGCCCGCGCCGCGGCGAGCCGAGTACCGCTCCTCTCGAGCCCCTGCACGACAAACCGCTCGTCCACGCGGAACGCGACGGTTCGACGGCCGGGCTCCGCGTCGCCGGCGATGTGCACGACGAGACCGCCGCGAAGCGCCGCGCGGCGGACGATCTCGGCAGGCGACGCGAGCTCGGCGGCCGCAAGCGTGTGCGCTGCGCAGGCGACGAGCCACGGCGTCAGGAAGAACGCTCGGAAGATCGCGGTGGACTGCATCGTGATTCCCTCCTCGTTTCACTCACTCGGATCGCGTCGCCGGGACCATCTCGCGGACCGCACCGACGACCCGATCCTCGATCGACTCCTGGAACGGTCCGTAGAGGCCGTAGTAGATCAGCGAGCTGTCGGCCTCGTATCCGCCTTCGAGAAGGATACGGCGGCTCGGGAAATAGCACGGCACGCCGGTCGCATAGCCGACCAACCATGGACGCTCGGCGCCGAGCTCGCGACCGAGGCGCAGCGCGTAGTCGATCACGACCTCACCGGCCATGAAGACGAACGTCAGATCGTCTCCGATGCGCAGCACCGTGATCGGACACTCGACATGCTGCGGCCGCGGCTTCCCCGCGTCGAGAGCGTCGAGGTAGTATCGAGCGCGACGGGCGATGTACTCGTTCTCGCTGCGCGCGTCCTCGACGAGCTTCTCGCGCGGCGGCGCCGGCTCCAGCGGCAGTCGCACGCGTCGCGTCGCTCGGCGAACCTCGCCGCCGACGTCGCGCATCGGCTGCGTGAGGACTCCGGTGACCGCACCGGCGAGCTCGAGCCCGTGTTGCCGCGAACGCTGCAGCCCGCCGCGCGGCGCCGGGTTGATGTCCGCGCCGAATCCGATGAGGAACATCGCTTGCGCGCCCGGCCACACCTCCTCGATCGCGCGCCGGGCGTATCCAGGATAGTCGCCGCTGACCGCGTAGAACTCGTCGCCCGACGCGCCGCCGATCGTCGTGGCATGGCACGCGTAGCCGAAGAGGACCGCGAGCACCTTGCCATCGAGCGAGCTCACTCGTAACACGGGCACGTCCTCGACCGTCGGTCCGTCGTGATTCTCGCCGAACGTCGCCTTCCCGCCGCGGTACACGCGACGGTTCATCGCGCACCCGGCGCGCCCCCTCCCCCCCGCCAGCTACACCGGCGCGGGCTTGGCGGGCGCCCCGCCGACGACCTCGACGAGCTGCTTGCGTAGTCGTTCGCCATAGCGCCGGATGCGCGCGGCCTCCTCGCCCTCGAAGCCGAACATGCCGGGAAGCGTATCGGGCAGGACCGGCGCGGAATGCGTGTGCGTCGACACGATGATCACGGCTTCCGGCGGCAGAGCGTACCGCGACTCGATCTCCCGCAACACGGGCTTGGTGAAGTGCTCGGTGACCTCGCAATTGTCGAGCGACACGATGACGGTGGGATGGTCGCTGTTCTCGTTGGCGAGCGTCATCGCCGTGACGAAGAGCCGCGTGTCGATGCCGGTATGCGCGTGCTTGCGCGCCGCGTAGCCGGCGAGCCAGACGGGTTCTGTCGGGGTCACGTCGACCCTCGCCACGCCGGCGACGATGCGGTCAGCTGCCGCTGCGGGTGGAGTCGTCAGGGCGACGAAGGCGAGGACGACCGCGAGCAGCGCGATCGGGAGATACGCGAAAAGCGAGCGGCGCGGCGAAACGGTCATCGCGAGGACCTCCTTCGGCGTCGTGTGAAACGGGTTCCACGTCGACGCCATCGGAGCCCAAGCACGACGCTCCGGTCAACAGCGTGCTTCGAGTGTCACCTCGCGCTCACCGGCGGTCGGCTGCGTCCCACGCTCCGGTACCGCTCGAGCACCTTCTGGAGCCGTGCGACAACCTCGGGCTTGTCGCGATACAGGTTCTTCGTCTCGCCCGGGTCGGCGGCGAGGTTGTAGAGCTGCCCCGGCGGGTCGCCCTTCTTCTTCGGCACGCGCGTCCAGCCGCCGGAACCGTGTCCGGCGATGAGCTTCCAATCGCCCGCGCGCACCGCGAACGCGCCGTTGCCGGAGTGGTGCACGAGGTCCGAGCGTACGGCTTTCGTCGGATCGCGCCACGTCGGCAGCAGGCTGAACGAATCCTCCGCCGCGTCGTCGGGCAGCTCGCAGCCGATGACCTGGGCGACGGTCGCGATCGTGTCGACGAGACAGACGGTCTGACGATTGACCGAGCCCGCCTTCACGCGCCCCGGCCAGCGGACGATCATCGGCACGCGATGACCGCCTTCGAATATGTCGGCCTTCATGCCTCGCCACGGCGCGTTCGGATTGTGGCCGTACATGCGCAGCACGGCGTTCGTCGCGTGGTGTTTGTTGCTGCGGATGTGCGGATCACCGGCGCGAGCAGGCGAGCCGTTGTCGGACGTGACGATCACCAACGTGCGATCCGCGATCGCCAGGCGCTCGAGCGTCGCGACGACCGATCCGACGACGGCGTCGACCTGATGCACGAGATCGCCATAGTCGCCCGCCGCGCTCTTGCCGAGGTACTTCGCGGCCGGCACGATCGGCGTGTGCGGCGCGGTCAGCGGCATGTAGAGGAAGAACGGTCGCTTCGGGTCCTCGCGCACCCGGCGCTCGATCGTCGCCACAGCGCGCTTCTCGAGACCGGGGAGGATCTCCTCGAGCTTCCAGCCCTCCTGCATCAGGCCAGGATTGCCGTACACATCGTTCGGCTTCGGTCGCACGGGAATCGCACCGAGGATGCGATCGTTCTCGATGAAGCAGTACGGCGGGAAGTTCGGCACAGCAGTGCCGAAGTACTCATCGAACCCGGCGGTCAACGGCCCCGCGGTGATGCGGCCGCCCAGGTCGATCTGACTCTGATCGAACTTGCGGTCCCAGAGAGGCGGCAGCTTGACGCCCGGCTTCTTCGTCGCCCACTGCATGCCGAGATGCCATTTGCCGACGCACGCGGTCGCGTAGCCCTTCGCGCGTAGCATCGAGGGCAGCGTCAGCCGATCGGACTCGATCAGCGGTGCGCTGTACGGGCCGAGCACTCCGCGCTTCAACCGCGTTCGCCAGGCGAACCGTCCGGTCAGCAGCGCGTAGCGAGTCGGTGTGCACACCGCGGACGGCGTGTGCGCATCGGTGAAGCGCATGCCCTCGGCCGCGAGGCGATCCATGTGTGGCGTGGGAATCTTCGACTCGGCGCGATTGCACTGTGGATCGCCCCAGCCCATGTCGTCGGCGAGGATGAAAACAATGTGCGGCAGATCGTCCGCCGCACGGGCGGGAGCCGCGCACGGGGCGACCAGAGCCGCCGCGGCGATCAACGTGTTGAGACTGAAGAAGAAAGATCGGCGTTCGAGCATTGCGGGTTTCCTCCGTTGACGACCAGCTTGCCACGCTCGGAGCCGGTACGCTATGCTCGCGTTCTCCGCGGTGCCCGCCCCGCGGCAGGTGGCGGAGCGAGGCTCGGAGCACCGGAGACGGCACATGGACGAGGAAGGGCTTTTCGATCACGCAGACGCCGAGGTCGACATCCCCAACGACGACGGCGTGCTCGAAGCTCTCGACCCGGACGACCCGAAGGACGCGAGACGGCTCGAGCAGATTCTGGACGAGGCCGCCGAACCCGAGGAGAGGGAGGAGCGCTGAGCGCTTCGCTCGCCTACTCCGACGCCTTCTTCTTCGCCTCGCGCTCGCGAATGATCTCGGCCGCTTTCTCCGCGCGCTCGCGCAGCTCGTCCTTGACGAGCTCGTTCTGCGCGATCTTCTCGAGCGCCTCGAGATGCGACGCGTCGCCGTAACGCGCGACGATCTCCAGACACTCGCTCCTCACTCCCGAGCGCCCGTTCATGAACCGCAGCATGAAGTCGGCGACCTCCTTCTGCGATTCGGGAACGACGCCGTGGCCGAGGCCCCAGATCGCACGGCCGGTGTTCTGCCCGAGCTCCTCTGCGACCCCGAACAGCACCTCGATGACCGCTGGTGACTTCTCCTTCATCGTGCTCAGCACGTAGTACACGCAATCGCCGCGGGTGGTCGCGTTCTTGGAGATCTCGATCAACCGCGCCTCGACCTTCTTCGGCACCTTCACGCCCCACAGTCCCCGCAGGACCTCTTTGAGCTCACGCGACCTTTCGATCGCGAGCTGGTCGAAGACGATGTCCGCTGCCTCGCCGGAGATGTGGCCCTTGGTGAACGTGTTGATCACATGGCTGACGCTGCCGACGAAGTCCGCCGACGGGTTCTTCGCCGCCTTCAGGACGAGGTCGAGGTCGCCGGGCTCGATGCCGGTCTGCGCGAGCGCGTAGAACGCCTTCGCCGTGCCGATGCGCGGTGGCGAATCGGCGATCTTCAGGAGCTGGGGCCGGAACGGAATCTTGTCGTACTCCACTTTGCGCGTGTCCAGGAACGCGATGAGGCCCGCGAGGACGCGCACCGGATCGTCGCTCGCGAGGGCTTCGCGCAGGGTCTCGATGCCGGCCGTGCGCTTCGCCGCGTCGTGGATCTGCGCGATGTCGGCAGTCCACGGCTCCGCCATCGCCTTGGCGTTCTTCGCGGTGTCCCGGTGCTGCGCCATCTCTCGTCTTCGGTCGCGTTCGACGAGCGCGGGTCGTTCCTCGGCTTGGAGCTCCCAGGGACTCGCGAGCGGAATCGCCTCGGTGGCGCCGATATCGGCGCGTCGAGCGGCGGAATTCGCGGCCAGCGTGAAGTCCTTCGCCGCCGCGTCGACAAAACCCGGAGCGGTGCGTACCGGAGGCTCCTCCGTGTCGTGCGCCAAGTCGACGTCGACGGGATCCTCGCCGTCGCCCTTCCGTTGCGTCCACTTCGTGTCGCGCCCGTTTTGCCAGAACAGATTGCCGCTCAGCGCCACCGTGCCGTCGGCCTTCGTGTCAGGCGAGTCACCGCCGATATCGCCACAGAGAACGCCGACGGGATTCGCGCAGAAAATGTTCTTCCGCACGAGCGGCCGCGACTTGCCCAAGACACTGAGACCCGAGCGCTCGTTCACCGCGAACGTGTTCCCCTCGATCACGTCGCCATTCTGGGACCAGCACGACATGCCGCCCATGTCGTTGTCGTGGAAGACGTTTTGGCGTACCGCCGCCGCTGATTTGCCGGACGCGTAGATCCCCGAACGCGCGTTGTCGAAGATGCGATTGCCGACGATGGTCGGGGACGCGTCGTCGTACCGAATGCCGTGCCATTCGGAACCCGAGATGCGGCAGCGTTCGATGATGACCTCGTCGCAGCCGCGGGCGATCGTGATGCCGCGGTGCCGGCAATTGCGGATGTCGGAGTCGACGACGTGGACAAGCGCCGAGCCCTCGCGATCACCGATCGCGATGCCCGTCGCGGCGACGCCGGCGACGAGACAACGGCGAATCTCGACGTTCGATCCCGCCGGGACGACGATGCCACTCGACGGCGATCCGACGACGGCGCACTCGGACATCACCACCCGAGAGCCGCGCAGCTCGACCACGGCCCCCGGCCGCGACGACGGCTGGCTCGACTTGCTGCGCAGAGTGAGCCGCAGGCCGCGCAGCGCGACGTCTTTCGCGTCGACGACGCGCAGCACGGGCTTCGAGGTGAACATGGCCAGATACTCGTCGCGAATCGCGTGTCGTGCCGCGTCGTCCTTCGCCTCGCGCATGCGCCGCATGATCTCGTTGCGGACCTTCGCGTCGTCGAGGCCGCCCGATCGGTCGAGCGTCGCGAGCACGGTCTTGTCGGCACCGGCACCTTCGACCGTGATCGCCTTGCGGATCTCGACCAGCTCGTCGTACTCGCCGGCCGCGATGCGCACGACGCCGCCGACGGGTGCGGCATCGACGGCCTTCTGGATCGACCGAAACATCGCCGTGCCGTCGAGCGACACCGTGACGGTCTTCGCCGCCGCAGCGCCGTCGGCTTCGTCGCCGCCGCCGTCTTGCGCTCCGAGCCCGATGATCGCGAGCGGCGCGAGCGCCAACACGGCCGCCGCCGTCGCCAGCCACCGCACGCGGCGACGCGGGGCGCGTCGCTCGCGGCGCGCGTCGAGGATCGCGAGGATACGGCCCTCGAGCTGCGACGGCCGCGCCATCGCGATCGCGATCGTCGTGCGCGGCGACACCAGCGTGCGGGCGAGATCGACGAGACAAGCGGCGTAGCTGCGCGGCGCGGCACCGCG
>CAYMRB010000044.1:0-35155 GCA_964392615.1 uncultured Planctomycetia bacterium | reverse complement strand
TGCTCGACGACATGGAGGGGCACGACACCGGACCGAAGCGCCAGCGCAGGAGGCGGTCATGAGCTGGTGGATCGTCGAAAACACGCTGGTCGCGACGATGCTCGCCGCCGTGGCGCTCATCGTGTGTCGGCTCGCTCGACCGCGTCCGGCGATGCGGCACGCGCTGTGGCTGATCGTCCTCGTCAAGCTGGCGACACCGCCGTTCTTCTCGTGGCCGGTCGCGGATTGGAACGTCTGGGTAGAGCCGATTCAGTGGACGGATGCGGAGCCGCAAGCAGACGACATCGCGGCGACGGCGGGCGTCGCTGACGGCGCGACGGCTCTCACGCCCGAGGCGCAGCTCGATACGCCACGAGATCTCCAGACGGCGTCGCCGGACGGGACGACAGACGGCGAGGAACACGGGTGGCTCTCCCTGGGGCCGCCGCCCTCGCCGACCGCTACGCCGACCGCTACGCCGACCACAACGCCGACCGCAACGCCGACCACATCGCCGCCGCCGGCCGCTGCCTCCGCGGAGACAGCGACGTTCGCGCCCGCGATCGCCCTGAGTCGCGCCGACATCGCGCGCGCCATCGCGTGGACGTGGGCCCTCGGAGCCGCAATCGCCGCGTGGATCCAACTCGCCCGCGTGCTGCGCCTGAGGCGCTGGCTCCGCAGCTGCGCGCCGGCCCCGAGTCGCTGGACCGCGTGCGTCCGAGATCTCGCTCGCGAGATGCGCGTCCGCGCGCCTCGGGTCGTCTCCCTGCCGCAGACCGCGTCGCCGTTCGTCTGCGGCGTCTTGAGGCCGACGCTGGTCATCCCTCGAGATCTATCGTCATCCCTCGACGACGCCTCGATGCGCGGGGTCGTGCTACACGAGCTCGCGCATCTGAAACGACGCGACCACTGGGTCGCGTGGCTCGTACTCGTCACCGGCATCCTGTGGTGGTTCCACCCACTCTACTGGCTCGCACGTCGCGAGCTCCGCATCGCGTCGGAGCTCGCGTGTGACGCGTGGGTCGTCTGGTCCCGTCCGACTGCGCAGCGGCGGGCCTACGCGGAGACGCTGATCGAGATCACGCGTCTCCTTTCCGCTCCCGGCGGCCACGTCGGGAGACCCGGAGCTCCCGCGCCGACTCCGGGGCTCGCGATGGCGAGCGGTCCGCGGCGCATCTTCGAAAGGAGACTTCTGATGATTTTGAACGAGTCGTCCCGCCCCCGCGTCCCGATCGCATCGGGCTTCGCGGTCCTCGTGCTCGTCGCAGCGAGCCTGCCCGGTTGGTCGCAGGAGAGCGAACCACCCGACACGCCGCCCGCCGACGTGTCGTTGGAGGAGGTCGTGGAGGCGCCCGACGTGCCGAGATCGTCGGACACGCCGCCCGACGTGCCGAGACCGCCGGCCCCGCCGCCCGACGTGCCGAGACCGCCGGTCCCGCCGGCCCCGCCGCCGCCGGTCCCGCCGCCGCCTCCGAAACGCGTCGGTCTCGGGGCGAATCCGGTCGGCATCGCGGAAGGGGTATCCGAAGCTCCTGGCGCCGAGCCCACCGACGTTAGCGCGGACGAACCCCGTCGACGCGTCAGCAGAGCGAAGAAAAGGCGCCCGACGGTCATGGGCGCGGCCCCCGCGGGCGTGCCGGGACTCGGCCATAGCGCGCCGGACGACCGCACGCGAATCCGCGATCTCGAGGCACAGGTCCACACGCTCGATCAGCAGATCCGTCTCGTGCTCGCCGAGCTTCGCGCGATGCGTGAGGAGTCGCGCAGCACCTCGCGATCGCGAGTGCCCCGCGGCGGAGCAAACGCCGGCTTCACCCGCCCGCGAGTCGACGAAACGACCGCCGAACCGGCCGCGCGGACTCGTGCTGTCATCGAGCGCGCCTTGATCGGCGAGTCGGTCTCGCGCCCCCGCGCGGTGACGCCGAGCCGCACCGCGCAAGCCCTCGGGGCCGGCCGTGCGGGCGGACGCGCGGGCGGACGGACCGACGCCGTGTCCCAGCCGCGCACCGCGGGTACGAGGATCGCTGGCGCCGCGCCGCCCGAGGAAGCGCGTCCTCTCGGCGAGCTGACTCCCCTACTCGGACATCTCTTCGAACGCGAAGGCCAGCGCGCGTTCTACCGCCTGAAGGCGGAGAAGGCCCGCGCGTTCCGAGCGTTCATCGGCAAGTTCGGCAAGGGCGTCGAGGTGATCCTGCTCGACGACGACCGCATCGTCGTTCACGCCACGCCGAACGAGCTCGCGAGTATCGATGCCTTCCTGCGCTCGGCGCTCGGCGCGCGACGCGAGCTGACGAAGACACGCGAACCACCTTCTGAGCTCCTCGAGACGTTCGAGCCCGCTCGAAGGACGACGAAGAGCACCCGCAGGGCGCCCACGAACTCGGCGGGGCCGCCGCCCCGGGTGTCGCGTGGTTAGCCGCCAAATCCGCGGGCGCCGCGCTGGCGGGGTATCCCCCCCCCCGGGGTGGGCGGCGCCTCTGCCTCGATGGCCGCCGTCTCAGCAGCCCGACGCGATGCACTCGCCGAGCTCGTCCTCCGTCGGGTCGCCCCCACAGCGACCGTGCGGCGCGGGAGGCGGCGGCGCGCCCTGAAACAGGTGGCCGAGAAACGCGATGGGATCGTTGATCCGGATCGCCCCGTCATCGTCGAAGTCGGCCGCGTCCGGACACGACAACGGCTCACCGCTGCCGAAGAGCGACAGAAGCACGAGGATCGCATCGGAGACGTCGAGCTCGCCGTCGGGCGACGCGTCGCCGCGGCGAAAGCGCGGGCCGAGGTCGTCGCACTCCCCCACACCCTCGGGAGCGAAGAACGGCACGAGCACGGCCATGAATGACAGGTCCGAGTTGCCGATGCTGGCGTTGTGGACGCTCACCGCGAGCACGTTCGTCCCCTCGCGCAGCAACTCGCCCGATATGTCGATGCTATCGCGCGCGGACTCGACCGACGATGACGCCGAGGTCGACCACCCGACGGCACCGCGGGGCATGTTGAAACGATCGACCTCCACGCCGTTGAGCCAGATGACGACGCCGTCGTCGTAGACAACCGTCAGCAGCAGGCTCTCGATGCGCGTCGGACACTCGACGATGAACTCGCGGCGACAGAACACGCTGACGTAGTTGCCGCGCATATCGTCGAGCTCGGTGAAGTCGTCGCCGTCGCCGTATCCGATGCCCGCCGCGCCCGTGGCCCACATGCGATCGTCGAAGCTCGGCTGGTTCCAGTCGGACGGGGCCGGCTCGGTGCCGGGCAGGTAGCTCCACTCCGCGCCGCCCGCGACGAGCAACACGTCGCCGGTCAGCTCGGGGATGAACGACAGGTCGCTCGAGCCCACGCCGGCGTTGTGCACCTCGACCGCGAGCACGTTGACACCGGCGCGCAGCGCGTCCGCAGCGATGCCGAAGTCCTCGAACGCGCCGGCCTCGTGGTTCGGCGAGGGCTCGGTGTTGCGCCCGACCGGCGAGCCGGGCGCGCCCATGTTCGTCGATCGGGCGACCTCGACGCCGTTGAGGTACGCGACGAAGCCGTCGTCGTAGTCGATCCGCAGGAGCAGCTGGACGAGCCCGGCCGGTTCGTCGACCGCGAACTCGCGCCGGCAGTACACCGTCATGTAGCGGTCTTCCATGTCGGTGAGCACCGTCGCGTCGTCGCCATCGCCGTAGCCGATTCCCGTCGCGCCGCTGCGCCAGGCCGCGGTGGGGACGAAGTCCGCGTCGTTCCAGTCGCTCGGCGGGTTTGCGGTGCCGCGAAAGTAATCCCATTCGTCGCCGATCGCGATCAGCGTGCGCCGCTCGAAGACCGGATACTCGACGACCAGACGCGGCGGCTCGTCGCCCTCGGACGAGTCGAAGTCCCAGCCGTCGTCGCCGCTCGGCAGGAGCGCCCAGCCGAGGTTCGCCTCGGGGTCTCGCGACCACGCGTCGACGCTCGCGGTGACGTCGATCCGCGCGGGCTCGCCGACTCCGGCGCTGGTCGCGTCGGTCGCGGCCAAAGCCTCACCGCCCGCCTGGATGCCGTTGCTGCCGAACGACTCCCACGTGCTCGCCTCGTTCCACGCATCCATCATGCGATGGAACGACGCGCCATCGCCCTGGTTCGTCGTCGTCAGCTCGAGCCAGGCCGAGTGGATCGCCGCGCCGGGAGGGATCCGCTCGCTACCGCTGCCGAAGATGCCGTCGAAACGCAGCAACCCCTGCGACGCGAGGCCCGAGTCGCCCGGATCGTCCGCGTCGACCTCGAGCGACTCCCTGGCCCCGAGGTTCGCCGCCGGAGCGTTCTCTTGAATCGTCGTGTCGCGCGTGCCGGAGTAGCCATCGACGCCCTGCTGAAACGTCAGCCGCGCGTTCGAGCCGACGAAGATCTCGACGTCGACGTTCACCGTGTCGATGTCGAGCAACTCGCCGTCGTGAGCCTCGAGCCCGAGCAGGTACGAACCCGACCGCGAGAACGTCGCGACCGTGTCGAGCGAGCCCGGATCGTCGTAGACCACCGAACCCGGCCCGACGAGCTTCGTCCAGGTCGTGTCGACGTTCGCCAGCGAGCCGTCGTCGGCCACGGTGCCCCGAATGCGCGCGCGATTGCCCGCGAGCGCGATGCTGCGGTCGGTGCCGGCGTCGGCCTGCGGCCGATCGTTGCTCGCATCCTGCGCGGGGTACGTGTAGCGACCGCAGGTGCGGTCGGTCGTGTTCACGTTGCGGCAGCAGCTCGCGTACATCAGCGCGCCGGAGTCGTCGACGTGTCCGAAGCCGAGCCCGTGGCCGAGCTCGTGCGCCATCATGATGCGCCAGTTCGAGTTGCCGAGGCACCCGGAGCCGTTGTTCACGACGACGATCCAGCCGGTGATCGTGTTCCAGGACGTGCCGTCGAACGAGTGCGACCCGCCGCCACGCGGACCGCCGTAGGCGAGAACGCCGCCGCAGCCGGACAGATCGCCGATGTCGGAGCACGGATCGTTGAGCAGGATGAAGTTGTTGACGGAGTCCTGCCCGCCGCCGCAGCTCGGAGTGACTCGGCGAGCGCCGCCGAAGCGCAGATTGAAGCTGCTGTCCGACACACTCATCCACATGTCCATCGCCTGTTGGATGAGCGGATAGCCGCGGTTGGCGAGCGACAGATCGCCTTCGAGGCTGCAGTACATCGTCGCCGTGCCGCCGCCGTCGAACGCGCGCCACCGGAAGTTGCGGCCGCCCGAATTCATGAACGAGCAACCGTCGGGCGCGTCGGCGATGCCTCCGTCGCCCGCGCCGGACGGCCGATACTCCGACTCGACGCCGGAACCGTTCCACGCTTCCTCGCCCCGCAGCACTCGAGCGAGGTGCGGAAGGAAGGCGTCACGAACGTACGGAACGAGCCGCTCGGTGACACCGCCGTCGAGTCGGGGCATGCCGTCCTCGACGTGAAGCTTGCCATCGGGGACGAGCACGGCCTCGCCGTCGTCATCGAACGTCTCGCGCAGGACGCCCCACGACAGCATCGTCGGGATCCAGAGGTCCCGCTCGTCCTTCTTCTGCAGGCACACGAAGTACGTCGCGCCCTCGACGAATCGCGGCGCACCGGTCACGCTCCAGAACCGCCCATCGTCGAGCTCCCCACCGGGAGCCTGCGCGACAACGATGTCGCCGGCGTCGAGCGGACCGGACACGGCCTCGACGACCTCGAGCTCGGTGTCGGTGAAGATCAGCCCACCGCGCTCGTGCGAGCTCGATGGGCGAGCGCGGGCGAGGACGACGGCGTCCGACTGGCTCGCGAGCTCCGCGAGGTTGCGCGGCGCGATGAACGTCGCCGCGTCGAGCACGCCACAACCGAGGACGACGGCAAACGCGACCGGTAGGCCGGGGAACAGGAACGCTGCGCGCATCGCTTGAGAACCCACGTCGAGGACAAAGTGAGACCAAGACCCGGTCGTCGAGTATACGAAGTCGTTCGCCCCACGCCAGTGGCACATCTCGACCTCGCGCGCCTTTTGCGCTAACGTCCATCGCCCCCGCGGCCTTGTTCCCCGCGGCTTCCACCCGCACACGAGACACGACGACCATGGTACTCACGCCCTCGACGATGCCCGACCTCGGCACGCCCGCTCCCGACTTCGCGCTGCCGGCGACGGACGGAGCGACGGTCCGCCGCGACGACTTCGCGGGCCGGCCGCTGCTCGTGATCTTCATGTGCAATCACTGCCCGTACGTGATCCACCTGCGCGAGCACCTCGCCGCGGCGTGCAAGGAGCTGCAGGATCGCGGCGTCGGCGTGGTCGGGATCAGCTCGAACAGCGTCGAGACGCACCCGGCCGACAGCCCCGAGAAGATGGTCGAGGAGGTCACGGCGGTCGGATACACGTTCCCGTACCTCTACGACGAGACGCAGGAGGTCGCGAAGGCCTACTGCGCGGCGTGCACGCCGGACTTCTTCCTCTACGACGCCGAACACCGCCTGTACTACCGCGGGCAGTACGACGAGACGAGGCCGGACAACGGCACGCCGAGTGGCCGCGATCTGATCGCCGCGGTCGACGCGCTGCTCGCCGGCGACGCGCCGCCAGCGGATCAGCAGCCGTCGATGGGCTGCAACGTCAAGTGGAAGCCGGGGAACGAGCCGAGAGCGTAGGGTTCTGCCGCGCTACTCGAGCGCCTTGAGAATTTCGCGCTTGGCGACGAGGCGCGTGCCGCGTTGCTGCGCGATCCCACACGCGACGAGCCACCGCGAGCGCAGCCGCGACTCGACGTCCTGCTGGCTGCCCGCGCCCTTGAGGATCAGGAAGCCGCCGGCGCGGTGGATGTGCCCGCCGCAGCTCCCCTGACGCCGCAGCGTGCGTTCGAGCAGATGGGCGGCGTTGCCGCCAGCGGCGCCCGTGCGCGCCGAGAACACCATGCGTCCGTCGCGAACCGCACCGCAGAGCACGCGCTCGATGCCCTCGCAGCGCAATAGCTGATCGGCGACCTCGCCGACGACCTCGATCGACTGGCAGCTCGGCAGGAAGCAGATCGCGGCGTCCTCGTAAGTGAACGTGTTCTGCAGCGCGAGGATGACGCTCTCGAAGTAGCTCCGCGGAATCGGTGCCCGCTCGATCTGGCCGCGCAGCTCGGGATCGGAGAACTGCGACAGCCACGCGATCGCGGCGCGGTCGGTGCGCGAGAACTTGACGTCCCAACCGGTGGCGTCGGTGTGGATGCCGTAGAGCAGCGCGGTCGCCAGCGGCCGATCCGGCTCGATCTCGAGGGCCTTCAGGTACCCGGCGACCATCGACGACGATGCGACGACGCGCGGTCGGATGTCGCGGTAGGCGAATCGGAGCCGACGGCCGTTGCCGTTCGCGGCCTTGCCCTGCGCGCCGTTCGATCCCTTGCTCGCGCCGCTGCTCTTCGGTCCGCCGCTGCCGGTCGCCTCGTGGGCGTGGTGGTCGACGACGGCCGCGCAGGACCGGCAGGCGCCCTCGCAGTCGAGGAGACCGGGGAACTGCGTGTCGACGACGACGATCGCCGTGCCCTCCTCGGCGACGAACTCGTCGACGAGCTCGATCGGCGGCCGCAGAAGCTCGACCATGGCGCGGTTTTCCGCGCGGATGATGCCGCCGCCGGCGACCGCGGTGGCCGGAATTCGCAGCACGCGCTCGATGAGCACGACGAGGCCCCAGCTGGACGCGATCGCGTCCGGATCGGGGTTGTCGTGGGTAATCACCGCGACACGGGCGGCGTCCGCCAGAGAGCGGAGCAGTCGGTCGTGTCGCGCGGTGCGCTTGCGCGAAGCCGTCGGCATCAGCGAGTGTCTGAGAAAGCGGCGGAGCCGCCGCCCCCAATCGACTTCTGTCGTGAGAACCCTCGGGGGAACAGCGGCTCCGTCGATGTTCGGGTTCCGCAGGATTCTATCATCCTCGGCGCGCCGGAACAGGATCGCACCCTACCGGCCCTCCGGCAAGACCGCCAGAAACGTCGCAATGCGTTACCCCGCAGCGATTTAGAGAGAACGCAGCCGCAGACTCCGACCGGCGGTCCGACCCGACCAGCGGGCCGCCGGGATCGCCGGCCGCGGTCCCGCTCTGGACCCCCTCGTCCGCGCTGGTAGAGTACACGGTTCGCTTCGCCCGGTGCGGAGCCCGCAGAGCCCACCCGACCCGGCGCCGAACACCGCATGAAGAAGGACCACCCACATATCGACTTCCCCCTCAACGGGCTGTCGATCCACCTCCTGTCGTTGAACCAATCGGGCGACCTCGAGGTCGAGTTCGACCTGCCCTGCGAGCAGACGACGAACCGCTGGCAGACGACTCTGCGCGCCTCGCGCACGCTGGACGTCTACCAGGACGAGGAGCTCCAGGAGGCGTGTCGCGAGCTCTTCGACGTCGTCCGCCGCCGCGTGATGGAGGCCGATCCGGACCGCGAGGCCATCCACTGCGACTCGTGTGAGAGCTCGTCGTGCTGCCGCAAGTACAACGTGCTCGTCAAGCGCAGCGACGCCGAGCGCCTCGCCGCGGGACTCGGGATGTCGCCGAGCGCGCTCGCGAAGAAGCACCTCGTCGACGCCGTCGACTGGTGCGAGGACTACCCGTACCAACTCGCTTGCGACGAAGACGACGACGGCGAGGAGAAGTGCATGTTCCTCAAGCAGGACGATCAGGATCGCTGGCGTTGCTCCGTCTACGAGCACCGGCCGGAGATCTGCCGCTCGTTCGACATGCGGACGTGCGACGACTTCGTCGCGCTGGAGGACGTCGAAGTCCTCAGCGACTGACCGACGCGACGCGCAACCCGAGCGACCACCACGAGACCGATCATGCGCTATCTGTCCGGCATCCAGCCGTCCGGCGTCCTCCACCTCGGCAATTACTTCGGCGCGATCAAGCAGCACATCGAGGCGCAGGAGCGCGTCCTCAGCGGCGGTGGCGACTGCTACTACTTCATCGCCGACTACCACGCGCTGACGACGATCAAGGACGCCGCGACGCTGCGTGATAACGTCCTCGGCGTCGCGCTCGACTACCTTGCGCTCGGGCTCGACCCGGAGCGCACGGTGTTCTTCCGCCACTCGGAGGTGCCCGAGGTGCAGGAGCTCGCGTGGGTCCTGTCGACGCTGACGCCGATGGGTCTCCTCGAGCGCTGCCACAGCTTCAAGGACAAGACCGCGAAGGGCATCGCGGCGGACCACGGCCTGTTCGCGTACCCGGTGCTGATGGCGGCCGACATCCTGATCTACGACTCGCACCGCGTGCCGGTCGGCAAGGACCAGATCCAGCACGTCGAGGTCACGCGCGACATCGCGCAGCGCTTCAACCACATCTACGCGAGCGCCGACGATCCGGTCCTCGTCATCCCCGAGGCGCAAGTCGAGGAGGCGACCGCGGTCGTCCCCGGCGTCGACGGCCAGAAGATGTCGAAGAGCTACGACAACACGATCGAGATGTTCGCCGGCAAGAAGCGGCTGAAGAAATCGATCATGGGCATCGTGACCGACTCGAAGACCGTCGAGGAGCCGAAGGACCCCGAAGGCAACAACGTCTACCAGCTCTACACGCTGTTCGCGACCGACGCCGAGTGCGAGGAGATGGCCGACCGCTTCCACAAGGGAGGCTACGGCTACGGCGACGCGAAGAAGGCGCTGCTCGCGAAGGTGATGGAGTACTTCGAGCCGTTCCGCGACAAGCGCGAGGAGCTCGCGAAGGATCCCGACGCGGTCTACGCGATCCTGAAGCAGGGTGCGGAACGGGCGCGCGAGACGGCGACGGCGACGGTCGACCGGGTGTATCGCGCGGTCGGGCTGCGGTAGGCCGGCTCAGAGCCGCTTGCGCGCGGTTTCCTTGCCGAGGTAGTCGTAGTCGATGCGCAGGTCGAAGGTGCCGTCCTCGTCCTCGTCGACGAGCTCGTGGGTAGGAACAGCGTCCTTGTAGTGACGTTCGACGACAACGACTCCGTCGCGACCGCCACGGCGGGAACGGGCGATCGACGGCTTCCCGTCGACGTACTCCTCGAACCAGTCGGGCTCGCCGTCGAAGTCGGAGTCGGACTCGGCGCGATCGAAACGTTCAAGCTGGTCGTACCATTGCCAGCCGTCCACCTTGCCGTCGTGGTTGTCGTCCACCTCCGATCGGGTCATCCGAGACTCCTCGTACCAGGATCGGAAATCGACCGTGCCGTCGTAGTTGGTGTCCGCTTCCGACCGCGTCATCCGGGAGTCCTCGTACCAGGACTTGTCGTCGACCGTGCCGTCGAAATCGGTGTCCGATTCCGAGCGCGCCAGACTACCCAGCTCGTCGTACCAACTCCAGAAGTCGACCTTGCCGTCGAAGTCGGTGTCCGACTCCGAGCGCTGCGTCGCCCCCTGCTCGCCGTACCACGTCCAGACGTCAACCCGGCCATCGAAGTTCGAGTCCCGCTCCGAACGCTCCAGGTGGTCGTGCTCGCCGTGCCAACTCCAGTAATCCGCCTTGCCGTCGAAATCGTGGTCCGTCTTCGACCGCCTCATGTGGCCGGGCTCGTCGTGCCAGGCCCACTCGTCGACCTCGCCGTCGAAGTTCCGGTCGTTTTCCAGACGCTCCACCTCGCCCAGCTCGTCGAACCAAACCCGAGTGTCGATCTCGCCGTCGAAGTTCTCGTCTGACTCCGTCCGACGGCCGTACGAATAGCTGTCGGGCGTTCCGTCGCCGTTGTTGTCGTACGCGCTGCCGCTCGGCGCATGCCACACGTCGATTCGCCCGTCGCCGTCGCGATCGCGTTCGAACCGGCCGCTGATCTCGCAGACCTCGTAGCCGATCCCGATGCCGATCGCGACCGCGAGGCCGTACCTCAGGACGAAGCCCGCGAGCCGCCACGGAAACGCCGCTCCGCGATTCGCCTCCGCGTCGTTCTCCACTGGTGCCCCCTCGCCGCTGCACTTCCAGCAGCTCGTGAAGTGACCGTCGATGCGTTCACCGCAGTCCGGACACACCCACCGCTTGCCCGGCTCCCGTTCGCCGCTTGTGCCGCCGTCCGTGTAGACTGTCGACATGTCCGCCCTCCGCAATCGGTTGCGCTACACGATAGCACGCGCGGCGTTCCCTCGTCGCGCCTCGATCCTCGCGGCCGTTCTCGTTGCGCTCGCCAGCCACGCGTTCGCTGACTCGCCCGGCCCGTCGCCGGAGCGCTCTCGCTCGGCGCTGCACGTCGACGCGGGCTACGACGTTCAGCTGGTCGCGACCGAGCCCGTGGTCGTCGATCCGATCACGCTCGTGTTCGACGCGGACGAGCGTCCGTGGGTCGTCGAGATGGGCGACTACCCGGTCGGGCCGCCGAAGGGCAGCCCGCCGCTCGGGCGCATTCGCGTGCTCGGCGATCCCGACGCGAACGGTCACTATCGCTCGGCGACGACATTCGCCGACGGCCTCTCATTCGCGAAGGGCATCGCGTTCTGGAAGAAGGGCGTCATCGTCACGGTCGCGCCGGACGTCCTGTACCTCGAGGACACCGACGGCGACGGCCGCGCCGACCTGCGCCGCGTGCTGTTCACCGGCTTCACCGTCGAGAACCCGCAGCTACGCGTCAACCACCCGACGCTCGGACCCGACAACCGCTTCTGGCTCGCCAACGGGCTGCGCGGCGGCGACATCCGCGCCGTGACGACGCTCGACGGCAGTCCTGCGCCGATCACCGACGGGAAGCCCGTATCGATCCGCGGCCGCGACTTCCGCTTCGACCCGCTCAGTGGCGAGTTCGATGCCGTCAACGGTCAAAGCCAGTACGGTCTCGCGTTCGATGACGCCGGCAATCGCTTCCTCGTCACGAACCGCAATCCGCTGCAACACGTCGTGCTGCCGACCGACGCGCTGAGCGGACCGTCGCGATCGCTCCACGTGCCTTCTGCGGTGCTGACCGACGCCGGCGCGGTCGCGGCGAAGGTGTGGCCTCTGACGCGCAATTGGACGACAAGCAACCTGCACCAGGGAACGTTCACCGCCGCGTGCGGCATCGCGGTGGACGTCGACCAGGGCGACGGACAACGCATCGCGTACACGTGCGAGCCGACCGGCAACCTCGTGCGCAAGTGGCGCCTCGATCCGACCGGTGTGACGTTCACCGCGCGCCCGGAGCGCGAAGGCCGCGAGTTCCTCGCGTCCGAGAGCGAGTGGTTCCGGCCGGTCGACGTGACGATCGGACCGCGCGGCGGGCTCTGGGTCGTCGACATGTGCCGCGAAATGATCGAGCACCCGCAGTGGATGCCGCCGGAGCAGCTGCGGCTGCCGAACCTGCGCATCGGCGACCATCGCGGTCGACTCTGGCGCATCGTGCCACGCGGCGCGAAACCGCTCTCGACATCGCGACAGAAGAGACCGGCAGCGGCGGCGGACGCCGAGCTCGTCCACGATCTCGATGCTCCTCACGCGTGGCGGCGCGCGACGGCACAGCGCCTCTTGACCGAGCGCGGCAAGACGTCGTCGACGGCGATGCGTCTCGAGAGCGCAATCCGCGATCCGTCCGTCACCGGACGGTGGAGCCCACGCGGCCGCGGGCGCGCGCTGTGGACACTCGAAGGGCTCGGCGGCGTGTCCGTCGACGGATTGCGCGCAGCTCTCGTCGATGCGGCACCCGCGCTGCGCGAACAGGCACTTCGCCTGATGCTCCGACGCGACCACATCGACCCACAGCTTCGCGACGCGCTTTTCGCTGCCGTGCGCGACGGCGACAACGTCGCCGAGGCGCGCGTCCGTTACGCAGCGCTCCTCGTCCTCACGCGGCACCCCGATCTCGGCGGAGACCACGCGGACGATCACCTCCGACTGCTCCGAACGGTGGCGCGCCTCGGCGCGGACGATCGCTGGCGGCGCGACGCCGTGCTGCTGGCGGCGCGTGCGCGCGCGGCGGAGGTCGCGGCGGATCTCGTCGCCGAGGCGCCCACGCTTGGACGCGTCGAGCTGATTCGCGAGCTCGTGCGCCAGGCGCTCGCGCGCGCACGACAGTCGCAAGACGATCGCGCCCACGTTGCGACACTGCTGCGCCGCCTCGGCGAGTCGACCGGTGACTCGACGGTTCGCTGGAGGCTCGCCGTCCTCGATGCGCTGGCGGCCGACGCGCGGCGAGCTCGGAAACCTCTCGCCGCACACGCGCAGGCCGTCGCGCCCGACGTCGAGTGGCCTCGGACCTTCATCGCGCGCGACGCGGCCGCGATCGCCAGCGGCGAAGTCGAAGGAAACCGCGTGGACGCCAGCACGCGTCTCGCGTCGATCCGCCTCCTCGCGCATGTCCACGGCGAACGGACGCGCAGCGCGCTCGCGACGTTGATCGCGGACGATCCGGATCCGACCGTGCGCGCGGCGGCGGTCGAGGCGCTCGGAGCGCACGGCGGACGCGACGCCGCGAGGCTGCTTCTCGACGCGTGGCCGAGACTGACGCCTCGCCTGCGCGAGGCGGCGCTCCGCGCGCTGACATCGAACGACGAGCGCATCGCGCTCCTCTACGACGCGATCGACGCCGACGAGATCCGGGCGTCCGAGATCCCGGCGCTCTCCCGCCGCCAGCTTGTCGGCCGCAAGAATGCGGCCCTGCGCCAACGAGGTCAGCGACTGCTCGGAACGGCGGCGGACCGCCACGAGGTGATCGAACGCTATCGCGCGACTCTCGGTCTCGCGGGAAACCGCGCTCGCGGCCGCGAGCTATTCGGCGAGCACTGCAGCAATTGCCACCGCGTCGGCGGCGTCGGCACGGACGTCGCACCGGACATCTCCGACACGCGCACGCGCAGCCGCGAATCGCTGCTGATCGACATCCTCGACCCGAACCGGGCGATCGCCGGCGCGTACACGAGCTACACGGCCGTGGCGGTGACCGGCGAGGTGTTCACCGGTGTGGTCGCGGCCGAGACGGCCTCCGGCGTGACGCTGCGCATCGCGGGCGGGAAGACGGTGACACTCGCGCGAGACGAGCTCGCCGAGCTGCGCTCGGACGGCGTGTCGCTGATGCCGGAGGGCCTCGAGCGCGAGCTGTCGCCGCAGTCGGTCGCCGACGTCATCGAGCACCTGAAGGAGTGGCGCTATTGACCCGGGCGCCGCGATGCCCGACTCTTGAGGTCATTCTATCCGGACAGGCCGCGCGCCGTCCCACCGAGGAGGTCCCCGATGTCCGACCATCAGAGCCGTCGAGAGTTCATTCGCCGCGCCCTCGCAGCCGGCACCGCCGTTCCCGTCGCCCTGTCCTGCGCGTCCGACGCCCTCGCGCTGCCGCAGGATAAGAAAGCCGCGCCGTCGGAGCGCCTGAACATCGGCATCGTCGGTCCCAGGGGCCGCGGTCACGCCAACCTCCGCGGTGTGGCGAGCGAGAACATCGTCGCGCTGTGCGATATCGACGCTCAACGTCTCGACGCCGCGGGCAAGGAGTTCCCGAAGGCGGCGACCTACAAGGACTACCGCAAGCTGCTCGAGCGCAAGGACCTCGACGCAGTCGTCGTGTCGACGCCCGATCACATGCACGCGCTGCCGGCCGTCGCCGCGATGCGCGCGGGGCTCGACGTGTACTGCGAGAAGCCGCTCGCGCACTCGGTGCACGAGGTTCGCGCGATGCGCGACGCCGCGAAGAAGCACGGTCGCGTGACGCAGATGGGCACGCAGATCCACGCCGGCAAGAACTACCGCCGCTGCGTCGAGATCGTCCAGGCGGGCCTGATCGGACCGGTCCGCCGCGTCCACGTCTGGATGGGCGGCAGACCGCAAACCGACGGCGTGCGCGTCGAGAAGGGCACGCCGCCGGCGCATGTGGATTACGACCTCTGGCTCGGCCCGGCGCCGTATCGCCCGTACCATCCGTCGCACTTCCACTTCAAGTGGCGCTATTGGTTCGATTTCGGCGGCGGCGTGCTCGCCGACTTCGGCTGCCACTTCATGGACCTGCCGCACTGGGCGCTCGGCCTGCGCAACGCGACGACGGTTCAGGCGACGGGCGAGAAGACCTACAAGGGCGCGAACGACGTTCCCGACCGCCTGCAGGTCGAGTACCGGTACCCGGCGCGCGGCAAGCTGCCGCCGGTGCATCTGACGTGGTATCACGGCGGCCTCCAACCGCAGGGTGCCGAGGCCTACAAGAAATCGAGCGCCGTGCTGTTCGAGGGCGACAACGGTCGACTCCTCGCCGACTACCACTCGCGCAAGCTGTACATGGACGACGGCGCGGCCGAGCCTGCCATGCCACCGCAGGCGATCCCGAACTCGGTCGGCCACCACCGAGAGTGGCTCGAGGCGATCCGCTCACGCGGTGAGACCACGTGCAACTTCGACTACTCCGGCGCTCTCGCGGAGACGGTGCTGCTCGGCAACGTGTCGTACCGGGTGGGTGGCAAAAAGCTCGCATGGGACGACGAGAAGCTCGTCGCGACGAACTGCCCGGCAGCGGCGCAATACGTTCGCCGGGAGTACCGCAAGGGCTGGACGCTCTGAGCCAGGCCGCCTCGAGCACTGAACCTCTGAAAGCGAACGGAGAGACCGATGAGTGACCGCAACGATAAGCAATGCGCATCCCGCCGGCTGTTCCTGCGCCGAACCGGCGGCCTCGTCGCCGGCGTCGCGGTCACCGCCGGCCTGCAAGCGCGCACCGACAACGCTGCGAAGAAGGACGTCGAGACCCCGACGATCCCGAAGGCCGTGCTCGGCAAGACCGGCGTCAAGGTGCCGATCCTCGGCCTCGGTACGGCGCTCCTCGGTCACCAGAACAACAACAAGCCTCACGTCCCGAAGCTCGTCGCGGTGTTCAGCGATGCGATCGACCGCGGCCTGACCTACGTCGACACCGCGCGGATCTACGGCCGCGCCGAGCAGGCGCTCGGCGAGGTGCTGAAGACACGACGCGACAAGGTCTTCCTCGCGACGAAGTTGTGGGCGGACACGTGGGAGGACGCCGAGAAGTCCCTGAACCAGTCGCTCGAGCAGTTGCAGACCGACGCGGTCGACGTCCTCCATCTGCACAACGCGGGCGGCAGGGACATCGACCAGGTGCTCGGCAAGCGCGGCGCGTGGGAGTTTCTCCTGGACGCGAAGAAGAAGGGCAAAACGCGCTTCGTCGGCCTCACCGGTCATTGTCGAGCCGCGCGGTTCGTCCCGATTCTCGAAACAGGCACCGTCGACGTAATGATGGTCGCCATGAACTTCGTCGACCGCCACGTCTACGGCTTCGAGAAGGTCGCGCTGCCGGTCGCTCGCAAACACGGCACGGGCGTGATGGCGATGAAGATCTTCGGCGGCGTCCGAGGCGGCTTCAAGAACTACGGGCAGCGCAACCCGCACCCGTCGCAGATGAGCCCCGAGCACTACACCGACTCGATCCGCTACGCGAAGACGCTCGAAGGCGTGACGGGAATGGTCATCGGAGCCCACAACAGCGACCAGGTGCGCAAGAACATCGCCAGCGTGCTCGCGGCGAAGCCGCTGT
This sequence comes from uncultured Planctomycetia bacterium, assembly GCA_964392615.1. Taxonomy (GTDB): domain Bacteria; phylum Planctomycetota; class UBA8108; order UBA8108; family UBA8108; genus CAYMRB01. The sequence goes on along the minus strand of CAYMRB010000044.1, from coordinate 18,803 downwards.
CGACGGAGGAGTTCGACGCGCTGTGCGAGAAGGGCAAGCCGCTGGCGCCGAGCTGGGGCGCGCGTTTCGGTCCGGCGGAGTGACGGCGAGTACGACTATTCGGTGAACGGCTCGAGCGCTGCCAGACGCTCGGCGAGCTTCTCGAGCGCCGCCTCGTAGACCGCGCGGACGAGCTTCGCGTCGCTCTCCGATCCGTCCGATCGCGTGACGCCGTCGCGGATGCGGAACCGCTTCACCGTGGTGAAGCCCTCGTCCTCGTTCTCGTACCGCTCGATCGAGCACGCGATGTTCGCGTCGAAGCTGCGACCGAGCTGTTCGCCGTAGAACTCGACGCCGCCGGAGACGGCTGCGGTCACTGTGAGCGTCAGCCGCCAGCCCGGATCCACGTAGCGCGCGTTCGGCCGCTTCACATCGAGCGGCGCCCCCGTGACGCGACCTCCGGCGTCGGAGCGCTTCGCGATCGGCACCTTGCCCGTCGGGTAGAGGAGGAATCGCGGCGACGCAGCCTCCTGCTGCAGGAAGTAGCAGACTCGCGCCCACGTCTGCGCGTCGTCCGGGTCGATCCTCACGCCGGCGATCCGGCCGTCGAGGACCATCGAGAAGAGCCGATCGGAACGCGGCTTTCCCGCGGTGGAGGTCGGCGGCGGTGCGACAGGTGACGACGCCGCGCCGTCGTCCGCTGCCGGCCGCGCATCGCCACCGTTCAGCCGTCGGGCCATCTTCTGCTCGATGCTGACCGCCTTCGACGAAGGGTCGAAGGGAACGTCATCATCGCGTGCTCGCTCGTCGTACGACGCAATCGGTGGTGCGGCGGCAACGTCAACCTCGTCGTCGAAGTCGTCGTCATCGTCGAAGGTGGCGTTCTCCGGGACGACCGGCGGGACGGCAGCTGCAGACGCCCGCCTCTCCGCTGCCGTACGGGCCGCGTCCCGATCTCGCTGACGCATCGTGCCAACGACGATGACGCCGGCAACGATCGCGAAGATCGCGACGATCGCGAGAACGAGTCCCGTCGACGCACCGCTGCTCGGACGGGACCGAGTGGTCCGCATCGGTCGACGCGGAGACGAAGGTACACGCCTGCCCGGTGCGCGCCGCGGTGATCGTGGGTTCATGCAATGCCTCGAGGGTGGTGGAAACGGATCGTCCATGATGAACCACGGGTGCCCGGAAGAGAAGCGATTGTCGCGAAGACCTCCGTCGAGTTAGCCTTGTCGCCCGGCGGCGACAGCTCGTTGCCGCACTCCCGTCCTGGCCGTTTCACCCGTGAATCTCATGACCAGCCCGTTTCTCGACACCACCGACCTCGTGCCGAAGCAACTCGCCCCGGGAATCGAAGCCGGCCTCGCTTCGGGCGAGAAGATCATGCTCGCGCGCGTATCGATCGCCCCCGACGCGATCGTGCCGCTCCACAGCCACCCGCACGAGCAGGCCGGAGTTTGCCTCGAGGGCGAGTTCGACCTCGAGGTCGACGGAGAGGTCCGCCGCATCCGCGCCGGCTCGATGTACCTCATTCCCGGCGACACGCCGCACACGGCGCGCGGCGTCGGCGTGCCGTGCGTGACGCTCGATATCTTCAGCCCGCCGCGGGAGGACTATCTGTCGGCGGAGGACTGACCTCTTCGGTGGCGCAATCGTCTCACCGAATCCCGGTCACCCGCCGCAGCGCGAGATGCAACGGCACGACCAAGAGCAGGTATGCGACGAGCCACGGCGGTAGCCAATCCCCCCACCCGGGGACGACGCCGAGAAACTCGGCGCGACGCAGCTCGGCGGTCGTAGCGTACGCGCCCGCTGCCACGGCGCCGTCGTGGATGATGGTCGGCTCGAGATACGTGGCCTGGCCGACGAGCACCTCGTGCCGCAGCGTCAGATCGTGATGGCGCACGGCGATCTCGTGCGGTGTGTCTGAAGCCACGGCGCGAATCGTCCACCGCGCGACGCCGCCGGTCGCGCGCTCGCCGTCGCGACGCGCGACGATCTCGCGCACCCAGCCGTCGATCGCCTCGATGCCGTTCTCCGGCACGATGTGGGCCGCTTCGCCGATCGCCGACGACGGCGTGTGGATCGCGATCTCGATCGGCTCACCCGCTGCCGGCGGCAATCGATCGAGACGCGCCATCGCCCACGTCGCCAGCATGGCGATCGGCAGGACGACGGCCGCCATGGTCCACGCCTCGCCCTTGAGCGTCGCCACCAGGACCATGCCGCGCGTCGCGCGGTGTCGGCCGACGGCATCGCGATCGCCTCGAGCCCTGGCCTCGCGAATCAGCACCTTGATCCGCTTCTTGTCCGCTGCCGCACGACGCAGGAGGTCCTGGTTCGCGGTCCACAACCGCACGAACGTCACTCCGGCCGCCGTCAACGCAGCGACGATGACGAGCGCGAGATCGCGATGCAGGTGCAGCGCCCACCCGAGCAGCGGGTCGAGCACGACCAGGCTGATGCTATTCCATAGCGCGAGCATCATCGCTCCCTCCATCGAGAACGCTCACGCGGCCGCGGTCGCCGTCGACCCGCAGCTGCTCGCCGGACTTGAAGCGCCGAGTCGCGTCGGGACATACCACCGCCGGAATGCCGTGGTCGCGCGCGACGATCGCGCCGTGTGACAACATGCCGCCGCGTTCGACGACGAGCGCGCTCGCCCCGAGAAACAGCACGGTCCAGCCCGGATCGGTCGATGGGCAAACGAGAACGTATCCGGTGCCCAGCTCTCCCGCCGCCGCCGGATCGGTCACGATCGCGGCCGGCCCGCGCGCTATGCCAGGTGCGACCGCCACGCCGGCGAGCTCCCGCCAGGCTTCGATCGAGCCGGGAATGCCCAGGCCGTCGAGCTCGCGCGAGTCGATCACGTCGGGCAAGTCGAGCCGCCCGAGCGCGCACCAACGCACTCGACGCCGCGCGATCTCCTCGCACAGCTCGTCACGACGCCGCACGAGCTCCCTCAGCTCGCTCCGACGCAGGAAGTAGATGTCGCGCCCCAGGCTCCAGCGCCGCGCGAGCTCCTCGAGCGCTTGCCGAATCAGCTCGTAGCCCATCAGCAGGAAGTGCTTGCCGCGCTCGCGATACGGCAGCAGCTCGCGCGCTTCGGCCAGGCACGCCTCGACTCGCTCGCGCAGCGAACTCGCGCCCCACTCGGCGAGCCGTCGAGGCAGACGCGCCTCGGCCTTGCGACGACGCCCGAGCCGCTCGTCCCGCGCCGCACGCAGTCGACTCATCTTCTCGGCATCTCGGGCGCGGAGGGACTCGAGCATCCTCTCGAGAACAGCGCGGTCCTCGCGCCAGCGCGGCTCCGCAAGCTCCATCTCCCCCGCACAGCGATGTCCGTATCGCGCGACGAACTCGTCGAGGTTCGCGCACCCCTCAGCAACGTCGACGAGCATCGCGTCCTGCTCGAGCGTCGTGTCACCATCGAGAGCCGAGGTCAGCAGCGCCGCTTGACGCTCTCCCTCGTCCTGGCCGGCGAGCTGCACGAGAAGCGCGCGCAAGCGCTCGAAGGCGAACGCCCCGAGAAACCCGACCTCGAGCGATCGTGGACCGAACTCGTCGAGCACCTTCGCGACGCGCGCGTCGAGCTCGTCGAGCATCTCGGAATCGGTGCGCTGCGACAGATCCTCCGCACGCTTCGCGTCGATCCAATCGAGATACGGCGGCAGCACCTCTGCCTCGAACCGACGCTTCGCATCGACGCGCCGCCGACTCATGCGCCGCGCGACACGCCACATGCCCCACAGGTTCGCCGGCAATCGCAACAGAAACCGACCGTCGGCGCGATCCGGATCGAAGAGCGTCGGAGCGCGATCGAGCTGACTGCGATCCGCGTCGAGGAGATCCCGATCGTAGCGCAGCGGCATGCCGTCCCAGAACAACCCGGCCAGTCGCTCCGGGTCGGCGTAGATGCGCCCGCAGATCAGCTCGAGGAAGCCGCGCTCGCACACCTCGGCGGACGGTCGATAGCCCAGGTCGACGTACAGACGCCCGAAACCACCGGCGCCGGTCATGAACTGGCCGACGATGTCCCACGTCAGCGGTGTGGGCGCGGGCAGCGTTTCGCCGAGATTGTGCGCGACCCAGACGCGGTGCTCTCCCGCGGCCACCGCGCGCAAGCGCTCGATTTCGTCGCGGCGTCCTCGCTCGACGTCTGCGGCGACATCGAGCCCTCCGATCTGCCGCCATTGAAGGAGCGTGAACTCGCCGTCCGCCAACGCCCACTCGATGTCCGCCGGGTGACCGACGCACGTCTCGACGCGCAACGCGAGCTCGCCGAGTCGCGTCGCCTGCTCTTGCGTCAGGCTCGGCGCGTCCGGATCGCAGTCCGCGTCGCGGCCGAACGCCGTGACCATGCCGGCCTTGCGCCCCGGCTCGATCCGCACCTCCGTCGGATCGTCGCGTCGCACCGTGAAGCGGTCCGGCGTCACGTCGCCCGAGACGACCGATTCGCCGAGGCCCCACGACGACTCGATCACCATGAACTCGCTGGCGGAGCGCGTCGGATCGCGCGTGAAAGCGACGCCGGAAGACTCCGCCGCGACCATCGCCTGCACGTTGACCGCCGTGCCATCGAGATCGCGGATGCCGTGCCGCGCGCGATACGCGACGGCGCGCTCGCCGTGCCACGAGTCGAAGACCGCGTCGATACACGCGACGAGCGCGCTCCACGGATCGATCGGAAACTCGCGCCCGGTCCGCTCGCGATAGCGCTCGAGCCAGCGTTCGGCCGCGTCGCGACCGAACGACTCGTCGTCCTCCGATCCCGACACGAGCTCTGCCGCATCGAGACCGTGGACGGTCCGCGCGAACGACGCGGCGAATCGCAACCACGCGCGCCAGAATGCCGGCACGTCGCCAACATCCGCCGCGAGCCCCGGATGGAGGCCGCAATCGAGCAGCGTGTCCATCATCCCCGGCATCGACACCGCAGCGCCGCTGCGCACCGACACGAGCAGCGGTGCAGCACCCCGTCCGAAGGCGCGACCGGTCTCCCTCTCGAGTCGCGCGACGTGACCGCGCACTTGGGCTTCGAGATCGTCCGGCCAGGCGCGTTCGAGCTCGAAGTAGCGCTTGCAGCACGCAGTCGTGATCGTGAAGCACGGCGGCACGGGAAGCCCGTGGCGACGAAGCTGCTTCAGTCCAGCGCCCTTGCCGCCGAGGAGCACCGCCGGGTCGCGCCCATCGGCCGGCGTCGGATCGTCGATCGCGTAGACCCACGTGGCCGCTTCGCCCTGTGGTGTCGACGAGCTCATCGCGCGGCTCCGAAGCGCATCAACCCCCAGCCCTTCATGCCGACCCAGACGGCCGACTCCGCGACGACCATCGGCCCCGTCGGCGCGCCAAACCACGACGTCTCCACCCACTCGATCGCCTTGGCGCCCTGCACTGAGAGGTCGAGGCGCAGCACCGAGGCATCGCCGAAGAACAACACGCAGCCGCGCACCGCCGCGGGCGGCAAGTCGGGGCGCGCGCCTTGCAGCACGGTCTCGACTCGACCCGCCTCGACATCGACGACCACGAGCTGACCCACTGCGGTGACGGCCGCGATGCGATCGCGGACGAACACCAACGACCGCACAACCCGTCCGACGTTGCCGTCCCACGGCGCTCGCGGTTCGCCGTCGATCAGGCTACATGCGTCGATGCCCCATTCGCTGCCGTAGAAGATCGTCAAGTCACGAACGACCGGAGGGGTGGTCGCTCGAGCCGCGAGCTGTCGCCTCCACAGCTCACGACCCGTCTCCGCGTCGAGCATCAGCAGCGCCTCGCCATCCTCGACGACCGCGACGATGCGAGCCTCGTCGATCCACGGCTCCATCGCGAGTCCGCGCGTCGCTTGCGACCACACGACCTCGCCGTCGAGCCGATAGCAGCTCGAACGCCGAGCCGCGTCATCGACGACGATACGCGTGCGCGACGCGGCAAAGCGGCCCGACGCGTCGACCGCGATCGGCACCTCCCACTCGACCGCGCCGGTCTCCACATCCACGGCGCGCAAGCGGCGATCGGCGTTGCCTGCGACTCCGTCGACGAAGAACACGCGACGATCGACGACGGCCGGCGACGCGTGCACTCCCGACTCGAGCCCGAGCGACCAGAGCCACGGCATCGCGCCATCGCTCGATGTCGCGCCCAGACAGACGAGCCCGCGGCGCAAGCCGGTCGCGATCGGCGCGAACACGCGACCGTCGAGAACCGCGACAGGTGCCGCGATGACGTCCTCCGCGCTGCCGGGGCGATCGGCGGGATACTGCACGTCGAACGCGCCGGCATCGGGAATCGGAACGCCGTCGACGTTGCCGCCGCGGCCCGGCCCGCCGAGCTCGCCGGGCCAGATCGGCGCGAGCGGCTCACCGGGAGCGCCTGCGCACACCAGACCCTCGAATCGCGACCCGACGTACACGTGACCCCGAGCCACGGCCGGAGAGCTGATGAACATCGGCTCGTTGCCGATCGAGCCGCGTCCCACGACGATCTCCCAAACCGGTCGCAGCGTCCGCCGCTCGAGGCCGAAGAGCACGCCGGACTGCGCAATGACGTAGACGTGCGCATCCGTCACCGCCGGCGCCGTCACGATCGACGCGCCCACGTTCCACTTCGCGATGCGCGCGCCGGAGGTGTCGTGACAGTAGATGTGTCCGTCGCGCGAGCCGAAGTACACCTCGTCGTCGCGAACCGCGATCGCGCCGAGGATGGTGCGATCGGCCGTCGCTCTCCAATCGTATCGATAGCCGTCTTCGCCGACGCGCGCGAGATCGACGCACCAAACCTCGCCGGCGGGCTCGGCGTCGAGATCCTCCGCCGCTTGCACGTAGTCGCCGACGCCCATGCCGACGTACAGCTTGCCGGCCGCGATCGCTGGCGGACTGAAGACGGGATACGGGGCCGGCAGGCGATGGATCTCGGCACCCGTCGCGGCGTCGAGCACGCACAGCGCTCGCCCGCCGACGCCGAGCCCCGCGTAGACGCGACCCTCGTGAACGGCAACCGACGTCTCCGCGTCGGGATAGTCAACGCCGTCGAGGTGCCACACGATGCGAGGGCTACCGTTCGCGTCCGGCTCGAGCTCGACGCAGTAGTAGCCGTCGTCGCCCGCGCCGACGTAGACGCGACCGTTCGCGATGACCGGCGTGCACTCGACGTGGCTGTTCGTGCGCAGCGTCCACCGCACGTCGCCTTCGCGACCGGGCCGCAAGTCGAGACAGACGACACGGGCGTCCCGAACGAAGTGCAGCCCCTCGCCACACACGAGATAGTCACCCGACACGACGGGAGACGAAAACGTCGCGCGATAACCCGGCGGCGCCGACTTCCAGATGAGCTCGCCCGTGTCCGCATCGAGGCAGTAGATCGCACCGGTGCCGTTGCCGAGCACGCTGAAGACGGCCGAGGTCGCGTAGACGCGATTGCCGACGACGGCAGGCGACGAGAAGTACGCCTCGCGACCTTCGCGCCAGGCCCAGCGGACCGCGCCGGATGTCGGTCCATCGTCTCCCGGTACCGCGCCGGTGCGCGCTGCATCGCCGCGCAAGAGCGGCCAGTCACGCCCGACCGTCGCCCCGTCGCGCGGGGCGGCACCACGCGCTGGCCACACCGCCGCGAGTCCCCACATTCCGGCGATGACGCAGACGACGATCGCTGCGACGGAGAGCTTCAACCGCCACAGGAGACGCACGCCGCTGCGCAGCGCTCGCGGCCGTAGGAGGGAAACGGCGACGCCGAACAGCGCGATCAGAATCGCGGGAAGAAGCGCGAGAAGCACCTGCAGGGGGCCGAGGACCACCGGGATCACGGCGAGCACGTCGAGGCCGCGGAGCAGAAGGCTCGCGATGAACGCGTCCATTCCCGTCACGGCTCCCGCCCGGATTCGCTCGGCAGCGAGCCGTCCGGCTCCGAGGGAACCGTTACCGACCCGGCGATTCGCGTGACAGCGACAGCCGCGGCCTGACGGACCTCTTCGTCGACGTCGGCGCGCGCCATCGTGCGGAGCTTCTCGACGCAGCGTGCGGCGCGTTGCCCGAGATCCCCGATCTCCGTGGCAGCCGTAGCGCGCACGGCCGCGTCGCCGTCGTCGAGGGCCCGCGCGATGGCACGGACGACGGCCTCGGGGGCAACCCGGGCGTACCACGTCACCGCCGTGACGGCCTCGCGCCGAACGCGGGCGTCCGGATCGTCCGCGACGGAAGCCAAGAATGGCACGACGCGGGCGGGGTCGACTCGATAGACAGCCAGAGCCCGGACCGCGCTCGCGCGCACGCTCGGCGCCGGATCACGAGCCGCCGCGAGCAGTGCCGCGACGACGTCGTACACGATCGCGTGACGTTCGATGCTCTCCAGGCTGAACGAGTACAGCGCCCCGGCTGCCGACGCGCGGACCTCGTCGTCGGGATCTGTCAGCGCGTCGAGGAGGGCGCGAATCGCCGCAAGAGCGTGGGGCGGAACGCCGCGTGGGGGCTCGTCCGGGTCCACCACGAGATCGAGCACGAACGCGATCCGCTCGAGAGCCGCAAGAGCCCGCTGCCGCCCCGTCGCGTCGCCGGTCTCGAGAAGCGCCAGCACCGGCGGCACCGCCCCGAAGCCGATCTCGCCGAGAGCCGACTGCGCGGCATCGCGGACCTCTTGATCAGGATCCATCAGGAAACCGGCCAGAAGGGACGCGTGCGGCGCCGCTGCCTCGCCGAACTCCCCGAGGACGTACATGCACTGCGCGCGCCATGCGGGCCCCCCGGACTCGATGCCCCTCAGAAGTGCGGGAAGCACCGAATCGGCGGCCACCTCTCCTGCCATGTGGCCGAGAAACTGGGCACACAGGACGCGGACGCGATCCGACCGCGCTCGCAGGCAGGCTCTCACCTGGCGCATCGTCTCGTCGGTGCGAAGATCCGGTTCCTGACCCATCGTGTCGAGAATCGTCACCAGCGTGTCGATCTCGAGCTCGTGGTCCGGCGAATCCAGCGACTCGAACGTCTCGACGACCACCTGCGGGCCGATGCGGATGAGAGCGCGTGCCGCAATCGGCCAGCGCGTCCCCCACCGATCCTCATCGGCGAGAGCCCGGGCCAACGCCAGGACCGCACGCCTCGATCCCGATTCGCCGAGCTTCCGCACCGCCGACTCACGAACCGTCTGGTCGTCCGACTCGAGCTCGTGGACCCACCACGCTTCGAGAATGCGGCCCCGCATCGCGAAGCCGACGCCGAGTACGACGACGACCGCGAATAGCGACAGCCCGATCGTGATGCGCTTGCCTCTCACGGCGATTCACGATGAACGGTCGGCGGGCGGAAGTCCACGCTCGACGCCGTTGACAATCTCGACGCCGTGCCCGACGGTGGAGTCGATCGCCCTCCGTTCGGTTTCCGGAGACATCTCGATGACAATTCTCGCGTCGCGCGGCCTCTCTGCACGCGCCCTCTCGATCGCGCTCGTCCTCGCCGGCTCATCGTTCGCGGCCGAGCCGCGCGTCCTGATTCCGACCGCGACGGAAGGCGGCGCTACCTGGCGGTACACCACCGAGAAGCCGGACGCCGACTGGTTGCGGGCCGACTTCGACGATCGTGAGTGGGCGCAGGGTCGCGCCGGCTTCGGCGTCACCGACTTCGCCACGCCGCCGGCCGTCGTTCGCACGCCCTGGACGTCGCGCGAGATCTGGCTCCGCAAGACCTTCGACGTCCCCGGACCGGTCGAGTTCGGCAAGGCCGGCTTGATCATCAAGCACGACGAAGACACCGAGGTCTGGGTCAACGGCGTGCCGGTGTTCTCCATCGGGTGGTACGACACGACGTGGATCGCGTACGACGTCACGACGAAGCTGCGAGCCGCGCTGAAGCCCGGGAAGAACCGCATCGCCGTCCACGTCACTCAGACGACCGGCGGGCAGTACATCGACGTCGGCATCGTGCTCGATCCGAAGCAGCGGCTGCGGATTCCCGTCGAGCGGTTGACCGAGGCCGAGCGGCAAGAGCTCCAGGACGCGCGCTGGTCGCGCGCCAAGGCGCAGAAGTGGTACGCCGATCAGCCCTGGCCCTGCGGCTTCAACTACGTCCCGGCGAACGCGATCAGCTACACCGAGATGTGGATGCCCTATGCGTTCAACGAGAAGCTCATCGACAAGGAGCTCGCGCTGGCCGAGGGGATCGGCTTCAACTGCCTGCGCGTCGTGCTGCCGTTCGTCGTCTGGGAACACGACCCCGCGGCCTTCAAGAAGCGCCTCGATGCGTTTCTGACGATTTGCGATCGCCGCGGTCTGAAGGTGATGTTCACGCTCTTCGACGATTGCGCGTTCGGATCCGACGACAAGCTCAAGAACCCGACCTACGGCCGTCAACCCGACGTGCTCGAGGGCTGGTACGCCAACGGCTGGACGCCGTCGCCGGGTCACGACATGGTGCGCGATCCGACGACGTGGCCGCGTATCGAGGCGTACGTCAAGGACGTCATCGGCGCGTTCAAGGACGACCCGCGAGCCTGGGTCTGGGACCTCTACAACGAGCCGACGAACGGCGGCCTCGGAATCACGTCGGTGCCTCTGGTCGAGAAGGTGATCCACTGGGCGCGGCAGGTCGAGCCGTCGCAGCCGCTGACCATCGCGCAGTGGCACGGCAACGAGAAGCTCAATCGCGTGATCTTCGCGCACAGCGACATCGTCACGTTTCACGACTACGGATCCGTCGAGCGACTGAAGGGACACATCGCGACGCTGCGCCAGCACGGCCGTCCGATCATCAACACCGAGTGGCTCAACCGCGGACACGGATCGCTCGTCGCCACCTGCCTCCCGATCTTCGCGAAGGAAGACGTCGGATGCATGCACTGGGGCCTCGTCAACGGCAAGACGCAGACTGACCTCAATTGGGGACATCGGCCCGGCCAGCCCGATCCGCCGGTCTGGCAGCACGATCTCTATCGTCCGGACCACAGCCCGTACGACCCGAAAGAGCTCGGTCTCTTTCGCGAAACGATCGCTGCGAGGAAGGGGCGCGGGTCGAGCGACTGAGCGAGTGCGTGGCACGCGAAGGTGCCTGCCGGAGTTCCGAAGAGGGACCGGGAAGGCGCGACGCCCGTTCGTCGCGTGATCCGCCCGCGGCGACTTTGCGTTTCCCTTCGCTCGAAAGCCCCCGGAGAATGATCGAGTGACTGGCCGCCGGGTCCACCGCATGTGAGAGGGTCTGCGTCGCATGGGTCATCGAACCACCGTTCTCGCCGTCAGCGTGTGCTATGTGGTCGTCGTGCTGCTCCCTGCACGACGCGCGTCCGCGCAGGCGTTCGACTGCGTCCCGCTGAACGACGACAACACGAACCTGTTCACGCCTCCGGACGCGTGCTTCGAGCCCGACGCCGAGGAATGGTGCGATTGCACGCGGTCCGCGTTCACGGTGCCCGTCCAATCAGCCGTTTCGGGCTTCCGCCAGGCCACCCTGTGGATCGCCGAGCAGCCCGGCATCGGCAACCACCGAATCGACGTCGCGACCGGAACGCTCGATCTCTCGAGCCTCGCCGTCGGTGACGTCATCGGCCGCGCCGGTGCCGATGAGCTCATCCCGCTCGGCTTTCCGCTCGTCGGTGGCGAGTTCTTCACCGTCGAGGCCGAGGTGCGCGTGTCCGAGCTCTTCGAGGACGGCGCGATCGGCTTCCATATCGTCATCGCGCGGGTGACGGAGGGCGTGACGACGGCGATCTTCTACGACCCGACGACCGAGGAGCAATCGAACGGTCACTTCCTGACCGGAACGCTGCGGCCCGGCGATGACGGCGAGGGCTTCGTGCTCGAGTACCGGTACGCCGTCGAGAACTTTCGCGACAGCGACCCGCCGCGCTTTCCCGGTCTACGCCCGAGCGAGGTCGCCGAGCCGTTCTTCAACATCCCGTTCCTGCTCGAGTTCTTCTCCGCCGACTCACGCCTCTACACGCTGCCCGAGGACGAACGGGTCGACGTGCTCAATACGATGCGTCGCTTCACTCAGGCGAGTCTGACGGAAGTGCTGCCACTCGGTGCTCCGGAGCTCTGCGCGATCCTCGTCGACCCGAACCCGTGCAAGGAGATCGGCGAGGAGATCGTGCTCGCACCTCCCGGCACCGCAAACCGGCCGCCGCGCGCGACGATCCAGATGGTCGACCCGCTGATCCTGATGCTCCTTCCCGAGCCGGCGGTCGCGGACACGTTCTGCGGCGCGGCTCATGTGCTCTTCCGCGGTCGTAACTCGACCGACGGCGACGGCGAGACTCAGGGACTGCGATACGAGTGGTCGATCGTCCGCGGGCCGGACGGCGGGGCGACGATCTTCGCAGAGACGCGCGAGTTCAAGGACACGCACATCCGGTTCACGACGCCCGGCGAGTACGAGATAGCGTTGCGCGTCGACGACGGTCAACCGCGAGACAACAGCGCGACTGCGAGCGTGACGCTGACCGTGAGTAGCGAGTTCGACATCAACGACCCGCCGCGCACCGTCATCGACGTAACGCCGCGGTCACGACGAGTCGAGCTGATCGATGGTCGCGCGACGGTCGAGCTCGACGGCTCGGCATCGACGACCGGAGAGGACTCCTGCAATCAGGAGCTCGAGTTCGCCTGGAGGCAGATCGCCGGCCCGACGCCGAGCCGCATCGCGTCCCGGAACGCGGCTACGACGTCCGTCGAGTTCCAATTCCCCGGAACGTACACCCTCGAGCTGACGATCGACGACGGCGGCGTCGAGCCGAGCACCGACTCGGCGACGATCGAAATCGAGGTCTCTGGAATCCCGATCGCGGCGCGATTCCGACGAGGCGATGCCAACGACGACGGCGCCGTGAATCTCAGCGACGCCGTCGCGGTGCTCAACGGGCTCTTCGGGGGCGTCGCCGAGTTCACGACCTGCCCGGACGCCGCCGACGCGGACGACAGCGGCGACATCGCGCTGACCGATCCGATCTTCGTGCTGAGCTACCTGTTCCGCGGCGGTGGTACCCCACCGGCTCCGGGCCCGGACGTCTGCGGCATCGATCCGAGTCCGGATGAGCTCGAGGCGTGCGTGCAGGCGAGCTGCGACGGATAGCAATCGCTCGGCCCGTCAACGCTCGGCCGCTGCGACCGAAAACCGGGCTTCCTGCTCACGATCCGGTAACACATTTCCGGCCGCGTTGCCGCGCTCTTCCCCGCGGGCTACTCTTGACTGTGAGTGCTTCTCGGTGTGGGGCCGAAGACTCCCTGTCCGGTCGTCGAGCTCATGCACGCATCTCGGAGCCGCCACGCCTTCGATGCCGACGCCTTGCGGTCGGTTCTCGACCGGGTAGCAAAGTTCTCGCAGAGGATCACACTGCACGTCTGCGATGGCTACAGCGAGTGCCTCGTCGAGTTCGCCGAGTCTGGGGTTCGCTTCGCGTCCTTTGGCGAGCGAGGCCCGTCACGACTCCTACGGCTACTGGTCAACAGCGGCCTCGTCGCGCAGGACGAGTTGCAGGACGCGGTCAGCGCAGCGAAAGAGACCGGCCGCCCGCTTCGTGCAGTCCTCGTGGACCGCGGCGCCGACGCGGAACGGTTCGACGCTCTCGTCGATCGCTGCACTCGTGACGCGGTCTTCGAGCTCGCGCTCTGGAAGCACGCCGAGTACGCGATCTACCAGGAGCTCGCACCGCCGGAAGTCGACGCGCGGCTCGATCGCGCGATCCCGGCGCCACTCGACTCGCCAACGCTCGCGCGAGAGGCCGTCGAATGGAGTCACCGCTGGGACGAGCTCGAGTCGATCCTGTCCGGGGACGACGCGCGACTGAAGTGGCTGAAGGGGCCGGCCCGCGATGACGACTCCGAGTCGGTTCGCCTGACGATCGACGGCATCGTCCGCCAGGGGGGTCGATGCGAGCTTCGCGCTCTGTGGCTGTCCTCGGATGCCGACCTGCCTTCCATCTGCGATGCGGTCGCCGAGTTGGTGACGGACGGCCGTATCGCCATCAAGCGGGCCCCGCGTTTCTGGCGGTTGAGCTCGGGCGAGCGGCCGAACACGCAGATTCTCCTGGACGGGAACTCCCGGACGTTTCTGTGGCGGGAGCACGTTCACGACCGGCTCGCGGAGCTCCACGCTCGCACCGGCAAGACGGCGTCCGCGTCGCGGGAGCTGCGTGAGGCTGCCGAGATCTACCTGACGAGGGATGAGCCGAAACGAGCCCTGAAGCGGCTCGAGCGTGTCCTCGACCTGCAACCGACCGACGTCGCAGCGACCGAGCTCGTCGTCGATGCGTACTTCCAGCTGGATCGGACCGACGACGCGATCTCGTTCGTGTCCGCTCATGCCGAACGCCTCTCGAAGCACGGCGACTTCGACGCCGCCCGACAGGTCGAGGCTCTGCTGCGAACGCTCGACGAACCGGTCCCGGCGCGCGATGCTCCGGGATTCGACTTCGATATCCCGGCGTGGCCCTCGCCTCCGCAGCCGTCGCAGCAGGTGGCCGGACAGCGACCGGTTCGATCGACGTCCAGCAGAACGACGGCGACGCTCGCGGCGGTCGTCGAGTCCGAGCCGTCAGGCGAGGGCGCGACCGACGAGACCCGTCCCGCGCGTGGCTCTCGCTTCGCTTCGAAGTTCAGCGTCTCGACCCTCGTCGGTACTGCCGTTTGCGTGCTGCTCGGAGCGTTGCTCATCGCGGGCCTCCTGACGCTCGCGTTCGACAAGCTGGAAGAAGGGGCGTTCGCGGCGCCGCGAACCGCCAAGACGCCCGCGGATGCCGAGCGGAGCACCAGCGGTGCGGGACGAGCCACTGTCGACTCGCAGAGGAGCCCGCCGAGCGCGACGGCACCGAGAGCCGCACCCGTCGTGTCGGCGCCGCAAGTACGACGCCGCCTTCTGGACAACGAGCGCTACGCTCTGTTCTCGTCGTCCGGGCCACTCGAGGTCTTCACGCGTCTCACCGACAAGCGAGTCGTCCGGCTGCCCGGGCGCGAAGGCGCGAGCTGGTCGATCGGCCGACACGGCGAGGCGATCTGCAACTGGCAACCTCGGTCGCGGCCGATCGTGTATACCCTCCCCGCGCGACAGCCCGTTCGACTGTCCTGGCGCGTCCCCGCCGACACGAGCGCCCTTGCCGTGGGCGGCGAGCGGTTCGCGATCCGTCGCGGCAGCCACACGATCCTGTTGCGCCCGGACGGCAAGGCCGTGCACGGCGACGCCTTGCCGCTGTGGACGGAAGGCGTCTTCGCCGGCGATCGGCTCGTCCTGTCTCGAGCCGGTACCGAGGCCGGTGAGGCGACGCGGATCTGGATCGTCGACGCGTCGAAACTGACCCTCCTTTGGTCCTGTACCGTCGAGGCCGGAGAGGCCTCTGTGCACTGATCGCCCGGCAGTCCGATCGGCGCTTCCCCCGCGCCGCAAAGGGTGTATGCTGTCTCCCCTATGAAGGAACAGCTCGGCTTCCTCACCACGTTCGTGCGCCATCCGTTCTCCGTCGGCGCGGTCGCCCCCAGCTCGCGTTGGCTCGCGCGGCGCATGGTCGACGATATGGGCCTCGACGAGGCCGACACGATCGTCGAGCTCGGCCCCGGCACGGGCGCGTTCACCGGAGCGATCCTCGAGCGTAAGGGCCGTCAGACCGAGTACGTCGCACTCGAGCTCGACACGGGCTTCGCGGCGGAGCTCGGCCGACGCTACCCCGACATCCGCATCGTCAACGACTCGGCCGTGCGCATCGCCGCGCACCTCGAGTCCATCGACCGCAAGCACGCCGACAGCATCATCTGCGGGCTGCCGTGGGCCTCGTTTCCGGAGGACCTCCAGCGTCGGATCATGTCGTCCGTCGTCGACGCGCTGCCGGCGGGCGGACGCTTCGCGACGTTCGCCTACATTCACGCCGCGTGGTTCCCCACCGCGCGCAAGTTCCGCCGGTTCCTCGAGGAGCACTTCACGAACGTCGCGACAACACCCGTCGTGTGGCGGAATCTGCCGCCGGCGTTCGTGTATCGGTGCACGAAGTAGGCGACGACGAGGGCTGCTAGGGATCGCTGAGCCGCGCGCCCACCTGGCGCCATCACCGGGCGCCGTTCCCCCGCTCGCCCTCGCTGACGACCTGGCCTTCGACCACCGTGCCGACGCAGTGCGTCGTGTATTCGAACGGGTCGCCGTCGTAGAGCGCCAGGTCGCCATCCTTGCCGATCGCGATCGACCCGACGCGGTCTTCGACGCCGAGGATCTTCGCGGCGTCGATCGTGATCGTCGCCAGCGCCGCCTCGAAACCGAGACCGTTGGCCGCCGCGATCGCGGCCTCGAACAGCACGACGCGCGTCTTCGGCACGTAACTCTCGTAGCCGCTCTGCAGCGCGACCCGAACCCCCGCCGCGCGCAAGCGAGACGCCGTCTCGAAGCTCGCGTTCTCGAGCTCTCCGCTCATCCTCGCCATCGTCGGATGGAGCACCACCGCCGCGCCCGCCGCGCGAATCTCGTCGACGAGGAGATAGCTCTCGGCCGCACCGTCGAGCACGATCCGCACGTCGAACTCCTTCGCGACTCGCAACGCGCTCGCGATGTCCTGCGCGCGGTGCACCGTCACGAGAAGCGGTACCTTCTTCTGCAGCACGTCGCCGAGCGCGTCGAGCCCGAGGTCGCGCGGCGGCCGCGACTCCGCATCCTCGGCGGAGCGCTTGTCGACGTAGTGCTGCGCTTCGAGGAGCTTCGCTCGTAGTAGTGCGACCTGCTTGCCCCGCGTACCGGGGGGCTTGCCGGCGGACTTCCTCGACCTCGCACCCAGCGTGACCGCGACCGCGCCGAGCCGGTCGACAACGGCCTCGTCGACCGTATTGCCCGCCGTCTTGACGACGATCGTCTGGCCTGAAATCAGCTCGCCCGGCGCGTGTCCGGTGTGCACGGTCGTCACACCGAAGCCGCGAATCCACGCGACGAGAAACTCGTGCGGGTTGTATGCGTCGATCGCTCGGAGCTCCGGCTGCGTCGGCGACGATCGCTCGATCTGATCCTGATCGTGCTTCTGGTTGTAGTAGCCCGCGAGGCCGACGACCGAATGTGCGTCGACAAGCCCCGGCGTCACGACGGCGGCCTCGAGGACCCGATACCCGTCCGGAACGACGACGTCCGCAGCGGAGCCGACGGCAGCGATCTTGCCGTCCCGGATGACGACGACGCCGTTCTCGATCGGCGGGCCCGCAAGAGTCCACACCTTCGCCCCGCGCACCGCCACCTGCGCGTCGGCCGTCGACGCGGCGACGATCACCGCCGCCAGAATCGCTGTAGATATCGCGCGAGTCATCGCTGACCTCCCGCCTCTTCGTGGCCGAAACAGCAGTGGTACGGCGATTGGTCCCGGCCGCCGCCGAAGCCGCCGACCGCGTGCAGCCGATCTTGCGGATCGCTGCGATCGAACACTCGCTTGCCCTCGATCCATGTCTCGAGCACCCTCGTGTACACGCTGAACGGATCGCCGTCGAGAACGACGAAATCCGCGTCCTTGCCCGCCTCCAGCGAACCGATCCGCGCGTCGAGGTCGAGCATGCGCGCTCCCTCGATCGTCAGCGCGCGCAACGCGGCCTCGCGGCTCATCCCGGCGCGCACGCCGAAGGCCGCCATGCGCAGGAACAGGCGCGAGTCGGTGATCCCGTCGTCGGTGTGGAACGCGACCGACACGCCCGCCTTCTCGAGGACCGCGCCCGTCCGCATGACGAGGTCGACCGCCTCGAGCTTCCCGCCGGGACTGTCGAGCAGGATGATCGAGCACGGCACCTTCGCGGCCGCGATCTCCCCGGCGACCTTCCAGCCCTCGCTGACATGATGGAGGACGACGCGGAAGCCGAACTCCTCGCGCAGCCGCAACACGGTCATGATGTCGTCGTGCCGGTGCGTGTGGTGATGGACGACGCGCTTCCCTTCGAGCACCTCGACGAGCCCCTCGAGACGCAGATCGCGCGCGGGCAGCTTGCCCGGATCGCCGGCAGCACGCCGGATCTTGTCGCGATACTCCTGCGCCTTGACGTATTCGGCGCGTACGAGCGCGGCCGATTTGGCGCGCGTGCCGGGAAACGGCGCATCTTTCATCGAGTTCGTGCCGTTTGCCATCTTCATGCCGCCGAGCGGCTTCCCTCCATCGCTGCGGATCATCAGATCGTCGATCGTCGATCCGCCGCGCAGCTTGACGTACACGGTCTGGCCGCTGAGGAGATGCCCGGAGCCCGGCATGATGTTGAGCGTCGTCAGCCCTCCGGCGACCGCGCGCCGAAAGCCGGAGTCGCGCACGTTGATCGAGTCGTAGATGCGGATGTCCGGCTGAATCGGACCGGAACCATCGCCGCCGCCGATGCCGCCGATGTGGCTGTGCGTGCAGATCAGACCGGGCAGGATCACGCGACCGCCGCAGTCGACCCGCACGGCACCTTCGGGAATCGGAGTCGACGCGCGAGGTCCGACGGCCGCGATGATCCCACGGCGCACGACGAGGACCGCATCCTCGATCGGCGCCGACGCGATCGGCACGACGCGCGCTCCGACGAACGCGTGGGGCCGGTCCTGCGCACAGAGCACGCCTGTCAGGACGCAGAAAGGCAGAAGGACAGCAAGACGGACGAAGGCGTGTCGCAGCAAGTTCCCTTCCTCGCACGAATTCGGGGGGAGCGCGGAATGCCCGGGACGTCTCCCCAATCTACCCGATGGATCGGCGCGGGCAACGTCAGCGGTCGGTCCCGACCCGAACCTGACGAGAACCTGGCGGCAGCGCGGAGGGCACGCAAGGAGCTCGGCTCATCGTCATCCCTCGCCCCTCTCCGAGGCGGTTGCGCGCCCAGCCGCCCCATGCTACACTGCGCGCAGGCTTGGAATCTAGCCAGCCGCGTTCGAAGGAGT
>CAYMRB010000043.1:0-35907 GCA_964392615.1 uncultured Planctomycetia bacterium | reverse complement strand
GTGTAGCGCCTCGACGCACGTTCACAGCTGCGCGCCGCAGCGTTTGCAGTAGACCGCGTCGAAGTCGTGCCCCTCGCGCATGCAGCTCGGGCACGCTTGAGTCGAGACCGGCCCGCGCGACTTGACGAGCTCGGCCGACACGAAGCCCGTCGGCACGATGATGAGCGAGTAGCCCACGAGAATCAGAAGCGCCGAGAGCATCTTGCCCGGAAACGATGTCGGCACGATGTCGCCGTAGCCGACGGTCGTCATCGTCACGATCGCCCAGTACATCGACTGCGGGATCGAGGTGAACTGGCTCGGTGGCTGATCCGAACCGCGCCAGGCTTCCACGTTCTCGACGAAGTACATGGCCGACCCGGCGATCGCGACGGCGATGAGCACGGTCGTCACGAAGACCGCGACCTTGCCGCGCGCATCCCAGATCGCACGCCGCAGCGTCGCCGCCTCCTGCAGCATGCGAGCGAGCTTGAACACGCGGAAGATCCGCAGAAGGCGCAGGGCGCGAATCAGGACGAGAGACTGCGCCCCCGGCAGGAAGAACATGAGGTAGGTCGGCAGGATCGCGAGGATGTCGACGATGCCGAAGAAGCTGAACGCATACCGCAGAGGCCTGCGCACGCAGACGAGGCGAAGGACGTACTCGATCGAGAACAGGATCGTCACGCACCACTCCACCACGAAGAAGAGGCGGCTGTAGAACGGATCGTTCCCGTAGTCGTCGACGCTCTCGAGACTGACGGTGACGACGCTGATCAGGATCGAGAGAAGCAAGGCGATGTCGAACACCTTGCCCGCCCGGGTGTCGGCCTCGAAGATGATCTGGTGCAGCCTGTCGCGCCAGGGGGCGACCGTTCGATTGTCCGTGGCGTCCTTCATGCCACCACTGTAGACCCTCGGCGCGAAAGGACAACGGGACGCACGCGACCGGCGCCGCCTACCGCCGCGGGTGCGGCGTCACCTCGATCGCCATCGCGCGCTCGCGCACGTCCGCCGGCACCGGCCCGGTTCCCGCGTGCGGGAAGTCGCCGATCAGCTCGCCGTCCTCGTCGAGGAACGCCGTCACATCGTGAGTGACGCCGTCGCCGTCCTCGATGAGGATCTCGCCGGTACCGAAGCCGTACGTCTCGCGCAGCTTGGCGGCGTTCGCTGGCGCGCCGCCATCCGCAGCGGCCACGGGATGGCAGCGGTCGCAGTTCTGCGGCACGCGGCTGACCGTGTGGTGGTGGAACGGATTCCAGCCGAATCCCCGGCGTCCGTCCGCGCTCGTGCGCACGCGGTCTCGGAAACGCGTCTCGCCGTCATCGTCGATGTAGGTCATGAAAACGCTCATCGAGCTGCACAGCGGCGAGATCTTGCCGCGCGTGTTCGTGCCGAGCGTGAAGAAGTCGATCGAGTAGTCGTCGCGCGACACGGAGATCGCTCCGCGCGACTCCTCGCCCGTCGTACGATTCGGCCCGGTGCCGCGATCGTCGACCGTCACGTGACAGCCGAAGCACGTCTGCCGCCACGACGTGTGGCACGCCTGGCACTCGAGGCGATCGGTATGCGAGAAGCCGTTCTCGTCGACGCCCATCGCCTCCTGCGCCGCCTGGTTGATGCCGCTCGCCAAGATGCGGTGGATCTGCGGAATCTCGAGCTCACGGTCCCCGGCCACCGGACGCAGCACGATGCGGTCATCGTCCGTGCGTCGCACGCGGCGCAGCGGGAAGCCCTTCGAATTCTTGAACTGCCCGTCGGTCGAATCCTCGGTCGCCTGCGCCCGCACCGTTCCGTGGCAGTCCTCGCAACGAATGCCGACCTGGTGCGGCGCCGATCCGTACAGGTGCCCGTCGCCGTGGACGTCGCCACCCACGTGGCAATCGGCGCAGTGCATCCCGGCCGCGAAGTGGACGTCCGGCGGCGTCTCGTCGACGTCGTTGGTGTCGTCCTCGTCCGTGAAGTAGTAGTCCGGCCCGTGCGCGTGCAGCGGTCGACCGAGCGGCACCGCGTTCGGCGGCGTGTTGTCCGGCGCGAAGCCGCCTTCGCGGATACCCTGGAACGCGAGGCCGATGCGACCGCCCTGGAAGTGGCAATGCGTGCACTGATTCGTTTCGATCGCGGTCGTCAGAAGATGCTTCCGCGGGTGCGGCGGGAAGTCCTTGTTGATCGACGGATCGTCCGATCGCGACAGGCCATCGTCGTCGTATGTCATGTGGCACGCGGTGCAGCCCGACGAGCGGTAGTTGCCCGCGGCGTTATTGGGGCCGAAGTCACTCAGATGGCACGTCGGACACGACTTCGGCACGTACACGTCGACGCAGGCACCTGTCGTGCCGCGCGCAGCCGTCGGGTCGGGCTCCCGCAAGGCCTCGAGCGCCGCGATGGCACCCGGCGGAGCCGTCGCCGCGTCGAAGCTCTCGTCGACCACGTCGACGGCGCCGAAACGCGGTGTCCGCGACTGACTGCCGGCGAGGAAGCGCGGCAGCGTGTAGTGACCGGCGTAGGTCGCCATGACGCTCTTGCCGACCGTATCGACGTGATCCTGATGGCAACCGCCGCCGGGATTCGCCGGATTGCGCGCTCCACAGCCTCGCGACGCGACGCGCAGGTCGCCGGGGTTGACGAATCGCAGATAGGAGCTCGACACGCCGTCGAGCTCATCGACGGACAGGTTGCGCAGGAACGTCGCGTCGCCCCACGCGGGCGGCACATGCGCGTCGGCCCGCGTCGTCGCGTCCGCGTCGCCGCCATGGCAGTCGACACACGACAGCGGGAACCACGGATGCGCATCTTCGATGCCATGACGTTCGCCTTCCGCGCTCTGCGGTCGGTGACAGCCGACACACCCTCGCTCGCCCGACGGCACGTCGCCGACGTCAGGCTCGGGGAGGTCCGGCAGTCCGCCTCGCGTCAGCGCGACGCGAACCAGCCGCTCGACCCGTACGCCATCCGCATCGGTCAGCACACACGTGAGCAGCGCCTCGGCGCCCTCGATCGCTGCGACGGGCACCTGCCGGCTGACGCTCATGGAAAAACCCGATGCGCTGCGCGAAGCCGTCCGCTCGCACCTGCGCCATACGCGCGGACTCCGAATCGAAGAGCACCCAATCCGCCGTCTCGAGGCGCCAGCGGATCGAGACGGGCTCGTCCACGTTGACGCAGCGGAACTCGGCGTTCAGCCGCACCGTGTGACCGCCCTGCCCGAACGGCTCGACGCGCAGCCAATCGCAGTTCTGCAGCCGCCCGAAGCCGCGCGAGTTGCGCCCGGCGTAAAGCACACGCCCTTCCGGGCAACCGGCGGTCGGTTCGGCGACGCGCACGGTCGGCTCCTCGACGCAGCACGGCGTGTCGATGGGCGTCACGACTTCCTCGCAGCCGGTCGCGGGATCGCAGTCCGGCGTATTGCATGAATCGAGCGGCGCGATGCGGAGGATGAGAACTCCCTCGACCATCGCCGGCGGCACGCCGTCGTCCGTGATCGCGAACGGCACCCAATGCGGCCCGAGCTGCTCCGCCGTCGGCGTCCAGCGCAACTCGCCCGTCGCCGAGTCGAGCTCCGCGCCGTCGGGCAAGCTCGCTGCTGCATAGGCCAGCTCGTGGCCGTCCGGGTCACTCGCGCCGATCGGCCACGCGATCGGCAGACCGGGGTGCGATCGATAGACGGGCAGCGCGGGCACGGTCGGCGGCTGATTCAGCGGCGAGTCGGCGGCGAGGACGACCAGCGTCCACTCGCTCTCGACCGATCGCGGCGGCACACCGTCGTCCGTCACACGAACGAGCACGGAGTGTTCGCCCGCATCTCCGATGCTCGGCGTCCACTCGAAGGCGCCCGTCGCGGGATCGAGCGTCGCACCCTCCGGACCGTTCAGCAGCTCCCACGTGAGTCGATCGCCGTCCGGGTCGCTCGCCGTGAGCTCGACGCGCAGCGTGACCCCTTCGCGCCCCCAGACGCTGTCTGCTGCACGCAGCTCCGGCGGATGGTTGCCCTCGCGCACGCGAATCAGCCCGGTCGCGAGAACGTCGAGCGGCGGCAGCCCGCTGTCCGTCACGCGAATCCGGATGCGGTGATCCCCCGCGCTGCCGAAGCCCGGCGTCCAGGTCACGCGAGCGGGACTGCGCGGCTGTGGAGGCGCCTCGATCGTCAGACCGTCGGGCACGCTCTCGCCGACGAACGCGATGCGATCGTCATCCGGATCGCTCGCGAAGATCTCGAACTCGAGCTCGACCCCCTCGCGCCCCTCGACGGTGCCGATCGGCTCGATCTCGGGTGGGCGGTTCGGCAGCGTACACGCTTCGACCTCCTCGGAGTCGAAGCCGCTCGGCGGCGGCCCGCCGCGGAACAGGTACGCGAGCAAGTAGACGGCGTCGGCGAGCGCGATGGAATCGTCGGCGTCGACATCGGCGAGCGGGTCGCAATACGGCGCCGTTCCGCCGTGAAACAGGAACGACAGAATGGCGATCGCATCGGTGATGCCCAGCCGCTCGTCGCGTGTGAAGTCGCCGCGAACCCACGGCAGGGTCGCCGATGGCCGCGCGCCCGCATCGATCCAGCGCGCGACGAGCTCGATGTCGACCGCGTCGAGCGGTGGACGTCCGAGCGGCATACGCGCCCCGTGCGCGGGCGCCGCGTTCGAGATCTTGTCGTAGAGCGGACTGGCCGCCGCGGCGAACGGCACGACGACCCACGCGCCATACGCGCGACCGACGCTCGACATGGTCGTTTCCCACGACGTCAGCTCGACGCCGCTCGTGCGCTGTCCGAGATGGCACGCACCGCCCGCGCAGGATGCGCTGAAGAGAGGCTGGATGTCGGCTTCGAAGTCGACGGGTTCCTGCGCGCACAGCACGCCCGTCAGGCAACAACACCACGCGACGGCGCGAATCGTCGCGGTAGAGATAACGTCACGCTGGCCGCAGGGCAGCGTCATGGCGGGCCTCCCTCCCGATGGTTCTTCATCTAGCACGACACGGCTAGTTGTGGAACCTTGCCATCCTACCGCGCAAGCGGCAACTCTGCAGAGCGAGGAATCGGGAACGCATGAGGGTCGTCTCCGACTCCGACTCCGACTCCGACTCCGACTCCGACTCCGACTCCGACTCCGACTCCGCACTGCTGCCGACGCGAGCGTCGCAGGACCGCGGGTGCACCTGCCCGAAGAACAGCGAAGGCGCGCTACGTCGTCCGATGCCGTGTGCGTGCTGTCGCCCGCTCGCGTCAGCGTTCCCGCTTCTCGACGCGCGTACCGCTGACCTCGACCCTCGCACAGTGGTCGCCAGTCTGTACCGCTCCGTGCGCGCAATGGCCGTCGGGATCGACGATGCGGTTGTCGCGCACCTTCACATCGCTCGACGACCAGAGGCTGATCGCGGCCCGCTTCGCCTTGCCCCCGAAGTAGTTCGGGTGGCCGATGTGGAACTGGATCGTCCGCACGTCGCCCCCTGCCATCGCCGGCCGGTACATGGGCCGAACGATCGTATTGCCGGCGATCGTCGCGTTCCGCGTGTTCGTCAGGACGATCGCGAAGCCGCCGGGCTCCTCGATGGTGTTATCGACGATGCGGATGTTCCGCAACGGCCGGCTTTCCCGCAGATACCCGCCGTTCTTCGGCACCATCGTCACCGCGATGGCCGTCGCGTGCTGCGGCAGGAGCAGGTCGCGAATCTCCCGAAACACGTTTCCGGAGATCTCGAGATTCCGCACCATCGGCCCCTCGTAGTACTGCCACGTCTCGAAGTGGACGACGAGCCCCCACGCCGCGCGCTCGATCACGTTGCCGACGATCTTGCCGTCGCCGGCGCCGTTGATCAGCGATCGGGCCATCGCGTCGTGGAAGTAGCAGTCCTTGATGAGAAAGCCCGCGCTGCGGAAACGATCGAGCGCGACGAGCGTACCGACAACGAGCGGGAGGTCGTGATCGAGCGTGACCTCGTAGTAGTCCCGGTTCGCGTGCGTCTGCAGCGTCTCCGCGTTGCACGCCTTGATCAGGCGGGCGTCGCGCAACGGCTCGACCCGTGCGATGCGAGCGGCCCCGAGCGACGCCACGGTTTCGGGCTCGTAGAACGTCAGCGTCTCCCCGGGGGACAGCTCGCCTAGGTTCGCCTGTCCGACGACGTACCGGCGCGCGCCGAGCTTCCGCCACACGACGCCGAAGTGACCGTGCAGATTGAAGAAATCGTCGCTCGTACCGGTCATTTCGCACTCGATGAGCTGCGGGCCGCGGTCGGTCTGCGCGTTGTGAAAACCGTCGGCCGCGCACACGTGCAGGCGCCGCGTGCCGGGCTTGCGGATAATGCGGACCCGCCGGTAGACGTTGCCGCCCTTCCCCTGGCGTTCGAGGATACCCATGCCCGGAGACGCGTACTCGTCGACGTCCTCCAACACGCAACCCTCGCAGCGGTACACGTAGATCCCCTTGCCGCGGCGGAACGGCAGGACGACCCAGTCGCCGACGCCGATTCGCGAACGCCCGCGCGTGAGCTCGAGCACGGCCGGGTCGCGGTTGTGCACGCGAAACACGCGTCCGTCGCGAAGGAGCAGGCGGTACCTGCGCCCGTCGATGCGTTTCGTTCCCTCGTGAAACAGGTAGCCGTGCTGCAGCCAGCTGCCGTCGGCTCGATAGAGGAAGTACGAGCCACGGCCCATCTCGACGTTCGAAAAGCCGCGATCGACCTCGAGGATGATCTCGGGCTTCGTCTCGTCGATCGCCAGTATCTCGGCCTGCAGGAAGACCGGCGGGTCGAAGTCGATCTTCAGCCCGCGAATCGTCAACCTCTGACAGTCGACGAGCGCGAGGCCGCGCGGATCGGCGGCGAGCTGGGACGGCGGTCGTTCGAACCAGAACGTCACGCCCGTCGCGTCGATGACCATGTCGCGATAGCCGCGCAGCTCGAGCCCGGCGTTGCCGGCGAACCGATACTCGCCGGGTGCAATCGCGTAGCGCTTCGCTCCGGTCGATCGCGCCTGCCCGAGGGCTCTACGCAGCTTCTCCGCCGCGTCGCGCTGCGCCTTCTTGACGCTCTCCGACTCGACCAGGCCGACGGGATCCGCCATGTCGAACGGCGGTCGTTCCTGCGCGCGCCGGTACGCGGCATTCGGCCGGATGTGTTTCTGCCAATCGGTATCGCGCCCGGGTGGGGCCGCCGAGCTCGCGCTCGCGGCCGTGATCGCGGCCAGCATCCCGATCGCCGTGCGGATCGCCGCGTTCATCGCACTTCTCCCGTCGACACCCTCAGTCGTCGCTCTTCGGACTTCGTCTCGCCTCGTCGTACTCGCCGCGCGCCACGGTATAGCCCGCCCCACAGCGAGGGCACTCGACTCGGACACTCTCGTCCCGCGCGAACAGATCGTCCACCGCATCGCCATACGCGGCGACGAGCACGCGGGTGACGACGGCCTTGTCGCAGCCGCAACGGAACACGACCGGGCGCTCGGCGAGAAACCGCACGCCATCGGAGCCGGAGAGCGCGAAGACCTCCTCCACATCGACCGCGCGGATCCAATCGTCGTCCCCCTCGGGCAGCGAGGTAAGAAACGCGGACGTGCCGGTGTCGTGGAAGAACCGCGCGACCTTCTGTTCGCTCTGCTCCCAGAAGTGCTCGACCGCGTCGTAAAGGTCGAGCCCGTTGACGGGAACGGTCGAGGTGCGAGCCTCCTGACGGCCGCGCTTGACCTGCGCGAAGAAGAGCGATTCGTCGCGCGGCTCAACCCCCTCGGTGAACGCTCGACCGACGACGGTGCCGTCGCCGGCGTGCCCGGTGAAGAACAGGTTGAGCGATTCGCCGGGCAGTGTGACGGTCCAGCCGACCGACTCGTCCGCCGGGCGGGTCGCGAGGTGGAACCCGAGCGCGGTCAGACCGTCGACGAGCAGCGTGCGGACGAGCGGCTCGTATTCGATGCCGCACGCCAGGGCGTGGAGATCGAGATCGCGCGTGACGGCGGCGAAATCGCCGGTGATCAGCAGCGCGCCCCGCTCGCGGACGAACCAGGATTGCAGACGGGCCCCGGGCGGTGCGGTGTTCGTTTCGTCAGTCGATTCGTCATGCATGGGGCAGCTATTCTAGCAGATGTTCCTTTTTTTGAGTTTTCTCGTCGGTCTCCCTAACAAAGCGGCCGGCGTGTCGTCTCGAAGATTGAAGACCGGTTTTCCACCGCGGTGGCTGTTGAGTCGGATTCCGAAAACGTGACCGATCGAGAGCTGTTGGGCCTCTATCGCGCCGGGGACGGAGCTGCGTTCGAGGTGCTACTCGAACGCTATGAGGGCCCGCTCCTGCGTTTCGCGACGCGAACCTGTCGGCGTGGCGATCGAGACCGCGCTCAGGACATCGTCCAGAGCACCTTCCTGCGCCTCGTGCGCGTGGCGCGGGAGAAGAACGGCGCGTTGACGGATACGAACGGTCGAGAGGTCGAGAACCTGTCGGCGTGGCTCTATCGAGTGACCCGCAATCTCGCCATCGACGAGGCCCGAAAGGAGGAGCGCATGGAAAAGCGCATGCAAGCCGTGGCCGTGTCCGAGGTCCAGGACGCGCCCGTATCCCGCGCCGAGACGGCCGAGCTCGTCTCGCTCGTCGAGGCCAAGCTGGACGCTCTGCCGGAGAACCAGCGCGACGTGCTGATCCTGAAGGTCCAGGAGCAGAAGAGCTATCGCGAGATCAGCTCGATCACGGGCCTCAGCGTGTCGAACGTCGGCTACCTGATCCACCGGGGGCTGAAGTCGCTGGCCAGCGAATTGCGCACGGCCGGCGTCGTTTGACACGGGCGTCACAGCTCGGGTACCCACACGATTCGCCAAGGCAGTCGCCAAGACAGCCGCCAAGACAGAAACAACCGAACCGAGACGATTCCATGAGCGATCCCAACGACGACACCCTCCGAGACAACGCGCCCGACCCGGTCGATGCCGACCTCAGCGCGTACGTCCTCGGCGAACGCGACGAGATCGGCCCTGAGCGCGTCCGCGCGGTCGAGGAGCGCCTCGAGAGCGATCCGGAGTTCCGCCGCCAGGCCGAGCTCCTCGAGACGACCGCCGGCCTCGTACGCGATCTGCCCCTGTCGGCGTCCCCCGACGGGACCGGCGAGGAAGAGAAACTCGACCCCGAACGCCGCGCGGCCGTCGTCGCGGCGGCGAGCGCGCCGCTGCCGGCGCGGACGGGTTCTCCGATCATCCGCACGATCGCGTGGCTCGGCGCGGCGGCGGCGATCGTCGTCATCGCGGTGCTGGTCGGCCAGTTGATGAAGAGCAAGGAAGGCGAGCGGGTCGCCACGCTCGGGCAAGACGCCGGGAAGCTGCAGATCGAGGGCTACAACCTTGCGTCGTCGGACCACGCCCCGGTGCCAGCACCGGACGGGAAGGACGCGGCGACGCTCGATAAGGTGCGGCTCGACAAGTCGCCGCCGGTCGGAAAGGCCACATTCATGTCGCGCCGGGCGCAACAGCCGGTCGTCCGGCGCAAGCTCGAGGAGGTCACGGCCGAGATCCCGAAGGGCACCGAGCTGCACAATCTATCCAATGCGCCGGGCGGCGACTTGAGCTCCGTCAACGACACGATCGGTCTCGGCGGCGGCGCCGGCGGTACGTCTGGCGTCCGGCACGGGACCCGCACCGTGCCGTCCAGATCCGCCATAGGGGTCGGCGGCGGCGCGGCGGGAAGCTACGGGATGCGCAGCAAGGGCAAGGGCTCCTTGACGCGCGCGCCCGGGACCGACGCGAGCCCACAGCCTCCCGGTCGCGGCCGCTCGGCCTATTCGGGCGCCCCGGGCGGCGGCGGCGGAAGTAGCGCCGCGAACTCGTGGGTGCGCCAGAGCGGCTCGCAACCGCAGGACGGCCTCGAGCTCGGGGGACTCGTGCGCCAGCAGGGTGCCGCAGGCGGTGGCGTCGAGTGGAGGGACTTGAAGGGGCTGACGAGAGAGGCCGGGCAGAAGGTCCGCGCCATGGGGTACCGGGCCGTGTCGGAGGAGAAGATACTCCGCGAGATGGAGGAGGCCGAGCAACTGCGCGAGGAGTCTCTCCGCACGCGAGACCAGGGCCTCTCCGAGGATTCCGACGGCGACGGCAGGTTCACGCCTGCCCCGGCCGCCGATCCCGCCCACGCAGAGCCGTCCCCGACGGGGAAGCCGGGGACCGGTCCCGAGGTCGCCGACTCGGGCGAAAAGGAGACCAAGCCCGACGATCCGGCGAAGAAGCCGGGCGCCGAGGGCGCCGAGGGCGCCGAGCCCGCCGAGCTCGCCCCGGAGGTCCGCGCCGCCGAGGAAGCCGCCCGCGCCGCCGCCGAGGCCGAGCGGCAGGCGCTCTTGGCCAAGGCGCGCGCCGACGCCGAAGCCGCACGTCGTGCCGCCGCCAAGGCGCGCATCGACGAGTTCCTGACGCGCCTCGACCAACGCTCGGGCGAGACGCCCGGCGCGATGTTCTTCCGCTATTGGGGCGACAACCCGTTCGTCGAGACGGCGAGCGACGCCAAGTCGACGTTCGGCGTCGACGTCGACACCGCGAGCTACACGTTGCTGCGCAAGTACCTGTACGACTCGGGTCAGCTGCCGCCGGCGGAGGCCATGCGCACCGAGGAGCTCGTCAACTACTTCAAGAACGACTACGCCCCGCCCGCCGACGGCGCCGGCGCGTTCGCGATCCACACCGAGATCGCGCCGAGTCCGTTCGCGCACGAGCCCGCGTACAAGCTGCTGCGCGTCGGCATCAAGGCGCGCGAGGTCGAGCGCAAGGAGCGCAAGGCCTGCGCGCTCGTGTTCGTCATCGACACGTCCGGATCGATGCGTCAGGGCAACCGCCTCGAGCTGGTCAAGGAAGGGCTGCGCCTCCTCGTCGACCAGCTCGACGAGGGCGACACGATCGGCATCGTCGCGTTCGAGTCCACGTCGCGCACCGTGCTCGAGCCGGCCTCGGTCGGCGAGAAGGAGAGAATCCTCGACGCGATCTCGACGCTCGGCCCCGGCGGCTCGACCAACCTCGACTCCGGAATGACGCGCGGCTACGAGATGGCGGCGAACGCGATGATCGCACCGGGCAACAACCGCGTCATCCTGCTGTCGGACGGCGTCGCGAACACAGGCACCACGGACCAAGTGCGCATCCTCGAGCACGTCCGGACGCACCGTCAGAAGGGCATCTTCCTGACGACGGTCGGCGTCGGCATGTCGAACCACAACGACCACCTGCTCGAGCAGCTCGCCGACCGCGGCGATGGCCAGTGCGTGTACGTCGATCGCCTCGACGAGGCGCGCAAGGTGTTCGTCGAGAACCTGACCTCGACGCTCGAGACGGTGGCGCGCGACGTCAAGATCCAGGTCGAGTTCGACCCGAAGGTGGTGCTGCGCTACCGCCAGCTCGGCTACGAGAACCGCGCCATCGCCGATCGCGACTTCCGCAACGACAAGATCGACGCGGGCGAGGTCGGCGCCGGCCACTCGGTGACCGCGCTGTACGAGGTCAAGCTCGCCGACGGGGCGGCCGATGACCTCGCCACGGTACGCGTGCGCTACCTGGAGGTCGAACCGCGCCCGGCCGAGGGCGGCGGCGAGGCGGTCGAGCTCAAGAAGACGGCAAAGGCGAGCGACGTCCGTGGCAGCTTCGCCGACGCGACGGCGCGCTTCCGTCTCGTCGCGTGTGTCGCCGAGCTCTCGGAGGTGATCCGCGACAGCTACTGGGCGCGCGGCTCGCAACTCGCGCGCGTCGCGGACATGGCCGAGAAGCTCGTCACCGACGGCGACATCACCGGCGACGAGGACGTCACCGAGTTCGTCGCGCTGACGCGCCGCGCGGACGCACTGGTCCGACAGCGCGAAGCCGCGCGCGACGAGGTCGCCCAGGTCGTCGACGCGCTGAAGGAGAACCGCTGGCTGCGCGCTCGCATCGAGGTGGTGCGTACGGCACGTCGCGACGACACGCGGCGCTACCTCGAGGACCTACGCCACCAGAACGAGGACCTACGCCGGCGGCTGGAGGATCTGCTGATCCCCTGATATCGGCTGTCGAGAGTCGTTCTCGAAAAGCAAGAGAAGAGGGATTCACCACAGAGCCACGGAGGTCACTGAGAAGACAGGCGGAGAGAAAGCAGGGCTTCTTCAAACTTCGAGCATTCTGCTCTTCTCTGCCATTCTCTTCTCTGTGCTCTCCGTGGCTCTGTGGTGAATCTCTTCTCTTCGCAGCTCCGCAAGGAATGATACTCTGGCTGCCTGAGAAACGATCTCGGGAGAACAGCCCATCATGCTACGGACCGCCGCCTCCTCTCTGCCGTGCGCGCTCGCGCTCGCTTCGCTCCTCGTCTCCGCCGCAACGCTCTCGGCCGACGAACGCGTCGAACGCTGGGGAGTCTTCGAACTCGAGCTGCGCGGGCCATCGTCGGGCAATCCGTTTGTCGACGTCCAGCTCTCCGCCCAGTTCCGAAACGGTGACACCGTGCTCGAGCCGGAGGGATTCTACGACGGCGACGGCGTCTACCGCGTGCGCTGCATGCCGACCGAGCTCGGCACCTGGACCTACCGCACGAAGAGCAACCGCGCCGAGCTGAATAACAAGACCGGATCGTTCACGTGCGTCCAGCCGTCCTTCGGTAACCACGGTCCGATCCGCGTACGCAACACGTATCACTTCGCGTACGCCGACGGCACGCCGTACTATCAGGTCGGCACGACGTGCTACGCGTGGGCGCATCAGGGCGGTGCACTCGAGGAGCAGACGCTAGCGACGCTACGCAAGGCGCCGTTCAACAAGCTGCGCATGTGCGTCTTCCCGAAGAGCTACGCCTACAACCGGAACGAGCCGCAGCACTACCCGTTCGAGGGTGAACCGCTGAAGAAGTGGGACTTTACGCGGTACAACCCGGCGTTCTTCCGCCATTTCGAGAAGCGCGTGGCCGATCTGATGGAGCTCGGCATCGAAGCCGATCTGATCGTCTTCCATCCGTACGATCGCTGGGGCTTCAAATCGATGAGCCGGGCGGAGGACGACCGCTACCTCCACTACCTGGTCGCTCGCCTCGCCGCGTTTCGCAACGTCTGGTGGTCGCTCGCCAACGAATTCGACCTCATGCTGAAGATTCCGTCGAAGCAGATGAGCGATTGGGATCGCTTCTTCCGGATCATCCGCGACGCCGATCCGTACGGGCATCCTCGCGGCAACCACAATTGCCGCACGTGGTACGACCACGCAAAGCCGTGGGTCACGCACGCGAGCATCCAGAGCTCGAACCTCGCCGTCGCGTCCGAGCTGCGCGACAAGTACCGCAAACCGATCGTCTATGACGAGTGCAAGTACGAGGGCAACATCCCGCAGGGCTGGGGCAACATCAGCGCGCGCGAGATGGTGCACCGGTTCTGGCTCGGCGCGGTCGCCGGCTGCTACGTCGGACACGGCGAGACGTATCTACACCCGCAGGAAATCCTCTGGTGGTCGAAGGGCGGAGTCCTGCACGGCCAGAGCCCGCCGCGCATCGCTCTTTGCCGCCGCGTCATGGAGGCATCGCCGTACGAGGAGATGGAGCCGGACGAGACGCTGAGCCCCGGCAACCTGACCCTCGCGAAGCCGAGCGCGTGCTACATGGTCTACGTCGCCGAGCAGCGGCCGGTGACGCTCGACCTGCCGGGATCGCGGCCGTACCGCGTCGAGGGCATCGACACGTGGAGTATGAGGATCGACCAGATCGGCGCGACGGCGCCGGGGAGGTTCACCTTCACACCACCAGTGCCACGCTACGTGCTGCGGTTGACGGTTCACGACGGTGCAGGACCTCTGCCGCCTCTCGCGTTCGCGTCGGGAGAGCCGACCTCCGGCAAGGCGCCGCTGACCGTGCGCTTCGAAGGCGGCCCGGACGGATCGAGAGTTCGCTGGGACTTCGGCGATGGGCACGGTTCGATCGAGAGGAATCCGACGCACACGTACACGGAGTACGGCGTGTTCACGGCGACGCTGACCGTGACGGACCGTGAAGGAAGAACGTCCATCGCGAACGTGCTGGTGACGATCGATGCGGGCGCGGACAAGCCGCTCGTGCGCGCCGGCGTCGAGACGGGCGAGAGTCAGCTGACGTTCCACGGCGCAGTCGAACGCACCGAGCAGGGTTCGCTGCGTTTCGCGGCCGGCCCGCCGTGGAAGTGGGCCGCGGTCGGCCTCGACGAGCGACCGCTGACGCTGCTCGAAGGGCTGCGGTCGTTCACCATCGCCGGCTGGGCGAAGGCCGAGAGCCTCGATATCGGCAAGGGCGGCAACCGCATCGCGTTCAACTTGAACTACAACCGCGCCGGCTTCGATCTCGTCCACCACCGCGACGGGCGTCTGCGCCTCGCGGTGAACAGTTGGCCCGACAGGGTCGAGAACGACAGCTCGAAGGGCAAGATTCGCGTCGGCGAGTGGGTGTTCTTCGCGGTCACCTACGACGCGATGGCAGCGAGGGACAACGTCGGCTGGCACTTCGGCTCTCCCGACTCGCCGGCGACGCTGGATCGACGCACGACACACGCCGCCGGGCCGACCGGGGCCGGATCGGGAACGCTGACGATCGGCAACTACAACGAGACCATCCACCGTCACGGCACGGACCGGCAATTCCGCGGCACGCTGCACGGCCTCGCGATCTACGGCAGCCGATTCGGCCCCAGCGGCGCTCTCGATCTCGAGCGGATCCGGAGGCTCCAGACGGAGACGAATCCGGCGCGCTGAGGCCGGAAAACGCTGGAACCGGGGGCACAGGATCCGGTCTGATCGCCGGTAGGAGTGTCAGCTCTCGCCCGATCCTAGAGATCCAAACTGGAGCCTCCCGTCATGTTCCGAACGCTCACGATCGTCATTGCGTCGAGCGCACTGCTCGCCGCGTGCAGTTCCGGATCGCGCCCCGCCGGCGACGCCGGCACCGACGCGGTCATCAACGAGTCCACAGCGGCGACGACGGCCGATTTCGCCGAGAAGGCCTCCGATTCCGACGCGCGCGTGGAATCCGAGCGCGCCGCGATGCCGGCCGACGCGACACCGGACGCGGGAGTTGCCGGCCCGGCTCCCACGGGGTCTGCCGCGACCGCCGCACGCACGCGAACCCGGCGCCCCTCCGCACCTCCCGATCCGACCGCGGCCGTCCCGGTCGCGGATGCGAGACCGCACAGCGTCGCGCCAAAGACGCCGGCGCCGCGGAAAGCCGAGCTGGCCACGCTGGGCGCGACCACCGCCCGCGGCGAGGAACGGGGACGCAGCGCAGACCGCACCGCCTCCCTGCCGCCGCCGCCCGCCGAGGCCCCCGCGATGAAGGCCAAACGCGGCACGACCCGCGCGCGCACTCTCGATCGGGAGTCGGTCGGCGCGGCGCCCGACGAGGCTCGCAGCGGCCCAGCAGGCGGTGGCTCCCTCACACTCGGACGGGACGAGAAGTCCGGAGCCCCGACGGGCAAGGTCAGTGGCAGGGCCGGAGAACTCCACGATGCTGGAGCGGATACCGGCGCGGCGAGCGAGCCGGACGAGGCGAAGGAGTCGAGCGTCACGGAGAAGAAGACCGACCGCGCGGATGGCGAGGACGACTTCGACGAGGGCGACAAGAGCGAGGCCGACGACGGCGCGGCAGTCGCGCAGTCGCGCGCCGAGCGGGTACGCATCGCCATCGACAACGTCCTGACGAAGCTCGACCGCCGCCCGGGCGAGACGCCGGGAGCGATGTTCTTCCGCTACTGGGGCGACAACCCGTTCGTCGAGACGTCGCAGGACAAGCTATCGACGTTCGGTGTCGACGTCGACACCGCGAGCTACACGTTGATGCGGAACTACCTCGTCAATCGCGGCGTGCTGCCGCCGGTCGAGGCGATCCGCACCGAGGAGTTCGTCAATTACTTCGAGGGCGAGTACGCGCCCCCCGCGAAGGACGAGGGCGCATTCGCGATCCACACCGAGGTCGCGCCGACGCCGTTCGCGCACGAGCCCGAGTACCGGCTGCTCCGCGTGGGCGTCAAGGCGCTCGAGCTGTCGCGCGAGCAGCGCAAGGCGTGCGCACTCGTGTTCGTCGTCGACACGTCCGGATCGATGCGTCAGGGAGGCCGCCTCGAGCTCGTCAAGGACGCGCTGCGGCTCCTCGCCAAGGAGCTCGACGAGGGCGACACGATCGGCATCGTCACGTTCGATCGCCAGACGCGCATCATCCTCGAGCCCGCGGCCGCGTCGGAGAGCGAGCGCATCCTCAGCGCGATCAACAGCCTGCACCCGCGCTCGAGCACGAACCTCGAGTCAGGCATGCGAGCGGGCTACGAGATGGCGGCGCGCACGCTTCTCGCGGGCGGCGCGAATCGCGTCATTCTGCTGTCCGACGGCGTCGCGAACACGGGCATCACCGACCAGAGGACGATCCTCGCGAACGTCGACGCACACCGCCGCAAGGGAATCTTCCTGACGACGGTCGGCGTCGGCATGGGCAACCACAACGACCACCTGCTCGAGCAGCTCGCGAATCGCGGCGACGGGCAGTGCATCTACGTCGATCGTATCGAGGCCGCGCACCGCGCGTTTGTCAAGAACCTGACTGGCACGCTGCAGACCGTCGCGCGCGACGTGAATATCCCGGTCTAGTTCCATCCTAATATGGTGCTGCGTTACCGCCAGCGCGGCTATTAGAACCGCGCTATCGCCGATCGCGACTTCCGCAACGACAAGGTCGACGCGGGCGAGGTCGGCGCCGGACACGAGGTGACCGCACTCTACGAGATCAAGCTGTCGAAGGACGCCGCAGCCACCGGCGCGGAAGATCGTCTCGCGACGGTGCGCGTGCGCTATCTCGATCCCGACGTGCGACCGGAGGGCGGCGGCGGCGAGGCGGTCGAGCTGCAGCACGCCGTGCTCGTCAATGCGCAGAAGGGCGCGTTCGCCGACGCGACGGCGCGCTTCCGGCTAGTCGCGTGCGTCGCCGAGTTCGCCGAGATCCTACGCGACAGCTTCTGGGCGCGTGGCGGCGATCTCATGGCA
Organism: uncultured Planctomycetia bacterium; assembly: GCA_964392615.1. GTDB lineage: Bacteria > Planctomycetota > UBA8108 > UBA8108 > UBA8108 > CAYMRB01. Next base: position 18,985 of record CAYMRB010000043.1, on the reverse strand, counting down.
GTCGCCGATCGCACGCAGGATCTTCTCGAGAAGGGCGAGATCGAGTCGGACGAGGACGTCACCGAGGTCGTCGCGCTGATGCGCAAGGCCGACGCGCTGGTCAAGGCGCGAGCGGCGGCGGTCGACGATGTCGCGGCAGTCGTCGACGCGATCCAGGAGAACAACTACTACCGCGTGCGCGCCGAGACCGCGCAGCAGGGGACGCCACAGCGGGCTCAGTACCTCGAGGATCTCGCGCAGCAGAACCGGGAGCTGCGGCGACGGTTGGAGGGATTGCTGGATCGGTAGGGTAGACTCGATCTGGACGAGCAAAACCGCTAATGAACGCTAATGAACGCTAATCGGAAGGAAGCGGCCTCTTCTCCGATCAGCGTTCATTAGCGTTCATTAGCGGTTCCTCTCTTCACCGCGAGGATGCGTCACTCGTCGCCCACCAGTTGGTCCAGTCTGGTTGCATCTCGCGGCCCTCTTTCTGGGTCGGACGCATCGATTGGTGGCCTTTCCACGCATGGCCGAAGGATTGGCCGGTCCAGAGGCGGAGGTGGAAGTAGGCCAGCGAGCGGGTGGTAGCGTCGGGTGATGCGAGGTCCGTGATCAGCGTCGGGATTCGGCGTTGGCGTTCGGCGGGCTCGAGAACCTCGCATTCCCAGCGCTCGTACCGGTCGGAGACGTAGAACCTCCTCCGACGTCTCTGATCCGGCGAGAGCTCGTCGAGATGGTAGGGCAGCGTCTCCTCGAACCACGCGAGGAAGTCGGTCTGGAGCAGACAATCAAATGCTCCCATCAACACGGCCGAGTGATCGCGCAGTACTGCTGAAGGACCAGCCAGTACACGTCTGAGCTCTCACGGGACACGTCATACGGCCGGAAGGCCCCGCCCCCTGAGAAAAGCCGTGGCTTGTATCGGTCGGGGACCCACGTCCCATCGTCATGACGCAGCAGGAAGGCGAAGTCCACGTCGCGGCCGTCGACGAAGCCCCAACGCCAGTTCTCCCACCCACCGGGCCCGTCCACCCCGATCTTGAACTCGACCAGGATCGGCTCGCCCAGCAGGAACCGCGTCTTCTCCATGCGGAACTGCCGCCGAACGTGATCCGGATCGCACGTCGCCCCGGGGGGAACCCACCTGCCCGAATGCGTGATGCCGTCGTGGCGCCACTCGTCCCAGCGCTCGTAGAGCGGCTTCCACAGAATGACGAGAGCGATGCCGATCGCGACGACGCCGATCACGATGCAGCGAATCGTGGTCAACCGGCCTCGCGATCGCCTCGACTGTCTGCCGCCAACCGTCCCCATCGTCCTGCTCGCTACTCGTCGCCCGCCACGCTCGTCGGCTTGCGGATCTCCACCCACTGCCCGCCGTCGTCCAGCACACGAATCGTCGGGATGCCGGTCGACTCGGCGATCTCGCGGAACTTCGCGCTCGGCACCTTGATCCGGTCCGGCATGCCGAGGAAGCGTCCGCCGACGAACGCGACGCCGCCGGGCCGCAGCACGCGGTAGAGCTCGCGCATCGCGCCGGCCTTGTCCTTCGCGAAGTGCAGGATCGGCCCGACGCCCGCGACCAGATCGAACGAGGCATCCGGAAACGGCAAGGTCTTCACGTCGCCAACGACACAGCGGAGGCGATCGGCGTGCTCCGCGCCTTCGATCCTCCGCGCGGCCTCGGTCGCGGTCTTGGCGTCCTTGTAGAGCGCGGTCAGCTCGAGCTCGGTCAGGCCGACGAACCCGCGCTGAAGCGCCTTCTGCAATCCGCCGTCCGAGCCGCAGATCAGCAGAGCGTCGCCCTTCGTGATGCCGTGAGTGACGATGATCTTGCCGGCGAGCATGTGCGGGCCGACCCCGGACCCGTGCGCCGCCTTCGGAGCTTTGGGCCCGACGATCTTCACCCACTGACCGTTCGAGTCGATGACCTTCGCACCGGGCACGCCGGACTCGCGCACGATCTTCCGCAGCTTTTCCGTCGTGATCCGATCCGGGCCCGGCGCGTACAGATAGCGCCCACCGAGAAATGCGACTCCCGTCGGCTTCAACACGCGGTGGACCTCGCGCAGGCACTTCGCGATGTCCGGTATGAAGATCAGCGTGCCGCGGCTGATGACCGCGTCGGCCGAATCATCCTCGAACGGCAACTCTTGCGCGTCGCCGAGAACGAACGACACGCGGTCCGCGAGACCTGCCTTGCGCATGCGTTCCTCGAAGAGCGGCTTCGCCCCCGCGTCGATATCGAGACCGATGATCTTGAACTTCGACCGCTTGACGAGCTCGAGCTCGAGGTGCCCCGGCCCGCAGCCGATGTCGATGCACAGCCCGTCACGGATGCCGCCGAGTTCGCCCATCATGCGCATGGCCGTCATCGGGTACGTGTGCTTCGTACGGTTCTCGACGACCCACTCGTACGCCCGGGATGACTGGTGCGCGATGATCGTGAATCCCGCCTTCGACTCGGACCACAGCCGATGCCCCGTCGGCCCGCCGGTGTAACGGACGAAGTCGGCTGCCCGCGCGTGCTTGCCGATCGCGACCGCACAGACCGTCTCCCACGTCGGATACTTCCACGCGACCTCCGCGACGCCAGGAAGCGCGCTTAGCGACGTCTTGCCGCGCGGCTCGTTGGCCATGCAGAGGACGACGTCCGCGCCAGTGCGCTTCTTCTCGATCAGCGCGTCGATCTCTGCCACCGGCAGCAAGCGCAACGCGATGCGCGTGCCGGAGTGCCGCTCGTAGGCGGCGGCGATCGCGGTGAGCGGCGCCTTCAGCCGCTTATCGGCGAGGACGCTGCACGGCGGATTCCGCGCAGCGTCCTCTCCGGCGTTTGCCGACAACGACGCAAGGAGCACGAAGGGCAGGAAACAACGCGACGTCAGGGACGTCCTGGGCTTCTGCGACGGCATCGGCGACCTCTCTCTAGCTCGGCCCACCAGTCCAGCGGTCCAGCCGAGACGAGGCCTCGACCTGTCTCAGCCTTCGCGCGTGAAGTCGGGCAGTCGCACGATCTCGCCGCCCTTCAGCGCCGATTCGTGCGCACACAGCCCGACGCACGTCCAATTGGCGGACTGCACGGCGTTCGGGTACGGATCACGATCTTCGATGAGCGCCATCACGAACTCGTTCGCGAGGTGCGGGTGCGATCCGCCGTGCCCGGCGCCCTGCGTGAACGAGAGGTGCTGGTGATCATCGGCATCGTACACGCCGCCCGTCGTGAACGGCTGGATTTCCTTCGGCAGCAGGTGCCCGTAGTCAGGCACCTTGACGCGCTCGGGGATCTCCGGCTCCGGCTTCTTCGCGGTATGGACGACGTGGTCCTCGCCCTCGATCAACGACCACTCGAACGCCTTCTTCGTCCCGTAGACGTCGAAACTCTCGCGGTACTGACGCGCAACGTCGAACAGTGAGCGGTGGATGCGCGCGGTGATGTCGCTCTTCGCGAACTTGATATGGCACGTCTCGACGGCGAACGGCGAGTTGTACTTCGGAATCAGCTCCTCGCGGATCGTTCCGGAGCCGAAGCACGACACGTACTCCGCCTCGTCGCGCGTCAGCGCGAGACACGGCCCGACGCAGTGCGTCGCGTAGTGCATCGGCGGCAGCCCCGGCCAGTAGTCCGGCCAGCCGTCCATGTCCTGCTGGTGGCTCGCCTGCAGGTACTGCACCTTTCCAAGCTCGCCCTTCTCGAAGAGCTCGCGACAGTAGAGAAACTCGCGCGCGTACACGACCGTCTCGGCCATCATGTACTTCAGGCCGGTCTCCTTCACGAGCTGGACGATCTGCTCGCACTCCTCGATCGTCGTCGCCATCGGCACGGTCGACATGACGTGCTTGCCGGCCTTCAGCGCGGCGATCGACTGCGGAGCGTGATCGGGAATCGGCGTGTTGATGTGGACGAAGTCGACGTTCGGATCGGCGAGGACGTCCTCGTACTTCGTGTAGCGCTTCTCGATGCCGAACGCGTCACCGATCTCGTTCATCTTCGACTCGGTGCGCTGGCAGATCGCGTACATCTCGGCGTTCGGGTGGCGCTCGTAAATCGGAATGAACTCCGCGCCGAATCCCAGTCCGATGATGGCTACGTTGACCTTCTTGTCGCTCATGGACGCGTCCTCCACCTTGGATCTGTTCTCGCCAGGATCTTCGCCATTCGGCGGGGCGATGTACGCTCCGGTCGAACCGCGGTCGTAGATTCTCGAACAGTGCTGTGGAGAAAGCAAGGCCCCCTACAGCAGCTTGCGGATGACGGAGCCGCCGGTCTGCGACAACTGCTTGAACCGCCCGCCCTGGCAGTACGTCAACTTGCTGTCATCGAGCCCGAGAAGGCGCAGGATCGTCACGTAGAGATCCCTGACCGGCACGAAGCGCACGCCGCGCTCGACCAGCCGCCGCGCCAGCAAGCAGCAACATCCGAACAGCACGATCACCTCGCGACACGCCGGGAACCACAGTGGACTTCCGGCTTCCAGTCGAGTCATCATCAAGCGTGAGCGTATCACCTCACCGAATCGGATTCGATCACCACCACGCCGTTCACGAAGCGGCACGCCGAGAAGGAAACGGCATGAATCGACACCTGCAGGCTCTGTGTGCATTGACGACGGCTCTCTCTCTATTAACACCGATCGCGGGCCTCGACGGCGCGGAACGCCCGAACGTCGTCTACATCCTCGCCGACGACCTCGGCTGGGGAGAGCTCGGCTGCTACGGCCAGAAGTGGATCCGGACGCCGCATATCGACCGCATCGCTCGCGAGGGTATCCGCTTCACGGAGCACTACAGCGGCCAGGCAGTGTGCGCACCGTCGCGCTGCGTGCTGATGACGGGAAAGCACACCGGACACTCGTACATCCGCAACAACGGCGATCCGAAGCACCTGCAACATCTGCGCTCGAAGTTCGGCTGGGAGTTCCCCGGACAGAACCCGATTCCCGACGAGGAGGTCACCCTCGCCGAACTCCTGAAGACACGCGGCTACGCGACCGCGGCGATCGGCAAATGGGGCCTCGGCCACTTCGGGACGACCGGCGATCCGAACAAGCAGGGCTTCGACCTCTTCTACGGCTTCAACTGCCAGCGCCACGCGCACAATCACTATCCGCGCTTCCTGTGGCGCAACGACAAGAAGGAGCCGCTTCCGGGCAACGACCGCACGCTGCACGGCGCAACCTACTCGCAAGACCGATTCACGAGCGTCGCGCTCGAGTTCGTCCGTGAGAACAAGGATCGCCCCTTCTTCCTCTATCTGCCGTTCGCGATTCCGCACCTGTCGATCCAGGTGCCCGAGGCATCGCTCGCGCAGTACAAGGGCAAGATCCCGGAGGCCGAATACAAGCACCGCGGCTATTTGCAGCATCCGCACCCACGCGCCGGCTACGCGGCGATGGTCAGCCACATCGACCGCGACATCGGCAAGGTCCTCGAGCTCCTGAAGAAGCTCGGTCTCGACGAGAAGACGCTCGTGATGTTCAGCTCCGACAACGGTCCGACATTCGATCGCCTCGGCGGATCCGACTCGGACTTCTTCGCGAGCTCCGGCCCGCTGCGCGGCCGCAAAGGGCAGCTGCTCGAGGGCGGCATTCGCGTGCCGCTCGTCGCGCGGTGGCCCGGCAAGATCCGACCCGGCGCGGTCACCGATCACATCAGCGCGTTCTGGGATATCCTGCCGACGGTCTGCGATCTCGCTGGCGCGAAGGCACCCGACGGCATCGACGGTATCAGCTTCGCGCCGACGCTGCTCGGCGACACGGCGAAGCAGCGACGACACGAGTACCTGTACTGGGAGTTCTCCGCATACGGCGGCCAGCAGGCGGTTCGCAAGGGACGGTGGAAGGCGATTCGTCAGGACATGCTGCGCCGCCAGAACAAGCAGCCGATGCGCATTCGCCTCTACGACCTCGACGCGGACATCGGCGAAGCCCGCGACGTCGCGGCGGAGCACCCGAAGGTCGTCGATGAGATGCGGCGGATCATGAAGACCGCCCGCACGCCAACGAAGCTGTTTCCGTTCCGCGGCCTGGATTGACAGGAGTTGGCCATGAGTGGGAAGCGTGCGTTCGAAGCCGTGGCGCTCGGAGTGACGCTGGTCGTCAGCGCCGTCGCGAGTCGCGCGCAGCCGGCCGAAGTGGACAGCGAGTGGCTTCCGCCACTTCCAGGCGAGTGTTCCGAGATCGGCGCCGGTCTGATCGGCGGCGGCTACTCGGTGGCGCAGACCTTCACCGCCGGCCGGCAGGGCATTCTCGATCGCCTCGAGGTCCGCGTCCGCACCCTGCCGCGAGCCGGGCTGCCGGCCGGGCCGCTGCGCATCGAGATTCGTGCGCTCGACGATGCCGGTCTGCCGAGTTGGAACCCGGCCGTGACGCTGTTCTCGGTCGAGCTGGAGTCCGCGGCGTTCTCGTCCTTTCCCGAACCGACCGCGGTCAACGTCCGCGCGGCGGGAATCCGCGTCGCCGCCGGCGACCGCCTCGCGATCGTCATCGCCATCGTCGAGCCCCCGCTTCCCGAGAGCGACCCGCAGTACGAGCTGTGCGGCGCCGACGGGTATCCGGGCGGCACTTCCTACGCGGGGACCACGGGCTGGCCACCGTGGTTCGAACGCGATTGGGATCTCGCCTTCCGCACGTGGGTCGCCGCCGAGGGCACGGGCTTCGTCCGCGGCGATGCGAACGCCAGCGGGGTGATCGACATCGCCGACAGCGTCACCACCCTCAACTGGCTCTTCCTCGGTGGCGGTGTTCCACCGTGCGTTGACGCTGCGGATATCAACGACGACGGCGACGCCGACGTCTCCGACGCCGTCGCTCTTCTCAATTGGCTGTTCCTCGGCGGCGAGGCTCCACCCGCGCCCGGCCCGCTCGAATGCGGCAGCGATCCCACCGAGGACGAGCTCGACTGCGGCAGCTTCGAGCCGTGTGCAGAACTCGAAGACGCGTTGTGACGTAGCCGCAACACGCCGAGGACGAATGCGGTTCCAGTAGACCGAGTAGCGAGCGTTGCCAATCGTCGTCGCAGAGGTATCCGTATCATGAAGAATCGGTTGATGGCGTTCGGTATCGGGCTGTTCATGCTGCTCGCTCAACGCGGGCAGGCGGCGGAGGAATTCTCGGCGGCGGAGTTGCCTGCCGGGCTCGTGGTCTGTCTCGGCTGCGAAGCTGCGGAGATCGTCACGTCGTTGCGAGACCAGGCGCCGCGACTCGTGCACGTCCCGGATCGGTTGGACGACGAGCACCTGCCGTACGTGGACAACCTCGTGAACGCTGTCGTGAGCGTCGGAAGACCATCCGCTGCTCTGCGCGGGGAGATGCTACGCGTGCTGGCGCCGGACGGAGTCGCCGTTCTGTTGAAGGACACGACCGGTTCGGTGATCGAACGCTTCTCCAAACCTCGCCCCGAGGCGATCGACGATTGGACGCACTTCCTGCACGACGCCGACAACAACGCCGTGGCCGAAGACTCCGTGGCAGGGCCCCCACGGCACGTGCGGTGGATAGCCGGCCCGAAATGGACCCGACACCACGACGCCGACAAGGGCGGCAATCCGTCGGTCAGGCCAGTGCTGACCGCCGGGGGGCGGCTGTACTACGTGATCGACGAAACGCCGTCCTCGGACAGGTCGCGACCCTCAGCGTGGTTCCTTCACGCTCGCGACGCGTTCAACGGCATTCTCCTGTGGAAGAAGCCCGTGAAGGTGGCGCGTGGCACTCTCGACCAGGTGTGGCGCACCACGGTCGTCGATGAAAAGAACGTGTACGCGCCTCTCGGTCCAAGCCTGCCGCTGAGCGTCATCGACGGTGGTACAGGCCGGACGCTCAGAATCTGCGCTGGAACGGAGGGCTTCACGGAGGTCGTCAAGAATGGGGAGACGCTGTTTCTCGTGGTCGATGGAGCGATCGTGTCGGCAGCCGCGGACACGGGGAGACAGCTCTGGAAGTGGCGGTCAGGAGAGGACGAGTCCATCGTTCGTCTGACACTCGCTGCGTCCAACGGACGCGTGTTCGTACGGACGAGCAAGCGCGTCTGTTGCCTGGACGCTGCCGACGGCGCACTGGCTTGGGAGTGGGCGGCGGCGTCGCACCAGAAGCCCATGGCCAAGCGGAGGGTGGCTACGCACGAGAAGCTGCTGGTGGCGGACGGCGTCGTGCTCGCATCGCACGGCGGCAAGGATCCGAACGTGCTGTCCAAAGATAACAACGCCTACAAGGGCTCACACGCGCGGGTACACGAGTACGGTGGGAAGCTGTCGGCGCTCTCGGCGGACGACGGTCGCGTTCTGTGGACGACGACGTACCTGCCGAGCCTCGATGACCGCAAACCCGGTGAGATCTACGTGGTCGAGAACACGGTGTGGCTCGGACCGGACTTCTCGCGACCGCGCGACCTGCTTTCCGGCAAGGTGCAGCGTTCGCGCGACGTGCTCAACCGGCTGTGGACCGACGGGCACCACTATCGGTGCTACCCGGGGAAAGCCACCACCCGTTACATCATGACGGCGAAACGAGGCATCGAGCTGTTCGACCTCCGAGGCGAGAACCACTCCCGGAACAATTGGCTGCGCTCGACCTGCACGATCGGCGTGACGCCGGCCAACGGGCTGATCTACAACCCGCCGCATTCCTGCGGTTGCTACGCCGAGGCGCAGCTGTTCGGCTTCTGGGCGGTAGCAGCAGCGGGTGCCCAGAAGGAGGTGCCGACCGTAGCCGACGCGGACCGACTCGAGAAAGGGCCCGCGTACGGCGAGCTCGGTCCCGAAGTGCCCAGCGGCGATCGTCCCACCTCCTGGCCTACGTATCGCGGCAATAGCGAGCGCGGGGGGAGCAGTCCACATGCGCTGCCGGACGACCTGACAACGGGCTGGACCGCGAACCTGGGAGGACGGCTCGGCGCGGTAACCGTGGCCGACGGCAAGGCGTTCGCCGTTTGCGGGCGGACGCTGCATGCGTTGTCGTCGGCGACTGGCAAGCCGGTGTGGCAATTCGAGGCCGGCGGCAGGATCGACTCACCGCCGACATTCGTGAGCCATGCCGGTTGCCTGCTGCAGGGGGCGCGTGACGGATACGTCTACTGCCTGCGCGCGTCGGACGGCACCCTGGCGTGGCGTTTCCTCGCGGCGCGGGGGCGCATGCACACGGTGGCATTCGGGAGCGTCGAGTCCGTATGGCCGGTACACGGCTCCGTGCTGGTCAAGGACCGCGTCGCGTACGTCTGTGCGGGTCGCTCCTCTTACCTGGACGGAGGGATCGACATCTACGGGCTGGACGCGGTCACGGGCAAGGTACTGCACCGGCGGACCGTCGCGAGCACGCACGTCGGCGCCATGGATCCGCCGGACGACGCCGCTGTGCACGCTGCCAAGATCCAGCAGAACTGGCTCGACTACTTGACCTTCCTGGCACCGGACAAGAGCGACTCGTTCTCCATGTCGGGGCTGCGGGCTGACGTGATGACCGCACGCGGCGGGAATGTCTATCTGCGACACATGGCCTTCGACGACGGTCTGAGCCCACGCGCTGGCGTGGGGCCCCACCTGATGTCGACGTCCTCGATCCTGGATGACACGCAGCACAACCGCTCGTACTGGATCCTGGGAACCGGCAACTTCACGAGAACGCCCGTAGCGTATCCGTGGATCGTGCAGAAGCAGCTCGGCGTACCCTACGGCATGATGATGAGTTTCAGCGAGAAGACCGTGTGGTGCGTTCGTCAGCAGGGCCGGAAGCGGGGCCAGATTCGGTACGAGCTGGTCGCGCTTCCCCGACCGGACCCGGCGGCCCCGAGCAATCGCCAGCCGGACTTCCGCAGACGTGCGGCGCCGAAGCCGTTGTGGCGGGTCGAGCTGCCTCTCCGTCCGCGAGCCATGCTGCGCGCGGGGAATGCAGTCTATGTGGCCGGCACCGCGGAGACACCCGTCCTCCTCGAGGTCGCCCAGGACGGTGTCAAGCAGCGGTGTCCTCTGCCGGCCCCGCCGTCGTGGGACGGGATGGCTGCAACGGCAACGCAGCTCTTCGTCCCCCTCGAAGACGGCACGCTCGTCTGTCTGGACGCCCAGCCGAGCTCGTGATCAGCGCCCAGCGGCGGACAACCGCACGAGCTTGACGCCGTGGCGTGAAATCTGCGCCGACAGGGTCCGCCCGAGCGCCAGCGATCGGCCCCCCTTCTTTCGGGAAGACTCGAAGAGGGCTACGATGCGTGTCTCGATACCTGAACCTTCGCTGAGACACCGCCGTGAACGCCTTCGTCCTCTACGCTTGCCTCTCGTCCGTCTGCACTGCTCCCGACTTCGTCGAAGATCGCTTCGAGCTGCCGCCGGGGTTTCGCATCTACAAGGCCGCACGCCCCGATCTGTGCGGCGCGAGCCTCGACATCGCGTTCGACGGTGCCGGTCGACTCCTCGTCGGCGACGGGCACAACGTGCGACGACTCGCGGATGATGACGGCGACGGCGTCTACGACCGTAGCGAGATCATAGCACGCGGTCTCGGCGGGCGCGGGCCTCAAGGCTTACTCGTGTACGGCGACAAGCTGTTCGCCGTCGGCGGCGATGGCGTCCAGCTCTTCGAGGGTTACCTCGCCGGCGGAGAGCTCGTGCACCGGGGCCGCATCGGCGAGAACTTCAGCACCGGCGGCGACCACGACGCGCACCAGATCCTTCGCGGCCATGACGGCTACGTGTACTTCGTCACGGGCAACGGCGGCGGCGCGCGCAATCGGCGACACATCACCGAGGAGCGCTCTCCGGCTCGCTTCGAGCGCCAAGCCTGCGTGTTCCGCATCAGCCCTGACGGACAGCGCTGGGAATGCATCGGAACGGGCGGCCGCAATCCGCCGAACCTCGGCATGAACTACCTCGGCGAGCTGTTCAGCCTCGACAGCGACATGGAGTGGCACGTCGACGTTCCGTGGTGGCGTCCGGTCCGACTCAATCATTGGCTCACCGGCGGCGACCATGGCTGGCAGGACATCGGCGCGTATCCGCCGTACTGGGTCGACTGCCTACCCGGCATCCTCGACGTCGGTCGCGGCTCCCCGGATTGGGGCGTGTTCTACGAGCACGACGCGCTGCCGGCGAAATACCGCAATGCGTTCCTCGTCTGCGACTATATGTCGAAATCGGCCACGACCGGCGGCTACGCATCGAACGGTCGCCTCTTCGCGCTGTTCCTGAAGCGCCGCGGCGCAGGCTGGACGGCCTCGGTCGACGTGCTCGCGCGACCGAAGCCCGGCGCGAAGGACAACCGCGGACGACGGATCTCGTTCGCACTCGTCGACATCGACGTCGCACCGGACGGAAGCCTGTTCCTGTCCGACCACAATCAGGGAATCTGGCGTCTGCTGTACGATCCGGGCGGCCGAGGAGCCCTGCCGATCGGCCCGCGATGGAAGGCGCTTCCCGACACGGACACCGCGATCGTCGACGAGCTCCTGACCCTGCCGCAGCCCGGAGCGGAGTGGAGTCGCGTGCGCGAGCGCTTGCTATCGCTTCGGCTGGGCGATCGACGGGCTCGTCGGCTGACGGCCATCGCGCTCGACGAGGTCGCCCCTCTCGATCGTCGACTGCGCGCCGTCCGCGCGCTGGCACCGGACTTCACGACGCTCGAGCCGTCGGTTCTCTCGCGCCTGTCGAAGTCGCGCGCTCCCGAGTTGCGCGGGCAAGCCGCGTGGCTCCTCGGCTTGCGGGGCGGCCGTGACGACGCGACGGTCGTCGCCGGCAGCTTGCTCGACGACCGCGACCCGTTCGTGCGACGGCGAGCTCTCGAGGCGCTGATGCGCTCGCACGTACCGGCACGGTACATCCGCGACATCGCGCGCCGCATGTCGGACGACGATCGCCTGGTGCGGTACGCGGCGATGATCGCGTTGACTCACCACGAACCGGACGCGTGGCTCGCCGATGCGCTCGAGCGGGGCGACATCCGTTCGCGGACGCGCGCGCTGATCGCGGTCGATCTGCGCTCGCGCAGCGTCCCGAGCGACACGTTGCTGTCGGTCACCCGCCAACAGATGCGCGCACTCGGCCCCGATGCCTCTGCGGGGGACCGCCTCGACTTCCTCCGCATCCTGGGTCGATTCCGCGAGCCGTTGTCGCGCGACCCGAACGTCCGCGAGCAAGTGCTGGCGTACCTTCTCGACGCGTTTCCGGACGCGCACCGCGACATCCGCTGGGAGCAGGCGCGACTGCTCGGAGAGTACCGCTCGCCCGACGCGTTCGGCAAGCTCGTCGCGGCGCTTGAAGCCGAGAAGGACCCGGTGACGCAGTTCCACCTCGCGCAGGCCCTGGCTCGCCTCGAGACGGGGTGGACGGTGTCCGATCAAACGCGCGCGATCGACTGGCTCCTGTCGACGCAGCGCGGCTGGTTCAGCGAGTTCGGCGGCAAAGGACTGCAGTTCCCGAGCTTCTGGGCGACGGTGGTTTCCGAGTTCACCGGTCGCCACCTCGGCGGCTTCCTCGACCGGCTGCACGCGCTCGACCTCACGTCGGTCCTCGGAGACGTCGTCCTCGATCGGCTCAGCGGCCATGCGAACGGTGCGAATGTGCTGATTCGCCTGTACCGGTCCGAAGAGAAGCTCGCGGCGCGGCAGCGACTGCTCGCGTCGATCGCCGAGATCCGTGCAGAGCGCGTCGCGACGTTCCTCGGCGAGGAGCTCGCTCTCTTCGACGACGCCGCGACGCGCGCGGTGATCCTCCGCGGCCTGGCGCGCCAAGCTCCGACGGATGTCGACGCGGCCGTGCTCGAGGACGGCTTGCTGCACGAGGACGACGACGTCTTCCGCCTGTGTGCGGCTGCTGTGACGAAGCGAGGCGCGACGGTCGACGATCGACTGGCGCGCATCGCGATCGCACGCATGGACGGGCGACGCGGCTCGTTTCATGCTGCCGAGCGGCTGCTGGTCGCGTTGACGAAAGAGAAGCGCGCTGGCTGGAAGCGCGACGTCGACCTGCGCCATGCGCCGAAGGATGGCGAACACGCCGCAGGACTGCGCTTCTGGAAAGCCTGGTACGAGAAGCGCGAGAGCAAGCCGTTCGAGCCGCTGACTGCCGCAGCCGTGCGCGAGAGAAGCGACGAGGAGGTCAAGGCGCTCCTCCTGCGCGGCTCGCCAGGCGGCAGTATGGAACGCGGCACTGCGGTTTGGGACAAGGCGCGCTGCGCAGATTGTCATGGATCGGGAAAGGCTGGCGACGACGCGGGACGGACGATCTTCGGTCCGGAGCTCGCCGGCGTCACGCAGCGCTTGAGCCGCGAGGAGTTCATCGACTCGCTCGTCTACCCGTCAAAGCAGGTCGCCGATCGCTTCAAGGCAACGGTCATCCAGGTCCAGGGCGGCGGTGCGCCGCTGACGGGATTCGTCACCGAAGAGGGCGACGACAGCGTCACACTCGTCGATCAGGACAAGGTGCACACGATCCGACGCGCGGACATCGTGTTCACCGCGCCGCAGGAGAGTTCGCTGATGCCGGAGCGCTTGCTCTCACGCCTGACCGAGGAGGAGATCCGCGACCTGCTCGCGTATCTCGAGGAGCTCGGCGCGCAGCCGGCGCCGGAGACGGAGTGACGGTCGAATCGACGAGTCAGTCGACGGCTCGCGGTTCACGCGGATCCGCCGTCGACCGACGGCGCGCGGCCAGGCCCACGACGAACAGCACGCATCCGGCGACGACGGCCAAGACCGCGATGAGGAAGAACGACAAGACCGTCGACATCCCGCTCGCCAACTCCTCCGGTGACGGCTGAGTCGGCGAGTTGGCGATGTCGCGCATCATGGCGAACCACAGCGCCCCGCCCGCAATCGGAGCCAGAACGACCCCGAGCCCGACGCAGATCCCGCCCCACAGCATGCACCTGCCGCCGCGCGGCCCGAACGCGTGCCCGCCCGGCGCCCCGGGCGTCTCGTACGGATTCGCCGACGTCACGGTTCGTGCGGCCTCGTCCGAATCTTGCTCTGCCACGATCCACTCCGCTCGCGAAGACTCGATCCGTCGAACCGCTCGACTTCAACCGCGACCAGCTTCGGAGGCCGACCGCGCGAAGTCAAGGCGAGGCGGCATGGATTGTCGAACCCGGGACACCTCGCGTACGCGTGTCCCGGGAGCCCGTCGAGAAACGCAGTCCACCGGCCCCTGCGGAAGGCGCGACGTCGAATGCGTCGATATGGTACAGGCCTTGCTATGATGCAGCGCCTCGTGGTCGCCGAAACTCCCGGCTGACGGACACGAATGCCATGGAAGAGCCGAAATCACGCCTAGCTTCGACGCGCAGAGGTCTTCGTCGCATCGCGATCGTCCTGCTCGCGATCGCCGCCGTCCTGCTGCTCGCGTCGCTGGCGCAGCGCTCCCTCGAGGGATTGCGCTTGCGGCTCCTGCTGACCACCGCCTGCGTCTCGGTCGGTGCGGGCCTCCTGTCGGCCGTGCTTCGCATGCCCGGGTTGCGAGTCGTCGCCGTGCCGTGGGGCCTGGCCGCCATCGTCACGTCGATCCTGCTCGTCTGGACCGAATGGCGCACGACGTCTCTCCTGTGGCGCGCATGGTGGCTGACGCTCGTTCCGTCGCTGACGTTCGCGCACGTGGCGCTCCTTCGCGCCGCCCAACCACGACGGGATTGGATCGAGCGCGCGACGCCGTGGGCCGCTGCCGTCACCGGCCTGCTCGTGTCGGCGCTCGCCATGCGGCGCGATCTCCTCGCGACGCCGCGTACCGCAGAGCTCTGGGTGATCGGCACCGCAGCCACGGCCGCTCTGGTCGGCTCTCTCGTCGCGTGCCAGCGAGCCGGGCTCCCCAAGCGAATCGTGCTGCTGGTGCCGGAGCGGCTCCGCAGACGAGCCCGGCCCGCGCTCGTCGTCTGCGCTCTCGTCGCGACGTTCGGCGCCGGCTGGTGGATCGGCCGCGTCACGGCGCCGCCCGAAAGCGCCATCGAGGGCCTGCCATCCGTACTCCGCGGGATGTCCTCCGAGCAGATCCATGAGCAGCTCGCGAGCGATCTCGACCGCCTTCGCGCGATATCCGACGGGCTCGACGAGCTGCGCGTCAAGTCGAACGACTTTCGACAGCGAACCGGTGACCGGCTCATCGCGGACGGGCGTGACTACTTCACGCCCGAGGAGGACGACGAGATCCGCGCGCTCTTCATGACGTATCTGTCGTATCGCTCCGCGCTGCTCCGCATGCTCGCGATCCACGCAGGTTTCGAGGCCGTGCGCGATCCGGACGACCGCGCCCGCTGTTTCCTCGTCGGCTACGCCGCCGCGACGCAGGCCTACCGCAGCGGTCTCGAGTTGATCGACACGTACCGGGACGACCCGCTCAGCCTGCGCAAGTTGAACGAGCCCGAGCCGGGCTGGGGGATACCGGCGGGCATGTACGATCGCATCCGCGAGAACGCGGCGAACGAGCGCAACGTCGAGCTCTGCGAGGAGATGGCCGCATACTTCCACGAGCACCGCGACGCCTGGCGCCAGGCGGCATTGTGGCCGCAGTCGGATTTCGAGTGGCTCGACGGGAAGATCACGGAGAGCCTGCGCTATGTGCGCGCGCACCGCGTCGACACGCCTGCCATGTGGCTCGACATGATTCTCGCGCGTGTGCGCCAAGACGCGTACACGCCGGTCTACGCCGTGCAATCGTTGGTCGCCGAGTGGATCGGCGATACGCGGATCTCGCAGCGCGAGCCGTTCATCACGTTCGACCAGATCGAGTCGATCGAGTCCGATCTGCAGCCCGGAGACGTGCTCCTCGAGAGACGCAATTGGTTCCTGTCGAACGCATTCCTGCCCGGGTTCTGGCCGCACGCCGCGCTCTACGTCGGGGACGTCGAGGATCTCCGCGAGCTCGGTATCGCTGACCATCCCGAAATCCGCCGCCGCCTCGACGGCTTTCAGCGCAAGTCGCCCGACGGACACGCGAACACCGTCATCGAGGCGGTCAGCGAGGGCGTGATCTTCAACTCGCTGGCGCACTCGATGCACGCCGACCACGTCGCGGTCCTGCGCCCTCGCGTCAGCCGCGAGGAACGCGCTCGCGCGATCGTCCGCGCGTTCACTCACGACGGCAAGCCATACGACTTCGAGTTCGACTTCTTCTCATCGGACAAGCTCGTGTGCACGGAGGTCGTCTACCGCGCCTACGAGGGCATCCTCCACTTCGATCTCGTCGAGGTGATGGGACGCATGACGCTGCCGGCCCAAGAGATCGTCCGCAAGTTCGTCCGCGAGAAGGAACGCGAGGACCGCGAACTGGATCTCATCCTCTTCCTTGACGGCAACAACCGATCCGGCGTCGCCCGTCGCGCATCGGTGGATGACTTTTGCGCGTCGGCCGACCGCAAGCGAGGGTTCAATCGGTGAGTCGATCAGAAGCGCCCGTCACCGGCATCTCGTCCCCGGCCGTCGACTGCCACACGCACATCTTCTGCTGGGGTGAGAATCCGACCGACGGATACCTTTCCGAGAAGACCCGCAAAGCTTGGTTGACGCGCATCCTGTTGCGCATCACCGGCATCTTGCGCGAATCCGGCGACACGATCAGCGCCAAGCTACGCCACCGTTTCCTGCGCGAGGTGCACGAGTCGTCGCTCGACGCCGTCGTCGTCCTCGCTCAGGACGCGGTATATCGCGAGGACGGCTCGCGCGACGACGCTTCGACTCACTTCCACGTGTCGAACGACTACGTCCTCGACCTCGCGAAGGAGTCACCCGCGATCTTCCCGGGCTGCTCGATCAACCCGATTCGCCGCGACGCGCTCCAAGAGCTCGAACGCTGCCATGACGCCGGCTGCCGACTGATCAAAATCCATACCGCGATCCAGGGGGTCGATCCACAACGACCCGAGTTCGACCCCTTCTACCGTCTCGCACGCGATCTGGGCGTCGTGCTGATGTTCCACACCGGCTACGAGCACTCGTGCACCGTCGTGTCGCAGCAGTACACGGACCCTTCGCGATTGGCCCGCGTGCTCGACCACGGCGGGACGGTGGTCGCCGCGCACTGCGGCACTTGCGCGTTCTGGGATCGCGAGGACTACTATCCGCGCTTCATCGACACGATGCGTCGATACGACAACCTCTGGGGCGATACGGCCGTGCTGGCGAGCCTGATCCGCTGGACGGCGCTGCGCAAGCTGAGCCGCGAGGCCGCCGCGATTCGCGCGCGAATCCTCCACGGAAGCGACTACCCGTTTCCACCGGCGCGGCTGCCGTACGTCCGGCGCACGGGCCTGCGGCCGCCCGCGAGGCGCAATCCGCTCGACATGGATCTCTGCATCAAGCGGGGGTTCGACTTCGGGCCGCGATACGAAAGCGGCGTCCTCGATCTGATGGGCGTCTCCGCGCCGAAACCGAACGACGACGCGATGAGAGACCGGGAAGGGAACGAACCATGCGAACGTCGACAGTCCTGATCGCTGCCATCGCCCTGACCGGAGCCGGCTGCTCCTCGACGCCCGCGCCGATCCTTTCCCTCCCGAAAGACGCGCTGCGCGAGCGTTGCGAGCGCGACGTGAATGCCGTCGCGAGGTACCGAGACGGCCTGCGCTCGATCCTCGTGTTCGCTGCATCGCGCCCGACGATCTTCCCGAAGGAACGACACGAGACGCCGCAGCTTCTGTCGCCCGCGGACCGGCAGACGGTCGTCGAGACCTGGACGCGCGTGCTCGACTACCACCTGGCGCTCGACTCGATCGGCAGGTTCCACGACGCGTTCGACGAGATCGAGCACGAGCCGGAGGATGACCTGTCCTTCGTCGTCATGTACGGCGCGTTCCTCTCGGGCTATCGCTTCGCCCTCGAGTTCATCGATGTCGTCGACAACGATCCGGGGCTGGCCAAGATCCTCGACGAACCGGTCCCCGAGATCGGCCTCCCGAAGGGCAGCTGGAAGCGCTACAAGCTGCGCTACCTCAACGTGGCCCGCGCGACGGAGTTCGCCGCGCTCGGGGTGCTCCGTACGTTCAACAGCACCGACGATCTCTCCGAGCTCAGGGAGGTCATCGCCGACGATCGGCGCCGTATTCGCCAGTTCGGCCTGTGGACCGGACCGGCGATGACGGTGAAGAACAGCTTCCAGATCGTCGGCCGCACGGCATTCGCTGCGTGGTACCCGGTGCAGGCCGGCGTGTCCGAGTGGATGGGCGACACGAAAATCGCGCACAAGGGGAGAGCGCTGATCTCACAGGAACAGATCGGCGCCCTGCAGGCGAAGCTGCAGCCGGGCGACATCCTGCTCACTCGCCGCAATTGGTACCTGTCGAATATCGGCTTGCCGGGATTCTGGCCCCACGGGGCTCTGTACATCGGCACGGCAGAGGAACGCGCTCGCTTCTGCGACGACCCCGAGGTCGCGTCGTGGCTCCAGAGCGAGGGACACGACGGTTTCGAAGAGTATCTGAAGAGCCGGCACCCGGAGGCGTGGGCGCGCAGCACGCGGCCTCGGGAGGAAGGGCATCCGCCGCGAGTCATCGAGGCGATCAGCGAAGGCGTGGTGTTCACGACAATCGAACACTCGGCTGCCGCGGACACGCTCGTCGCTCTGCGGCCGCGGCTCTCGAAACGGGAGCGTGCCGTGGCCGTCGCCCGTGCGTTCGGGTTCGCTGGTCGACCGTACGACTTCGACTTCGACTTCCGCACGGACGCGACGATCGTCTGCACCGAGCTCGTCTACAAGAGCTACCAGCCGAGCGCCGGATTCCAGGGGCTCGACTTCCCGCTGACGACCGTCCTCGGTCGCGTCGTGATGCCGGCGAACCTCCTCGTCGAGGATTTCGACGCGCGCCACGGATCGCCGCGCCAGCAGCTCGACGTGATCGAGTTCCTCGACGGCCGCGAGGAGGAGGGCCGCGCGGTTCCGGCATCGGTCGATGAGTTCCGCAGCAGCTGGAAGCGGCCCAAGTGGCACGTATTGGCGCAAGCAGCGCAGGCCGAAGGCTCGCCGGAGTCGTAGAGTCGGGGGCGGAGTCGGGGGCGGACTCGGAGTAGGCGGCGGCGGGCGGGTCGGCCGCCCCGACCGGGGGGGCCC
>CAYMRB010000042.1:0-36452 GCA_964392615.1 uncultured Planctomycetia bacterium | reverse complement strand
CGACTCGCTTCCACTACGGCAGCATGGGAAGTCAGGCCGTCGATGAGGCTGGCGACACCGACGGGGCCGACGAAGACAGCGATCCGGTCCTCGAGCTCGAGTCGCTCGATGGCGTGGGCGATAGCTCGGCGGAATCGCGAGACGAGCCCGTGCTCGAGCTCGAGTCGCTCCTCGACGATGACGACGACGATGACGAGGAGGAGGAGGAGGGCTCCGACGAGGTCGAGGAGCTCGATTCGGATCTCCTCGACGACGTCGAGCCCGCTCCGTCGGAGGCCGCGACCGTCGCCAGCACTCCGGCTGCGTCGCGCAAGGCTCTGCTCGGCTGGCTCGAGATCGTCGAGGGCGCGAGCGAGAAGCGCGTCGAAATCTCGTCGCTGCCGTTCGTCGTCGGTCGTTCGTCGAGGTGTGATCTGACACTCGACGATCAGCGGGTGTCGGGGAAGCACGCCGAGATCACGCTGCGCGATGATCGACCGTTCGTCCGCGACCTCGGCAGCAAGAACGGCGTCATCGTCGGCGACAAACGCTGTCGCAAGGCGATCCTGCGTCACCACTCGACGATCGGACTCGGCACACACGTGTTGCAGTTGCATCTGGCCGAGCCGTACCTCAGCGCGGACAAGGCGGCTGCGGTGCGAGAGCGCCCGGCAGGCGACGAGTCCGCGCCGGCGGCCAGGACGTTGCACGTCGACCTCGAGAGCATCGAGTCGTCCGAGCGCTGGCAGCGGCCGGTGGCAGTCACGTCGTTCGTCGTCATCGTCGCGCTGCTCGCGTACTTCGCGATCGACATGACCAGCCGCATCCTGGAGCGGCCGGACGTCGATCCGCCGAACGCCGCCAATCGCGTCGCGATGAACTGGTCGTTCGAGGACGTGCCCGACGACAACGCACAACCGGGATCCGTGCCCGGTTGGAGCGTCACCGGTGGCAGCGGCACGATTCGTACGACGGAGGAACAGGCCCAGCCGCCGGGGCGGCTCGCGCTCGAGCTGACGAGCACGGCGACCGGCGAGGCCGTCGGAGATCTGTGCATCGTGTCGCAGGAGACCCTGGTGACTCTCGGCGCGCAGAGGCGCTACTTCCTGCAGGGACATGTGGCGAGCCGCACGGCATTCGTCGCCGGGTTGGTCGTCGAGTGGCTCAAGAAGTCGACCGGCCGCGAACGGCTCGTCGATCGGAGCTTCTCGGCGGCGGCGCGCGGCAGCGGAGCGTCGATCGAGGTCGCCCAATTCGTCGACGCTCCGACCGGTGCCAACACGGCGCGCATCGCCTGCTGGACGTTCGGAGGCGGCATCGCGCAGTTCGACCGCGTCGCGTTGACGCCGGCAGACCGGCCCGCCGACGGAGCCTCCGAGCCCGACGACGCGAGTTCGAGCGGGGGCAGCGGCGAGCGCGTGTTCACCATCGAGAGCGGAGACGAGCCGCTCGTCGTCACGCTCGATCCGCGTGGCGTATTCTCGCTGCGTCGATCGTCGCGCGTGCAGATCCCCGCGTTCTGGGCCGGGCTGTCGCTCGAGCGCGACCCGCTCGCGTTCGGCGCCCGACTCTCCGAGGTCGACACGCGTCCCGCGAAGAGCGGCGGCGTGACGCTGCGTTCGTCCGTGCCGGACTTCCCCGATCGCGATTGGATCGAGCTGCGCACCGAGGCGGTATCGGACGGCTCGCGAACGACGGCCAACTGGCAACTCGGCGCGGCCGGTGGCGCCGAGCCGGACGCGGCGTCCTCCTTGGTCGTTCACCTCGCGTCGACCCACGGTTCGCAACGCGTCGTCGCGCACGGCGTTCGCAATAGCGCGACCATGAGCTTCGATGAGGCGGCCGAGGGCTCGTTCGTCGAGTTCGTGTTCGGCGAGGATTCATCGCGCACGTCGCTCGAGTTCTCGACCGACGTCTCCGTGCACGCGATGGACCATCCCGTGCTCGAGGGCACGCGTATCCTCGAACTCCGCCCGGTCGCCGTCACGCGCACGCTCTCGTTGACGATTTCGCACGGATCGCGGCGCGAGGCGCGCACGGCGCGGCACCTGCTGGCGGAGGCCGATCGCGAGTTCCAGGCCAGCCGTCCGGCCGCGGCGCTCGCGCACCTCGACGAGGTGATCGATAGTTACGCCGAGCAGACCGCGGAGACGAAGCGCGCCGAGGCGCGCAAGGCGGCTTGGCGTCGCGAAGCCGACGGCGTCGCGAGGGATCTGCGCGGCGCCGTCGAGGCGTTCGCGACGAGCCCGTCGCGAGCCGTCTGGGAGTCGCTCGACTCGCGCGCGCGCCTCCTCGTCGAGCGCTACGGCGACACGCCGGTCGGCGCGATGTTCCGGAGCATCCTGAGCGATCTCCAGTCGCGGTGGAAGACGCACGCGGGCGGCGAAGAAGCGCGGCTGCAGCGAGATCTCCTCGCGAAGGCGCAGAAGGACTTCGCGGCCGGTCAGCTCGGTCTCGCCGAGCTGTGGATATCGTTCCTGAAGCGCGAGTCGAAGGACGAAGCGCTTCTGCGGGACGCGGAGAACCTGCTCTCGCGCATTCGCACGCGGCGCGAGACACAGAGGAAGATCCTCATCGGAAGCTGAAACCCATGGCGTCGAAGAAGACCGCAATCGGCCTCGAGTTCGGACACGACGCGATCAAGGCCGTCGAGATCCGGCTCAGCGGCAGCCAGGCGAGCGTCGCGCGCAGCCTGACGATTCCGCGCGCGGAGCTCAGCGAAGACCTGCGCGACGCGTCGCCCGGCACGGGCTCCGATGCCGCCGCCGACGCGTTCGGCAAGCTCGCGGCGCATGTGCGCGACGAGATGCAGAAGGCGGGATTCCGCACGTTCGAGGTCGTGCTCTCGATCGACGGGGCGGAATCGATCATCCGATACAACCAGGCGCCGCCGATGCCGGCCTCGCGGCTCGCGCTGATCATGAAGTACGAGGTCGAGTCGGTCGCCGAGCGCATGGGCGAGCCGGTCGCCAGCGACTACCGCGTGCTGCCGACGATCCGCGACGACGGCGAGCAGACCGTGCTGCTGGGCCTCGCGAAGGAGGATCCCCTCGGCGCGATGCTCGACGCGCTCGAGCGCGGCGGCATCTCGGTCGTGGCGGCCGTGCCGGCGCCGCTGGCGCTGTTCGGCGCATGGGACCTCTTCGGTACCAAAGCCGACCTCGATTCGCCGGACGACGATCTCGTCCTCGTGGCGGACCTCGGCCGCGCGACGCTCGATGTGACGCTGATCCTGAACAACCGTCTCGTCTTCGCGCGCAGCACGGCGTTCGGCGGCGAGAACTTCACCGAGGCGCTCGCCGGCGACCTCGGCTTGACGCGGGATCAGGCCGAGAAGGTCAAGTCGCGGCGCGGCGGGCTCGACGATTCCATCCGCGGCGTCGACGGTCGGACCGTCAATCCGCTGCGCTCGGCAGCGGGCCAACTGCTCGGCATGCTCGAGTCGTCGTTGCGATTCGGCTCGAGCCAGAGCGGCGTGCGGTTGCCGGCCGTGACCCGCCTGTGGCTGACCGGTGGGGGCATGCAGCTTCGGGGCCTGCCCGAGTACTTGTCGCGCGCGTTGGGACGCACACCGTGGGAGCTCTTCTCGATCGATGGACGAGACAGCTCCGCCGAGAGCGCGCCCTGTCTGGCTCTGCCGCTCGGCCTCAGCGGTGTCGGACTGCAGAAGGCGCGTTCGGGCGACACCGGCGTGTTCCTCGACATCCTGCCGCGAAAGTACCTCGAGCGGCGCACGTTCAAGGAGCGCACGCGGTGGCTGTGGGCCGCCGGAGTCGCGCTCGTCGTGCTTCTCCTCGCGCTCTCGGTGAACGCGTTCCTGAAGAACAGCGCGGCGTCGGGAACTCTCGAGCAGCTCCAGACGGCGCACCAGCAGCTACAGGCGCAGCAAACCGAGCGGGATGGTTGGATCGCGGCGAGTTCGCAGACGCGCGAGCGTATCCGACGTCTCCTGCACGAGGCCGATCCGACCGCGTTCCAGGCTTTCGTCCTCGACTTCATGGCGCGTCGGCTGCGCGCGGAGATCCAGCTCGAGTCGTTCGACCTCGAGATTCGCGAGGTCGCGAGCGACGACGACGAGGCGACAGCGTACGAGTACGTCGTCGTCGTCCGCGGCCGAATCGACAACCGCACCGGACGCGCCGGCGATTGGCAGCTCGAGCTGCTCGAGGCGCTACAGGCGAGCGAGCAGGTCCGGCACGTCGCAAACGTGCCGCGTTCCGGTTCGCGCGATTTCCAGTCGTTCGAGTTCGTATTGCATCCGAACCCCGTTTCCCTCTGATCCCCGACGTCCGATGAGCTTCAAGAACCTCTGGCTCGACAACAAAGAGTTCCTGATGAAGAGCGGCGTGGGCGTCGTCGCCTTCAGTCTGCTCTACTTCTTCATCAGCGGCTGGGACGCCGAGGCCCACGACAAGATCAGCAAGGCGCGGACGCTGCAGCAGCGCGTCGTCCAACTCCACCGCGACCTGCGCGACTCGTACTGGCTCGAGCAGGGCAAGGTCGAGGCGTACGAAGCGCACGAGGCCGCGCTGCGCAAGCGCCTGTGTCTTCCCGATGCGCAGGAAGTCGGTGACGACGCCGATCTGAACACCCTGCAGATCCGCTTTCAGAAGGCTCTTGCCGACGCGTGGGCGCGTGTGCGGCAGGATGCGAATCGCGTCGGCATCGCGCTGCCCGAGCAGATCGATGTGGCGGACTTCGGCATCGACGAGGAGGCCGGGATCGACGCGTATCGGGCCTACTACTCGTACCTCAGCGTCATTCGGCGCGTATTGCAGGTGCTCGTTGCCGCCGAGGTCGCGGAGTTCGGCACGCCGGAGCCGGAGAATCCCGAGTGGCTCGAGATCGCGGACAACGACGGCGTGTACTGTTTGCAGCGTCCGGTGATGGTCTCCGTCACGGGGACGTACGAGAGTTTCCAAGTATTGCTCGAGTCGGTGCAGAACCTCAAGCCTGACGCGGGCGCGTGCGACTTCCTGCAGGTGCGCATTCGCCAGCTGCGCTCGAGCAAGAGGCAATCCACCGAGGAACAGAGCTTGCTGGACGCCGAGTTGGAGTTCGTGGGGTTCACGTTGACGAAGTCCGGCGAACCGACGAAGCGGCGCGCGACGAGCGGTCGGCGCGGTCGCCAGCGCGGCCGGAGGAACTGACGAGAGAGCCGGGACAGATGGTCTTCAATCGAGAAAAGATCGCATTTCTGGTCGCGGTCCTGCTCTGCGTCGCCGGGCTCCTGGCGGTGGGTGCCAGCCTCGTGTCGCCATCGCAGGAGGTCCGCCTTCCCGACGTTCAGATCGCTCGCGTCGAGAGCAAGCCGTTCCTTCCCGAGCTGCGCATGTTCCGCCAGAGAGGCGGCGGGGATGGCGCGATCCGCAATCCGTTCCGGCTGTCGGAGGGCTGGCAGCGGCTCGACGCACTGCCGCTGCGACCGCCGTCGTTGCCGTATCGACAGCGGCTCGTGCCGACGCTCTCCGGAGGCGTGTCGCCGCTCGCGGGCGGGTTCCTGTCCCAGGAACGGTCGCCGATCGAGGTCGATCCGCTCGCCCCGACCACGGGCACGGGAGGAGGGAACTGACCATGAGACGGCTCGATCGGCACTCGGTTTCTCGCGCCGGCATCGCGGCCCTCGTCGCGCTCGCCGTCGTCGTTGCGTCGCCCCTCGCCTTGGCGGACGGCGCCGTGCCGCCCGATGATCTGATCGCGATTCGCGCCTTCGACCGTCTGATCAAGGCGAACGGCGAGGAGGTCGACTGCCTCGTCCTGTCGTCCGATCCGGACACCGCGGAGCGGATCGACGTGAAGATCAAGACCGTCCGCACCTCGATCCCGCGGTCGAGCATTCAGTCGATCGTGCCGCGCCGAACGGCCGAGGCCGCCTACGAGAACTGGCAGCAGTGGCTGCGGCGGGAGACGCGCCCAGGCGGTTCGCTGCGCGACGCGCGACGACGCGCGGAGGCCGAGTTCACCCTCGCGCGGTGGTGTCGCGATCCGCATCCCGCACTGGGCGGCCGCGCGCCGAACGCCGGCGCGGCGAGCGAACACTTCGAGATCGCCGCCCGCGTCGATCCGAGCTTCGCCGTGGTCTACCCGTACCTCATCGCGGCGTACTGGAACGAGCGGCCGATCGATGCCGTAACCGATGCGGAGATCGACCGCGAGGTCGGGATCTGGATGGACGCCATCGCCTCCGGCTACGAGTCAGAAGATGTCGACTTCCGCCTCGGCGAGCTGCTCGTCCGCCGCCTCGATGAGCCGCAGCGAGCTGCGACGTACTTCTCTCGCGTGCTCGCGAAGGGGAGCAAGAACGCGGGGCAGGCTCGGATCGCGCGGGAGCGACTCGCGCGGCTCTACACGGAGGCGGAGGAATACGAGCGGGCGCTGGAGCTCTACCCTGTCACGGCTGACGCGGCCGATCCCGCGAACTTCGCGCCGCTCCTGGCTCGGGCGCGCTTGCGACTCCGCATGGGCGGCGCCGACAACCTCGCGCTTGCTCGCCAGCAGTTCACCGCCGCGCAGACGTTGCAGCCCGAGTTCGACGAGGTCCTTCTGGACATCGCGTCGCTCGACTACGCGGACGGCAAGATCAAGGAAGCCTCGCTCGGAGTGCGCAAGTACCTGCAATCGCACCCCGGCGACGCGCGCGCTACCGTCGATCTGGCGCTCATCGATATCCAGAAGGGGCAGTTCCGGCGCGCGGAGAAGTCGCTGCGTGCGGTGCTCGCGAAGAGCCCGCCGGCGTCGGTCGCCGTGCGCGCGTGGCTCGGAATCGGGTCGATCGGCGAGCTGCGCGAGAAGGCGCAGGAGGCGCTCACTGCGTATCGCGAAGCGGCTCAGCTCGACGCCGCCGCGGTCGCGCCGCAGCTGCACATCGCGTCGACCTTGATCCGTGACGGATCGTCGGACGGGCTGCGCGAAGCGCGGAAGATTCTCGAGGCGCTGCTGTCGCGTCACGCCCAGAACCGACACGTCTTCGGCGTCGCCTCGCGTCTGCTCGCGCTCGTCGAGGCCGCCAGCGGTGGCGGCAAGGCGGGGGTGCGGCTCGAGTTCGCCGTCGACGTCGATCCGGACGACGCGGCGACCCTCGAGCTGGCGGGACTGGAGTTCCTGCGGAGCGGGCGGCTCGAGCAGGGGCTCGCCTACCTCGGCCGCGCCGAGAAGATCGATCCGCAGCGACCCGCCACGCTGAACGGCCTTGCGTACTATCACTATCGACGCGGCAACGTCAGCGAGGCCGACGCGCTCCTGGCGCGATCACTCGCGGCTCTGAAGGAAGATCCTGCGAAGGGCCTCAGCCGTGCCTTCGTCGAGGATGCGAAGGTCTACGCGACCGAGGCTCGTCGGCTGATCGAGGATCTCGATATCCTCCAGGTGTCCGTCGACGACTTCGCCGGAGCGAACGATGCGCAGATCGACGGCTGGAACGAGGTCGAGCTGTACGGCGTCGAGATCAAGCCGGTCGACGGTACCGTCGTCTACGCCGGCGAGCAGGCGCGGCGCGCCGACGGCGAGACGGGCATCCATCTCGTGCGACCGATCACCCAGCGCGATCTCGAGCGTGTCTCGGCGCGATTGCGGATCGATGCCGGTCGCGTGAGCCCGTCGTTGCGGCTCGTGCGCCCGGAGGGCTCGTCGCAGTCGCTCGCGGCGCTCGAGATTTTCCGCGGCGCGGACGGCAAGGTGCGCGTGCGAACGCGGTCGACGCGCGGCGAGTGGGCCGAGCCCGAGGTGACGGCGGGACCGCCCGAGCCCGGCCGTCGGGGAAAGACGTGGTATCCAGGCACGGCTGCATGGGCGGAGGGAGACCGTGAGTACCACGTGCTCGAGATCCGCCGAACGCAGGGACCGGCCCGCGACACGCGAAACGACGTGTTCGACGTCTGGTTCGACGGCGAGGTCGTCGCGCTCAACGTGTCGGCCGCCGGCCTGTCGTCGAAGACGCTGCACGCGGAGATCTGGGCGCGGACCGACGCGCTCGGAAACAAGTACCGAGTGACGGTCGACAACTTCAAGCTCTTTCGTGTGCGGCCGGGAGCGCAACGGAGGAAGCCATGACGCAGAGCGTTCAGCAGCGATTCGAGAATGCCGGGTTCACGCTGATCGAGATGCTCGTCGTGATCTCGATCATCTCGATCCTGGCCGGCCTGTCGATGGTGATGGTGATGAGCGGCGGCCAGACCGGCCGCGTCAGCGCCGAGGAGGCGCGAATCGCACAGATCGTGCTGAGCGCGAAGCCCTTCGAGACCGAGTACGGCGACTATCCGCCGCGCACCCTCGAGGACATCGGCATCAAGGCGAACGGCGTCAACGGCGGTATCGAGAGCCTCTACGCGCACCTGGAAACGCGTAAGCACGGCGGCCCGTTCATCGACGACGTGGCGACCGACGATCGCGGCAATACCGACAGCGATGAGCTGTCAGCGTCGCAACTGAAGAAGCTGAAGCAACGCATCGACTGGGCGCGGGATGGATCGAAGCTCTTCGAGCTCGTCGACCTATGGGGTAGCCCGTACGGCTACATCCATTGCCGCGACTACAAGCTGCCGGCCCAGGTCCAGAGCATGGAAGGGCAGGTCTTCCCGGTACGAGCTGCGAAGGATCCGGAGACCGGCGGCTACATCAATCCGAACTCGTTCCAGTTGTGGTCGATAGGACCGAACGGCATCAACGAGAACGGCGACGGTGACGATATCTGCTCCTGGAAGAGATAGCACGACAGCGCGGGCGCGCGAGATCGGGGTCGGGGGAGGGTTCACCCTGCTCGAGCTCCTCGTCGTGATGGCGCTCATCGCGATGCTCGCGGGCCTGAGCGCGAGCGCGTTTCGGGTCGCGCGGCGCAACTACGGGCTCGCCGCGTCCGCGGGGCACATCCAGGGCATCATCCAGGCCGCGCGCAATACGTCGATCTCGACGCGCACACCGTCGTTCGTCGTCTTCGATCCGGTGCGGCGCGAGGTCTGGGCGCAGTGCTTCGAGACGGTCGGCGAGTGGAGCTTCGAGGACGGCGTCGGCGGGGGAGTTCCCGGCCGCGTCGGCAAAGGCGCCTCCTTTCGGGGCGAGCAATTCCTCGACTGCGGCGCGGAGCCGCGTTTCGATCTCCGCGTCGGCGTCGCGATCGAGGCGTGGGTGCGCCATTCGAACGAGGCCGCGGTCAAGCCGCCGCGCTCGCAGCGCGTTCGGCGTCGCAAGCGGCTCGGCAAGAAGCGCGAGGTGGTCGACGACGAGATCGCGCACACGATCCTCGCGAAGCAGGGATCGTACTCGCTGTCGATGACCGAGCACGGCGCGCTCGAAGGCTCCGTCGGCCGATACCGTGTGACGACCGAAGACGAGGTCGTCGCGCCGCACCGGTGGGTCTTTGTCGAGCTGATCTGGGACGGCCTCGAGGTGCGGTTGTCCGCGGACGGCGTCGAGCGCGACGTGGTTCCGCTGAAGAGCTCGAGGGCTCTGACGGGCAAGGGACGCCATGACACCGGGGAGGTGCCGCGCGAGATCCCCGTGTCCCAGGCTCCGCTGACGATCTCCTCGCCCTACGCGCCGTTTCCCGGGGACATCGATGAGGTCCGGCTGCGGGGCCGCTCGGAGCCGCTCATCTACCGCTTCCCCGATCACGAGCACATCGTCGGCTGGAAGAAGATCCTGCGCTTCGATCGCGGCGGGCATCTCGATCGGGCGCATCACGAGAAGGGCATGCGCATCGTGTTGGTCGAGCTGACCGACGATCAGTTCGCCCGGCGCAATCCGGACGCGAAGAACGCGACGGTTCAGGTCACCGACTTCTCGCAGACGTTCGCCGAGTGGCTCGGAGCGTGGGAAGGCCAGCCGCCGGAGCTAGATCAGACCGAGGAGGAGGCGAAGATCCTCGCGCGAGCCTACGATAAGGAACGACGGGTCGTCATCGAGATCGACACTTTGGGGGTACTGCGATGAGACACGCGAGACGAGATTCCTGCCTGTCATTGCGCGGCAATCGGCCTGCTCGTGCGGGTGTCGCGCTGATCATGGTGCTGCTCGTGCTCGGCGCCCTGGCGCTGATCGGCGCGCCGTTCGTCGTGTCGATGTCGTTGCAGGACCGCGCGAGCAAGAACTTCGCGGGCAAGGTCGCAGCGACGAAGGCGGCGGAGTCTGCCCGCAATCACGCCGTCGCGAAGCTGCTCGACACGAGTCACCCCGTCGAGTGGGAGGACGAGAAGGACGCCCTCGACGAGGATCGCGACAAGGGATCGCGGCGCACGAGCCTGCTCGGACGCGGCGGCGGTCGCGGCTCGAACCCTTCCGGCAACCGACAGAGGGTCGTGGGTGGCGGCAAGGGCGGCAGGAATCGCAACGAGCGATCTCGCGAGACCTCGGCGAACGGGCCGTCGGAGGCCGCTTGGGACGCCGCGGACGATCTCGCCGTCGATCTGCCGGCACGCATCGAGCTGCCGAGTTCGGCGCCGCCCGATCCCAACGCGTCCGAGACGGGCGTGCTCACTCTTGCCGATCCGCGCGGGCTGACCGCATCGGCGGAGGTGCGCGACGAACAGGGGCGGATTCACCTCGACACCGCGCCGCCGAACCTGATCGCGAACGTCTTCGGCGTCAGTCAACTGGCGCGGCCTCTGAAGCCGACGGAGCGTACGATCACTCTCGACGACGCGTCGCCGTTTCGCGGCGACGCCGACAAGGAGACGGTCGACGGCGGAGTGGTCGTCGTGCATCCGGAGACCGGCCGCGCCGAGGCGATCACCTACAAGGTCCTCGTCGGCGACGAGTTGCGCGAGTGCTTCCGCGGCGCGTTCTTCTCGCGCGTGCCGGCGGCGACGTATCCCGTCGGCAGCTTCGTCTGGGATCTCAAGGGCTGGAAGATCGGCTTCCACCGCTTCTGGAACGAGCGCTACGGCGGATTCCACCCGGACCGACTGACCCGCTTCCGCTCGGTGTCGTCCATGCGTGAGGTCGCCAATTGGCAAATCGCCTCGCTTTTCGTCGGTCGCTTTCGGGGCGGCAGCATACCGACCGATTTGATCCGGCAGGCGGGGCTCAAGCTGAAGGACATCGGGAGTGCCGGGTTGGATCCGTCGATTTTGACCGGTGACGCGGCCAAGGACGCGCGTCACGTGATGGAGTACAACCGAGCGAAATCGGCCCTCGCGAAGGTGCGATTCTCGAAGAGCGTGCTGAAGGACATCATCGCGAGCCGCGGCCCACAGCTGGTGCTCGAGCTCGCCGCGCGGTTGCAGGGAGCCAAGCGCAAGGAGGTGCGCCAGGTCGAGGCGGAGATGAAGAAGCTCCTCGCCGAGGAGAAGAAGAGTCGCAAGCGCCTCGACATGCCGTCGAAGTACGTCAAGCGCGTCGTCCAGCATCTCGCGGAACTCTACGATATCTCGGGCATCGAGACGCTCCTGCCGCAGGACCTCGAGTACCACCGCGACGCGTTCACCGTGTACTCGCGCGTCGCGACCGAGTGGAGCGAGCCGCAGGCGATGCTGACCGACATGTCGGCCGCCGGGCCGGAATGGGACACCGGTGTCGTGCGCGCGCCGGACTTCTCGCCGGGGACGATCGTGCGATTGCGTTCGCACTCGTCGCGGAACCGTTCGGAGTACAACGTCGTCAAGGCGGCCGGCGGCGGCGAGACCGGCGGCATCTCGTTGCGCTATCCGCTCCGGCGCAGCTACCGCGCGTACGGCGCGACCGTCGAGGCTCGGCAGCGGCATCCGGTCAACGCGAACACCGCGTCGCGCAAGGTGCTGCGCGCGGTGTTCACCGGCGTCACCGGGCCCGACGTCAAGCATACCGTCTCGCCCTACGAGGCCGATCGCCTCGCCGCGCGCGTGCAGGGCAGCGGACTGAAGAGCCATGCCGACTTCCTCAGCCTGCTCGAGTCGGCCTCCGGCTCGATCATCGACGAGGAGGACGTGTTGCCGCTCTATGTCAACGCGGTGCAGCCGACGAACTACTACCTGAAGGTCTCGACGACCGGCCTCTGCTACGCGACGCGCGACATCTACGAGATCGAGGCGCGCGGCATCCAGCGCTCGCCGGCGGGCCGCGAGATCGCGCAGGCGCGCTTCCGCGAGATCGTCGACATCGCCCCGGCCGGCAGTCTGCTGACCGGCATGGCAAGTCAGTTCGACTTCACGGATGGCGTCTGGATGCGCGATCCGCGGGGCATGCGGACGTTTCCGGAGAACAACTGGCGCTGGCTGTTGAGCTACTCGGGCGTGCGATCGCACCTCATCCAGTCGCGGCCGATGATGCTCCACCGTGGACAGAACCTGTTCGCGGGCGCCGACGCTGGCACGCTGCGCCTGTGGACGGCGGACATGCCGGAGAGTCAGCGCTCGAAGCGATTCACGTTCGGCGAGTTCGAACACTTCTCCGACACGTTCGAGGGCCTCGAGCTCGCACGCGGCGAGCCGTACGTGCTCGACATCGGCGGCGCCGGCGGCGTGCCCGGTGCCGGCGGCGGAGGGGCACGCGGTGCGCGCGGCGGCGGTGGAGCGAGCGATCTGACGATGCGCCCCGGAGGCGTCGAGTTCTGGTTCCGCATGCGCACGTTGCCGGCAGCACGGTCGCCCG
The DNA here is from genome assembly GCA_964392615.1 of uncultured Planctomycetia bacterium. GTDB lineage: Bacteria > Planctomycetota > UBA8108 > UBA8108 > UBA8108 > CAYMRB01. Next base: position 23,915 of record CAYMRB010000042.1, on the reverse strand, counting down.
AGGGGTACTACAAGCTGATCGAGGCGGGCGCCGAGATCGATCGCAACCGCCTCGGCCTGTACTACGACGCGACGCGATCGCGCTGGCTCTTGCGCGTGTGGGACAGCTCGCTGCCCGATCCGCTGATGCCGAAGTCCGAAGGTGCGCACAACTCGTACCTGCAGATCGAGGCGTTCCGACCGCTCGACCTCGACGTCTGGTACCACGTGCGCATGGTGTGGGACGGCGTCTACGGCGGCGGCGCGCAGCTCTTCATCGACGGCATCCCCGCCGGAGCGGACAATCTGTCGACCGAGCTGACGAGCCGCATCCCGGCGACGGGGACGGTCTCGAGCATCAGCGTGCGCGACGCGAGCCGCTTCCCGAAGAAGGGCGTCGTACGCATCGGCGGCGAGTACTTCGAGTACTCGGCGCGCAGCAATAGCTCGCTGACGATCCGCCAGGAGCCGGCGAGCACGTGGAAGCCGCTGATCGCGGGGTTCGGCGCCGGAGCGATCGATCAGATCCTCGATCCCAACGGACGCGTCCGAGGGGGCGCGGACGGCGTCGATGGCACGGGCGGCACGGGCGGCACGGGCGGCACGGGCGGCACGGGCGGCACGGGCGGCGTCTCGGCCAGCGCGGCGCGACGACGCGATATGCGCGCACCGTGGAACCGACGCGGCTCGGCGCCGGCGGCGCACGAGCCGGGATCGCTCGTGTGCGTGCACGGATACTCGCTGCCGATTCGCCGCAAGGTCGTCAGCGGTCAGAATGGCGAGGAGCGTCAGGTCTCCGGCAGTCAGGAGATGGTCTGGGGCCCCGGCGGCGCGGCGCTTGCCGAGAGGCTCGTCGCGTGGAACTGGCCGGCGACCGTGCGAGACGTCGTGCACTATGTCGAGTTCGCCGATGAGGAAGGGCCGGGAAATATCCCGGGCATCCCGGGCGGCGGTCGACCCGGTGCCGGCGGCCGACCGGGTGTCGGCGGTGCCGGAGGTGCCGGAGGTGCCGGCGGTGTCGGCGGCGCCGATGGCGAGGAAGGTCTCATCGCGACGGAAGAGGACAAGCGCTACATCGTGCCGCTCTTCCGTCTCTCGTCGTCGAATGGAGCGACGGTTCCCGGTGTCGGCGGCGTCGGACGACCCGGCGGGATCGACATCCCGGGCATCCCGGGCGTGCCGGGTGCGGGCGGCGCGGAGAACTGCCCGTCGATGTACACCGCGGTGCAGCCGGGGCGTACGAGCCCCGAGTACTTCCAGCAGCGCGGCGTCTGCATGCTCGGCGGCACTGCCGTGCGCTACGAGAAGGTCCCGCTGCCGGCGCGGCACCGCAAGGTGTTGACCGAGGATCCGTGCGTGATCATCGTGCCGGAGTCCGCGCTGCGCATCATCGGTCCGTATCAGCCGCCGGGGGCTGCGGGTCAGAGGCGCAATCCGGCGCAGGTGGTCCCCAATCCGGTCAATCCGCTGGATCCGAACAACCGCGGATTCCCGCAGGCAAACGTGAGCGGTCGACCGCAGTCGCTGATGCAGCTGTCGATGCTCATCAACGGCCAGCTCGCGAATCGCTATCCGAACATGGGCGTCGTCGAGGTGCGCGGCTCGCCGACGCCGTGGGAGCAGTCCGCAGGACGTCGCAATGCCCTCGGCTCGCGCCTCACGGCCGTCCATCCGGACGACGCGGTCGAGTGGTTGCGCTATCGCTACCTCGACGGCGACATGCTGGTCGGTCGCCTGCGGTCGGGGCGCCGCAGCAACTTCCGCGGCTACCCGGAGCGCGACATCCGCCTGAAGAAGCAGCTCGACCTTCCGGCGGGTCAGCCGGTGCGTCTCGTGATGGAGATCAGCCAGGGCGCCGCCGGCTTCGGCGATCTCGTGACGATCACGACGAGCGACTCGCGCACGTACGAGCCGGCCATGCGGATGGTCTACAAGGTCTTTGAGCACAAGGACGGCCGCTTCTTCGTGTCGCTGATCGACGTCGACCAGAACGGCCGCGAGATGTCCGTCTCGCGCGGCGTGTACCGCAACGCGTACTTCCGATCGATGAACCCGCGCCTCGTGAAGTTCCCGTCGTGGGGGCTGCCCGAGGTCGGCACGGGGAGCATGACGCTCTTCGGCGACGCGCGGCTCGCCAATCCGGCGGGCGGTCGCAACGCAGGGGCGCGACGGCAGGACCGGCGCTACTCCACCGGCGACGACGATCAGGGCGGCACGACGATCGACGAGGTCCGGCGACTGCAGAACCCGTTCGTCCGTTATCAGCCGACGTACGGGCCGCAGGTGCAGCACGTGCTCGTGCCGCTTCAGAGCGGTCGCGTGCAGGTCGCCGGCAGCGGCAACGAGAAGACGATCGGCGGCGTCATTCCGAAGAACGCGTCGATCTCGGCGTCGAGCCCGGTCGAGGTGCTCGTCGTTGCGGTGTCGACCGAGTCAGGCGGCGGTGTCAGCTTGTTCGCCGGCGGCGTCGAAGAGGGCGTGCTGCGGATCGGCGGCGAGCTGTTCTACTTCGAGACGATCGAGGGCGAGGGCACCGGGAGCGGGCGCGCGGAGCTGACGCGTGAGCAGAATCCCGCCAACACGAATCCGAACCGCGGCGGCATCGGCCTGTTCAGCCGCTGGGAGCGCGAGTGGTGGGAGCGGCAGGTCGACGACGACATCCCGATCGGCAGGAGCTCCGGCACGTGGGAGAGCTCCGGCTTCGCGCGTATCCAGGACCACCATCCGGAGCGCAGCGAGTTCTACGAGGTGTTCTTCTACGAGCGCATGTCGGGCAACCGATTCTCGAGCTGCCTGCGCGGCCAGTTCGGAACGCCGATCCTCCAGCGGACGAACGAGGGCGGATCCGTCGTCAACGTGTCGCGTCGTCTGCGCCTCATCGGACGTTCGCTTTTGGGCACCGAGCGCATGGCGCATGGCGTCGGCGAGCCGGTCACGCTCGTGCCGTATCTGTCGATGTCGCCGATCAGCGGCGCGATGACGAACTCCGGCATCTCCGTGAAGCGCCCGCAGAGCTTCGCGCAGAATGGAGGTTATCTGCTGATCGATCACATGCTGCCCGGACGCCCGTGGGAGATCGTCGCGTACCTCGGACAGCAATCCGGCGGTTTGCGTCGACCGCGCGACGAGCGCGGCGACGGCATCCTGCGCGCGCGGTTCGGCACGCCGATTCTGGGTGTGTCCTCGCAGATGATGGCCTACGAGATGCCGTTCCGGTACTACGACCGCTACGAGGAGGAGGTCGACAGCGAGTCGCTCGCCTACTTCCAGAAGACGTTCAGCGTCCCCGGGGCTCGTTGGCGCTCGATCGCGTGGCAGGAGAAGGCGGACCGCCGCAGTCGCGATCGCTTGTCGGACTGCATCGTCGTCGCGCGCTTCGACGGCGAGCCCGACTGGAGCACGAAGATCACGAATGCGCGCGGCGGGCTCTACCTCTACGAGACGAAGCGCCGTCGCAGTCGCAGTCGCGGCCCCGAGGAGCACGACATCGACGTCACGGCGGACGAGATGGAGATCCGCGTCTACTGGCGCTTCAAGCCCGGGGCATACGCTCGTCTCGGCGGCGGCTCCGGCCTGAATCGCTCCGATGCGTATCGCGACGATTGGAAAGTGTCGCCCGTGCTCGAGTGGCTGACGATCGAGTACGAGAAGGAAGGCGCGATTCTGCGGCACGAGGAGCTCTCGCATTGATGCCCATCGCGCACAGGACATACAGGCGACCGGGTGGTGGTCGAGGCGGCTACACGCTGCTCGAGATCCTCATCGCGGTCGGCATCCTGTCGCTTCTCGGTACGGCGCTCGCCGTGCTGATGACCGACGCGATCAGAATCTGGCGGCGCGCCGAGAGCCGCGGGCGCGTCTACGAGCAGGCGCGGGTGCTTCTCGATCGCGTCGCGGACGATCTGCGCTCGACGGTCGTCGCCGAGCGTGGCGGAGCCGACAGCACTTGGCTGCGCATGATCTGCGACCACGACCGCGGCGGGCGGCAACGCCTGAGGTTCGTGCGGACGATCTCGGGCGAGACCGAGCAGCCGCTTCTGCGCGACGGCGGGGCGTACATCAATACGCACGAGTCGGCGTACTACGACGGGCGGCACGATGCATGGGAGGCTCGCGAGGGGCTTCTCGGCGCGCCGGGCGGGTTGATGGAGGTGTTCTGGGGCATGGACACCCGGCCGAACTCGACGACCGTGTGGCGCGGCGTGCGGACGCCGATCGGTGGGCGCGGCTCGATCTTCCACAACTCGAACATCGAAACGCGCGGCCCGGTCGCCAAGAGCTCGAAGAAGGACGCCGAGGCCGACAGCGAGCGCTCCGTGCCGTTTTCGCGGATCGCGCGGCCGCTGACCGACGGCGTCATTTTCCTGCGCTTCAGCTTCTGGGGGCCGACGACGAACACCTGGGATCCGCTGGCGTTGCCGGCGCGCAAGACGACGAGCCGGCCGAGCGGGCCGCTCTTCCACTGGGACTCGACGCGCGCGGTCCTCGATTACAGCGGGGGCGACGACGAGCTGACGTTCGAGCCGCGCGAGGGGTCGTTGCTCGACACGAGCGACGACGTGTTTCCGGAGCGCGTCGAGGTTACCATCGTGCTGCAGGACGACGGCGATCAGGGCGCGCTCGTGCTGAGCGAGAAGATCGGCGCGAACACGCTGTCGTTTCTGCTGTCACGGGCGGTGTCGTTGCCCGACGATCCGCGCGACCGGTTTCTGCTCATCGGCGACGAGTGGGTCGAGGTCGACAGCACGGACGGTCGGCACATCAAGCTGGTCCGCCAGGGGCGCGGCGGGCGCGAGACGGTGCCGAGGGCGCACGAGCGAGGCACGATCGTCCGCACCGGCGTCACGTTCCGTCGCGTGATCGAGATCCCCGGCAGCGGGGGCCGGTTCGAGACGAAGAGCGGGGGGCTGCGATGAGGACAGCGAGAACGCGACGCGTCTCCTCGAGCTCCGCCGTCGAACCGCGCAACGCACGGCGAGCCGGCTTCTCGCTGCTCGAGGTGCTGATCGCGATGCTCATCCTGTCCGTGGGCGCGGCGAGCGTGTTGGCGCTCTTCGCGGCGGCCGCGAGCACGCACAAGCGATCGGTCGATCGCACGCATGCGGCGCTTCTCGCCGAGCGGATCTTCTCGGAGGTCGAGGCGCGCTACGCGCCGGACGTGACCGTGAAGGAGCTGACCGAGTCGGTTCGCGGCGAGCTGCCGGAGCAGTTTGGAAACTACGGCTGGGATCTGTGGCTCTGGAAGCCGGCGACGGAGGGGATGCGTGGGCTCAAGCGTCGCGACGGCGACGGCGCGAAGAACGAGTGGCACGAGGACGAGCTCTACGTGCGGGTCAGTGTCCGCTGGAAGCGCAAGGCTCGCGTTCGCACCGAGACGTTCCACGCGATCATCCTGCCGACCAATCTGCGCGAGGCGTCCGGCTCGCGCGGCAGTGCGCCGAGGAGATGATCGTGATCGAGCGCAACGGTGTTCATGGCGACCTCGCCTGCTTCGCGCGCTTGAGGCGAGTCCTCGCGTGGGTCAGCGTGCTCGGCGTCGCGGGATGCGGCGCCGTCGGCGGATCATCCGACCGCGTGCTCGAGCGTCTCGACGAGATCGACCGCCGGCTGACGACGATCGAGGCGCGACTGGAGCGCGACGACGACCGCGCCGCCCCGACGACCGTCGTCGAGTCGTCGCCGGCCTTCGGCGAGGGCCAGCTGCACGATTTCGGCATCGTTTGGAGCGGCGAACCGATCGAGCACGCGTTCGTCCTGCGCAACGACGGGGACGCGCCGCTCGCTATTCGCGCCGCGCAGTCGAGCTGTAGCTGCCTCGAGGTCGTCGAGTTCCCGCGGCGCGTCGAGCCCGGCGAGGAGGCTCGCGTCGGCGTCCTGCTCGACACGCGTCGGCTGCGCGGGGCGCTGCAGCACGCGGTGACCGTAAGGTGCGAGGAGCCGGGACCGGCATCGACGGAGCTGGCGATCGTCGGACAGGTCCGGCCGAGCATCGAGTTCGAGTCGTTCGTCGTCGTGCGCGCGCGGCCCGGCGATGGGCCGAAGGAGCTGCGCGTGCCGATTCGCAACGCTCGCGAGACGCCGCTCGAGCTGCGCATGCGACCGCCGGAGTGCGACGGCTTCGACGTCGAGCTCGTGCCGTCAGAGGACGCCGTGCCCGGGACGCTCTGGGAGCTTGTCCTACGCGTCGCGCCGCCGTACGAGATCGGCTACCGACGTTGCCCGATCGTCCTCGACACGGATCTTCCCGACGTGAACGAGATCGAGATCCGCGCGCACCTGCACGTGCCGGAGCGCCTCGAGATCGTGCCGCGGCAGCTCGTCGTTCCCGCGGGATCGACCGCCGAGCGGCCACGGGCGTTGAAGCTCACGAATTGGGGCGATGCGCCCGTTCGAGTGCTCGGTGCGTCGGTCGACGATCCTGCGGTATCGGTCGGCGTGACCGCGCGAGACGATCGCACGTGGTCGATCGCCGTCGACTTTCCGTCGGGCTACCGCGTGCCCGCCGAGGGGCGAACGCTGACGATCCGCACGGACGATGCCGCCATGCCGACGCTGCGGGTGCCGGTTCGGAGCGCGGGAGCGCATGGAGCGACGTCGCGGCGAGCCGCTCTCGCACTCGTCGGTCAGCGCGCTCCGGAGATCGCGCTCGAGACACGCCGCGCCCGCGCGGTGTCGAACGAGTCGTTCACCGAGCACAACGCGACGGTGCTCAACTTCTTCGCGCCGAACTGTCCGTACTGCCGGCGGCAGATCCCCGCGGTCGAGACGGTGCGCACGGCGTTCGCGGACCGTGGCGTGCGGTTCGTCAACGTCGCGGAGACCATGGGAGGCGTCGAGTACGGAATCGAGGCGACGATGGACGTCCTCGCATCGCTCGGCGCCCAGCTCGAGGTCGCGGCGGATGCCGGCAACGAGGTCGGGCAACGCTTTCGCGCCACGGGATTGCCGACGCTGTTCGTCGTCGATCGGCGGGGGACGGTGCGCTGGGTCGCGATCGGCGCCCGGGAGAACCTCGAGGAGACGCTGGTCGCGCGGCTCCAGGCGCTGCTGGCGGAGTGACTCGGAGGATCGCGCAATCGATGACCTACCTCGGGACCCTCACACTGCGGACGTGCTTCTCTCTTGTCCTCTGCTCGCTCGTTCTGTCAGCGAGCTCGGTCGCGATCGCGGCCGATTCCGTCGTCGTCACCGATACGTTCCATCATCTCGGCGACAGCGACAAGCCCGATTGGAAGGGCTTCACGACCGAGAAGCCCGTGGGGAAGCAACTCTCCCTGCGCTTCGATGCGTGGACGAACCGCTCCGAGAACACGCTGGTCTTGACGGCCGGCGGCGTCAGCGACGAGTGGAACATCGTGGTGAACGGCAGGCGGCTCGGCACGCTGCGCAAGGACAAGAAGGGCAAGGAGAGGCCACAGCTTCTCGCGGTCCCGAGGGGCGTGCTGAAGCGCAGCGGCAATCGTTTCGTCGTCGAGCGAGCGAAGGGGAAGAGCACCGACGATATCTGGGTCGGTGACGTGCGGGTCCACGGGCGCTCCGTCGCCGCGATGAAGCGGCCCTCGCGTATCGCCGTGCGCGTGCGCGACGAAGCGAGCGGTCGGGCGATCCCATGTCGCATCACGGTGACGTACGATCGCGGCGGCGGCGAGTCGGTCGCCGATTTCGCGCGTTTCGAGGTCGAGGAGCGCGCGGGGATCGCCGTGCGCAAGGGGATCGTCTACTCGATCGACGGAAGCGCGTCGCTCGAGCTGCGCACCGGTCGCTATCGCGTCTGGGCGAGCCGCGGCTTCGAGTACGGCGTCGCGAGCGAGACCGTGGACCTCGAGCCCGACGCGACGCAGAGGGTCGATCTGCGGCTTGCGCGCGAGGTCGACACGACGGGCTACCTCGCGGCCGACACGCACATTCACACGCTGACCTACAGCAAGCACGGCAACGCGACGGTCGCCGAGCGCGTCGTCACGATCGCCGGCGAGGGCGTCGAGGTCGCGATCGCGACCGATCACAACCATCACACCGACTACCGCGAGGTAGCGAAGAAGAACGGCGTGCGCGGCGAGTACCGCTCGGTCGTCGGGAACGAGTTCACGACCGGGCTCGGGCACTTCAACGCCTTCCCGATCGATCCGCGGGCCAAACCGGCGAATCACAAGCACGACGACTGGGAGAAGCTGCTGCGAGGACTCCGCGCGACGCCGGGCGTGCGAGCCGTGATATGCAATCACCCGCTGCGCGGCGGATTCGCGAAGGGGCCGTGGGACACGATCGGGCTCGACCGTATCTCCGGCGAGGTGACCCGCACGAAGTGGCTCGGTCTCGACGCGATCGAGATCCTCAACGGCAAGAGCTTGCCGAAGGACCGCTACGAGACGTTTCGCGATTGGTTCGCGCTGCTCAATCGCGGCTACCGCCTCACCGCGGTCGCCGGCAGCGACTCGCACACGGTCGAGCAACCCGTCGGGCAGGCGCGGACCTACGTGCGCTGCTCGGTCGACGATCCGCGCCGTCTGAAGATCGACGAGTTCATCGAGAACTTCCTGGCCGGGCGCGTGCTCGTCAGCCTCGGGCTGCTCGCGGATGTGCGCGTCGATGGGAAGCACGGCGCCGGCGACTTCGCGACCGATCTGCCGGCCGATCTCGAGGTCGAGATCATCGTGACGGGTCCGGCGTGGACGCGTGCCGATCGCGTCGCGCTGTTCCTCAACGGATCGCTCGTGCGCGAGGAACCGATCGCCCACGCGAGCGGAGCGATCGAGAAGCTCCGTACGACGTGGCGCGTGCCGCGACCGTCGCACGACTCGCATCTCGTCATCGTCGCGAGCGGGCCGCCGGAGACGCCGCCGTGCTGGCCGCTCGAGGAGGACGACCGCTACGTCATCGGCGCGACGAATCCCGTCTGGCTCGATGGCGACGGCGACGGCGCGTTCACGAGCGCTTACGCGTACGCGCAGCGGCTCGTCAAGACGCACGGCAGCGAGGGGGATGCGCTGGCAACCGATCTGCGTCGATACGACGAGGCCGTCGCCATTCAGGCGACCGACCTGGTCCGCCGGCGGCTCGAAGCGTCGCTGGCGCGCGCGGTCGATCTCTTGCGCAAGCGGTACGACCGCGAGCTGTCGGCATTCACCGACGCGCTGGGAAAGGACTCGCGCGAGCGGCTCGGGGAGTACATCGAGACGCTGCCGCCGCTCGAGGTGGAGCGCGACGGGTCGGCCGATTAGTGCGTCAGGGGCAGTGCTCGATGTCGCAGGGCATATTACCCGTCGAGCCGCCGGCCGGCCCGCACTCGGGGAACGGAGGCGGAGGCGCGGCGCCGCCGGCGAACAGGAACAGGAGCACGTAGACCGGATCCGAGATGTCGATCCCGGCGTCTCCGTTCGCGTCGACGGCCGCGAGGCAGTCGACCTGCCCGCCCGTGAACTGGTACTGCAAGGACGCGATCGCGTCGCTGAGGTTCAGCTCGCCGTTCACCTCGACATCGCCGCGCAGGATGTGGAAGCCCTCCTCGTCGCCGCCGGTCAACTCGACGGGCAGCTCGATCACACCCAGGCGGGGGCTGTCGGTCCGCAGCACGATCGTCGTCGCGATCTCCTCCGCGTCGCCCGGGCACGTCAGCGTGACCGTCAGAGGCATCGTCTCTCCCGGCGGCACGATGCCCTCGCGCGGCTCCATGTCGATCCAGGACGGACGACTGGAGATCAGGAGAGCGCCGCTCTCCAGGGCGCTGGCCGGCGCCGTGATCCCGACCGCGCCCGAGCCGTCCTGGACGCCGACGGTCGGAGACAGGTCCGCGAGCGGCAGCCCCTGGTACTGCACCACGGTCTCTCCCGACGCGTGCAGGATGATCTGGATCGAGAACGCGGCTGACCCGCCGTAGTGCTCGACGTCGCGATACTCGACGACGTACCGGTCCGCCTCTTCGAGCAAGCGGATGGAACCGTCGCTCGGCACCACCAGATCGTCCCACAGGGCGGCGACCATCCAGCCAGGCGCGTCGGCTGACGGGAGGACGGAGTTCGTGTAGAAGCTGCCTCCGGGCGCGACGAACGTCAGGAAACCGTTGCTGCTGATGTAGATCTCACGGGACTCCTCCCCGTAGAACGGGAACGCGAACGGCAGCGGGAAGGGCCCCCATACGGCGTCGTCCGCGGTGCCGCTGTGCGCGACGGTCGCGTCGTCCGTGTTGACCCAGTCGAGATCGGGTCCGCCCGGCTCACCCTGCGGGGTCACGACATAGTTCGCCGGGCAGGAGACTTCTCCGGCCTCCTCGTCCTCTTGGCTGCAGAGCCGGACCGCGTCGTCGGTCAGCTCTGCGGCCGCGACGGTGAGTCCTCGCGCGCGTGTCGAGTCCTGAACGCCGACGGTGGGGGTCAGGCTGCTCCACGGAACGTCCTGGTAGCGGTAGACGATGGAGCTGTCCGCATAGAGCGCGATCTGGAACGAGAACGAGCTCGAGCCGCTGTAGTGCGACACGTCGCGGAACTCGAAGACGATGTGGTCCGCGTCCGAGCGGTGCAGCACCGCGCCGTTGACCACGAGGTCGTCCCAGACGGCCGCGATCAGCGCGGGAGGCCCCTCCATCGCGGGCAGGGATTGGTTCGAGTACTGCGTGGAAGGTCCGGAGAGCGTCAGGTACCCGTTGCTCCCGGCGTAGACCTCGCTCCATTCCTGACCGTAGAACGGCCACGAGAAGGGGAGCTCCACGGGGCCCCATGCCGCGTCATCGGCTCTGCCGCTGTGGAGCGTCACCGCGCCGTCCATGCTCTCCCAAGCAGTGGTCGGGTCGTCCGGCTCGTCGCAGACCGCGTAGGCCCAGCTCGCGGGGCACGAACCTCCCTGGCCGCCGCCGCTGAAGCTCGCGTGGAACTCGAGCGGCCGGGTCCCCGGATTCGCGATCGAGAGCTCGACCTCCCGCACCGCATCCGGCGTACAGACCAGGCGAACTTCGTCGCGCGAGAGCTCGGCCTCGGCCCAGCCGAGCGAGAGTTCCACGGCGTCGTGGTCGCCCGGCAAGGTCAGGGCGAGCTCCTCGCGGAAGTAGCCGTCGAGCGACGCGCGCAGCGTGTAGGTCCCTTCGATGGTCGAGACTTCGAATCGCCCGTCGGCGCCCGTCTCCTGGACCGGCAGCGAGGAACCCACCAGCTCCACGCGAACTCCGGCTGCCGCCGTGCCGTCTTCGTCGAAGACGACTCTGCCAGCGACTCGATCGATCTCGTGAACCGTCAAGCTGCCGGGGCGGGTCGCGGCACCTTCTTCGTACGCGAGCGTGAACTCGAGCGGCACCACGCGGCCCGCCGGACACGCAGCGTCGACCGTGGCGGGACACGTCACCACCGCCGACGCGCCGCGGCCCAGATCGCCGACGACGATCGGGGCCTCCGGCAAGGTGACCTCGCCGCTGGTCGTCGCGATGCCGACTTGCAGGCCGTTGACCGGAATCTCCATCTGGTTGACGACCGCGAGGGTCAGATCGCCGGACTCGCCAGGCTCCGCGATGCCGTTCCCGCCGTCAGCCCAGGCGATGTCGACAATCGACAACCCGCCGGCCAATCGGACCGTCGGATCGCCGAAGATGTGGTAGATCTCGTGGTAGTAGGCGCCCCGGCCGCTGCGCCCGGCGACGTAGTCCAGCCCGCGCAAGAGGGACGGCCCCAGCGCTACGGGCTCCTCCGCCAGGAGGTGTGTGAACTCCTCCTTCTCGAGCCAATCGTCCTCGTCCCAGTACGTGTTGTTGCTGGCTCCGACGAAGACCACGCCGCGCTCGGAAGTGAAGACCCACGATTCGCCCCAGCAACGCGTCTCGCCGAAGCTCCCGGTCAGACAGGCGTGCGAGAACACGACCGGCGGGTCGGTCTCGTTCTGCAGACAGGAGAGGTCGCCCTCGCTGAGATTCCAGCGCATCCAGGAGTGCGTCCCACCGTGTCCGGAGTAGGTCAGGACGTCGATGCGCTCGTTCAGCTCGTCGCACATCTCCGCGGCGGTGCCGCTCGAGCACGGGAACCAGCCGTGGTAGGTTCCTGGCGGGGCGAGGTTGTCGCGGACCCAGGCGTGCGTGCCCTCCGCGACGCCGCACTCGGAGTCGTTGTTGCCTTGAGACAGCCACAGAAATCGCTGGTCCCTGCGGGCGGCATGGAACCGTCCCAGCTTGTCCCGGTAGGTCATGATCTCCGCGTCGGAGCGCAGCGGCAGGCGACCCATGGCGACGTCGCGGCCGAGGAAGTCGCTCCACGTCTCCTCGGAATCGAGGAGGCTGTAGAGGAGATCGCTCACGTGCTCGCTTCGCTGAAACGTCGCCAGGGTATCGGTGTCACCGACCAGGAGCAGGTACTCGAAGGCGTCTCTGTCGTACTCGGTGCGGATCAGCTCGCGGATCGCGTCGGCGTCCGGGCTCCCTGCGAAGGTCAACAGGCGAGCGCCGTACCCGACGCCGTCGTAGTAGTCGGCCATGGCCGTGGCGCCGTCGTCGAGGCTGTCGTGAGCCACGACCAGAACGCCTTCCTGGGCGGGGGCGACCGCCGGCAGGAGCTCGACGTCGAGCGGCGTGATGCTGCCCTCCGTCACGACGATGCCGCTCACGGTCAGCGGGTCGTACCCCGGCGCGCGGAACGTCAGCTCGTACGTTCCGGGGACGAGCATGCGGTGGAACGCGCCGCTCGCGGGCCGCACGAGCAGGGGCCGTCCCGTCCCGGTCACCTGGACCTGCGCCCGACTGACAACCTCGCCGGTGGCGGCGTCGGTCACCCCGCCGGACACCGCGGTGAACGCGCTCTCGACGTAGGCCAGCAGGGATTCGCGGTTGTCATCCCAGAGCTCCGGGAGCGCGGAGGCGCTGGGCCAGCTCACGTCCGAGAGCTCGACCGTCACCTCGAGCGTCGCGTTCCACTCGTAGCTCCAGTCCTGCATGCCCCCGTAGATCACGTACCACTCCGCGCCGTTCGAGATGCCGCCGGGAAACTCGGTCGACGCCAGCATGCCCGGGTTGTGCTGCGCGTACCGCGTCGAGATCCACTCGAAGAGCGCGTCGTCCGGCGTCGGGGTGTCGACGAAGCGCCCCGACTCGTTGCTGTCCCAGGGGTAGTTGACCACCAGGGCGCCGGTGTGGAAGTTCGCGCCGAGTGCGAACTCTCGATCGGCGCTGAACGCCATCATGGCCGCGACCTCGGGCTCGCGACCCTCCGGCGAGTTCACCGGATCCTGGATGCGATCCGGAAACGCGCGGTTGAGGTCGACCGAACGGGCGTTGTACCGCGTTCCCGCGGTGAGGCCATCCGGGTTGAGGAGCGGCAGGATCCAGACTTCGAGATCGTCGACGATGCGCGCGACTCTCGCATCCTGACCGTACTCGGAGAGGAGATGGTCGGCGAAGTAGAGGCAGAGCTCGGTGCCCGGGGGCTCATCGCCGTGCAGCGTCGAGGCGAGCTTGATCTCGGGCTCGTCCTCGTCGACGTCGGGGTTGTCCGAGATCTTGAGCGCCAGGATCTCTCGGCCCTGGACGCTCTGGCCGATGCTCTCCAGTCGGCAGAGGTCCGGATAGCGGTCGACCAGGCCCTCGAGGAGCTCGCCGACCGCCTCATGGGAGTGATAGGACCCGAGTCCGGCGACTCCCTTGTTCCGGCGCAGCGCGCGCGCCTTCTCGATGGCGGTGTCGGGGAGGACGCGGAACTCGAATCCGGCGTCGCGCAGTCGTTCCATCTCCGCCGAGCTGGCGTACACCTTGATCTCGTCGCCCTTGCGCCCCGCGATGTCGAAGCCACCCTCGACCAGAAACTCCACGAGCTCCGGGCCGGTCATCTTGACCGAGAGGATGCGGGTCGGACCCTGGCGCGGCGCGTTGTACCGTTGGCGCTCCGTCGGACCATCGCGCCAGCTGACGAGGACCTTCAGGTTCTGTGGCACCAGCAAGGTCGGGCCGGCGGGATCGAACGCGTAGAGGAAGACCTCGAGATGGAAGTACTGCACGCCGGCTCGCCGCACGGGTGTCAGCGTGTACCAGGAGCTGGCTTGCACGGCGCGGGAGTTGCGGAATCCCGCTCCTGTGTAGAACTCGGGGTCGGGTTCGCACCTGCGCTGCTCGAGGGCGCCTTCGATCTTCGCCACGGGCTCCAGCGCCGGCAGCACCGGCACGTCGAGCGTCAACCGCTCTCGGGCGCACTCGACGAGAAAGACCTTGGGCAGCGGCGAGAGTCGAGGGGTCTCGAAGAGGAGATCGATGACCGGCAGCGACGGCTGTCCCGTCAGGGCCCGGTTGCCGTAGCCCGGCAGCTCGACGTGAATGTAGCGCTGACCATCGGGCGCCACCGTCTCGCGGAGCTCGGGTTGCGGGAGCTCCAGCGAGATCTCGATTCGACCCTCGCCGTGCACCACGTCGTCGCGAGCGAACGCGCCCGCCGGCAAGGCGATCAAGAGCGGCAGGATCCACACGAGGCTCCGGCTCTTGACCGTGTCGGGGCTGCCGAAGAAGAACCGCATCAGGACTCCTCTCTGACATCGCCCGAATGGTGGGGCGATATCGCGCTAGTACGACCGCCCAGGCGTTTCCGTGCGCTGAGACGATGCCGGCGCTCGTGGGGTGGCGCTGCCGTCAATCGACGACGGGTCCGCAGGCCGCATCTCGAACGGATACGGCGGCGACCGAACTCGCGCGCTCGAGGCCCGCGGAAGCTTCCGGTTGGCAGCGCCTGGAAACGACCTGCCGTGCAGGTGAAACGCGGCGCATTGTATCGAGACTCGCGCGGACAGCCAAGGCCCCGGCGACGATTCGTGCCGCGTTCGCCCCGCGATCGAGCGGGCCGAAATACGTGACCCCGGTCAAGGACGCAGCCGTTACGCTATACGGTTCGACGAAGCACTTGAAGGAGACCGTGATGTCGCCCACTCCACGTTCGTCCCGGCGTCGCTTCTTGCGCCGGACGGCCGCCGCCGCCGCCGCGCTCGCGCTTCCCGGCGCGCCGGCGATCGGCTCCCGAGCTCTTGGTGCCGCCGCACCTGCCGACGCCACTGGCGCGATCGGCATCGGCCTGATCGGCTGCGGCAGCCTCGGCGTCAACTATCACTTGCGCAAGTACCTGCCGATGGACGACGTGCGGCTGGTCGCGGTCTGCGATGTCGATCGCAGCCGGCGCGAGCAAGCCGCCGATCGCGTCAAGAATCACTATGGCAGCGCGCAACGACCGGGTTGCTACAACGACTACCGCGAGCTGCTCGACCGCAAAGATGTCGACGCCGTTATCGTCGTGACGCCCGATCACTGGCACGCTTTGCAGACGATCCACGCGTGTCAGGCCGGCAAGGACGTGCACTGCGAAAAGCCTTTGACGCTGACCGTCGCCGAAGGCCGCGCCATGGTCAACGCGGCGCGCCGTCACGCACGCATCGTGCAGTGTGGCAGCGAGAGCCGCTCGAACGCGAGCTTGCGTCGCGCATGCGAGCTCGTGCGCAACGGTCGGATCGGCAAGCTGCACACAGTGCGCGCCGGACTCGGGGCCAACCCGTTTTGCCCGTGGGTGCCGCCGGGCGCGAAGCCGGCGGGGCTCGACTGGAATCTGTGGCTGGGGCCCGCTCCGGCCGTGCCGTATCACGTGCAGCGCTGCTTCTACACGTTCCGTTGGTTCCGCGACTACTCGGGCGGCAAGCTGACGGACTGGGGCGCCCATATGAACGATATCGCCCATTGGGGCATGGGCACCGACGACATCGGCCCCGTACGCGTCGAGGCCAAGGCGCGGCACGTACCGGGCAATCTGTACGAGTTCGCGCCGGAGTTCGAGGTCGTCTACACATACGAGAACGGCGTGCGGTTGATCTCGTCGAGCGACGCTCCGCACGTCACGTTCGAGGGGACGCTCGGGACGATCCGCACGCGGTTCGGCGACGTGTCGAGCTCGCCGGCCGATATCGCGACGACGCCGCTCGGCGCGAATGATCTGCGACTGCAGCCCAGCGACGACCACGATCGCGATTGGCTGCGCGCGATTCGCACGCGCGAGCGTCCGGTCGCGGACGTCGAGATCGGGCACCGCAGCGCGACCGTCTGCCACCTCGGCAATATCGCGTTGCGCCTCGGCCGTCCTCTCGAGTGGGACTGGGACTGGGAGGAGTTCATGGACGATGACGACGCGAATCGTCACCTGTCGAAGCCGATGCGAGCGCCGTGGCACCTGTGAGACGATCGATGAGAATCCACTCTACTATTCTGGCTGCTATTCTGGTCGCGACTGCTGGCGGGTTCACCGTCGCGGACGAGGCGAGCGTGGAGCAGCTCGTTCGCGACATCGCGTCGCGAGACGCGTCGCGCCGACTTGCAGCGACGCAATCCCTCGGTACGTGCGGCGCCGATGCGATCGCGCCGCTGTCCGCCGTTTTGAGTCACGATGATCCCGCCGCGCGTCGGGCTGCCCGGACCGCGATCGAGTCCATCGCGCACCGCGCCACTCGACCCGATGCCGGGGCCGAGCGCGCCGCTGTCGAAACCGCGATTCACGCCGCGCTGTCGAAGGCGTCGACGCCCGAAGCGAAGAGCGTTCTGCTGCGCACGATGGGTGCGGTCGGCGGGCCCGAGTCCGTGCCGATCGCTGCCGCGGCTCTCGGCGCCGTTGCCACGCGCGACGCAGCGTGCTTCGCATTGGGACGGATTCCCGCGCCGCAAACGGTGCAGGCGCTGTCCGACGCGCTATCCGCGACCTTGGCCGCGGAGGACGACGGCGACGAGGCCCTGCAGCTAGCGCTCCTCGCCGCGCTCGGCGCGAAGAAGAGCGTCCCGACGACGCAGCTCCTCGGCGACATCGCCGAGAACGGACCGTCCGCGACCATTCGCCTCGCGGCGCTCGACGCGCTGGCGCTCAATCCGTCGGCGTATGCCTGGGTGTACCTGTACTGGTCCGCGTTGGACTCGGCGGACGTCAAGGGAAGCCCGGCGGCGCGTCGGCGCGTCTGGGACGGACTGCTGCGCGGAGCTGAAGCGTTCCTCGAGTACGGCGAGCGAGGTTCCGCGTCCGATCTCCTCTGCGATATGTGGGACAAGGCGCAGACGAGCGCCGAGAGGTGCGCCGTCATCGCCGTGTTGTCGATTGCGAGCCGCCGACGCGCGGAGGGAGTCGTTCTCGCCGCGGCGGAGGACGACGATCCGGCCGTTCGCGCGACGGCGATCGGGACGCTCGGTCACCTGCGCGGCCTCGAGACCCTGCCCGGCATCGAGGCGCTGCTCGACCGCGCCAGTCCGAAACGCCGCGCGGAGATTCTCCGCGCGATCGCGCCGCGCGTCGAGCCGGAGATCGTCGCGCACGGTGCGGCGGCGCTCGATTCGCCCGACCCGGACGTGCGCAGCGCGGCGCTGGCGCTCTTCGAGGGGCGAGCGACAGCCGAGGCGGCCGAGGCGCTCATCGCGGCGATCGTGCGCGACGCGCCGGTTGTTCGCGAAGGAGCGCTCGGAGTGCTCGGTCGCATGCCGGGCGAGGACGTGACGCACGCTATCCTCCAGGCCGTCGACGCGGCAGAGGGCGCAGCGCGCGTGCGGCTTCTGCCGGCTCTCGGCTGGCGTGAACACGACGAGGCGAAGCAGCTTCTCGTCGAGGCAGCGGCCGCGAGCGACGCAGCGACGCGGCTCGCGGCATACCGTGGTCTCGCGCGCGCCGGAAACACCGACGCAGAGGGGCTCGGCGCGTTGCTTCTGGGTGTCGACCGCGGCGGCGAAGAGGCGAAGGCAGCGCTCGCCGCGATCGCCCGTCTATCGTCGACCGAGATCACGCCGGCGCTCGCGGCTGCAGTGGCGGAGCGCAAGGGCGATACGAAGGCGGCGCTTCTGCGCGGGTTGGCGCGGCATCAGGCGCCCGCGGTCGTCGACGTGCTGCTCGCGTCCCGAAGCGACGCGCATGCCGGCGTGCGGATGGCCGCGCTCGAAGGATTGTGCCGCCAGCGCGATGAGCGCGCGTTCCCCGCGCTTGTCGAGGCGGCGGTCGCGGGCCCCGAGAGTGTGCGCGGGGCGGCCGCCGTCGCGTGCGTGCGGCTCGGCAAGGGGCTCGAGAGCGAGGACCGCGCGCGCGCGTTGGCGGTCTACCGCCGCGTGCTCCGGGCGGACATGGTCGCGCATCGCGACGTGCGGAAGACGGCCGTCGGCGCCGTCGGACGTCTGCAGGACGTCGACTCGCTGCCGCTTCTCGAGGCCCTGTTCAGCGACTCCCGATTGCGCGAGCCGGCGGCCGCGGCGGTGATCGCCATCGCGTCCGGCCTCGGTGCTGATCGGCGCGACGAGGCGGCCCGCTGTCTGCGCAAGGCGTTGCCGCTCGCGCCGAGCTCGCCGCTGGCTGCGGCGGCCGTCGCGCGAGTGCGAGGGCTCGGCGTCGATTTCGACCCGGCGCGCGACGCGGGATTCATCACGCGGTGGCGCCTTCTCGGGCCGTTTGCGAGCCCGCAGAACCGCCTCTTCGCGGCCGATGTGCTCGATCCGGAGAAACCGATCGCCGTCGCGGGCGATGCCGCGAGCGACAAGTGGCAGCCGCATCACAGCCCGGACGCGCGCGGGATCGTCCACCTCGACCGAGCGCTCGGGCCGCGAGAGGACGTCGCGGCCTACGCGTACGCGGAGATCGACGTGCCGGAAGCCAGGCGCGTGACGTTACGCATCGGCAGCGACGACTCGTGCGTGTGCTGGCTCAACGGCAAGCGCGTGCACGGGTTCGCCGGTAAGCGTGCGACGCGGATCGACGAGGATCGCGTCAACGTTCAGCTGGTGCGCGGCACGAATCGACTGCTCGTCAAGGTGCTCAACGAGAGCCTCGGTTGGTCGTTCTGCGTGCGGGTCACGGACCGACAGGGTCGGCCGGTCGTCACGGCCGCGAAAGACTGAGGATGCGGCCGATAGCGGAAAATCTCGATGTGGGTGGACCTTTCCGCCCTCCGATCAGCGACAGAGCTGGCCCCCCCGGGTTCGAGCGACGAGCGTCGAAGGAATGAAACGTGCAAGAAACGCGGGGGGACCGAGTGTCAAGTGATATGGGAGGGTTGTGGGATGAAGGAAGTACGAAAGGAGGTTCTGGATCGCGAGAATCTCGCGCTCGACGTCGCGGGGCAGAACAGCTGACGAATCACGGCATAACGAACTTCTGACAGCCCGTCGAGCCGTGGCTCGACGGAGCGCCAAATAGGGAGCAAGAGGCGGAAAACATGGCACGACAGCGGATCGCACGTCGCAAATTCCTGCAAGGTGCTGCGGTGGCAGCGGCCGGCATCAGCCTTCCACACATCGTCCCGTCCGGTGTCCTGGCCGTGAACGGGAAGGAAGGGGCCAACGAGCGCATCGTCACCGGTCACATCGGCGTCGGCGGTCGGGGCGGCGGGCTCATGCGCGGCATCCTCTCCCGGGAGAGGAGCGGGCTGACCAAGGTCGTAGCGGTCTGCGATGTCGACAAGAACCGCCTCGGCAATGCCCTGAAGGCGACGGGGGGGAGGGCGACTCCCTATCACGACTACCGCGCCCTGCTCGAGCGCAAGGACATCGACGCGGTCGTCATCGGCACGCCAGACCACTGGCATGCCGTGCAAACCGTCCACTCGGCGGAATGCGGCAAGCACATCTACGTCGAGAAGCCCGCGCACTGCACCATCGAGGAAGGCAAGGCGATGGTCGCGGCGGTGAAGAAAAACAAGGTCGCCGTGCAGGTCGGCTCGCAAGGGCGCAGCCAGCCGGAGGCGTACCTTTCGCACCGCTACCTCGTCAACGGCAACATCGGTCACGTCAGTCGCGTCGACTGCTTCCACTACCCGAGTCCTGCCGACACCCGGCCCGTGCCGGACAGCGCTCCGCCTGCGGAGCTCGATTGGGACGCATGGCTCGGCCCGCTACACTGGCGGCCGTACAACCGGAAGTACTGCCACGGCGTCTTCCGTTGGATCATGGAGTCCGGCGGCGGGCAGATCCGCGACCGCGGCGCGCACGTGATGAGCTGCGCGATGTGGTGGATGGGCGCGGACGGCACGGGGCCGGTCTCGGTCGAGGCCAAGGGCACGGTGCCGACGAGCGGCCTGTGGGACGTCGGCATCCAGATGAGCGTCACGTACACGTTCAAGAATCCGGATTGGGTCCTGACCTGGAACCAGCCCGGCAACCCGGTGCCGAAGGAGAAGCGCCGTCGCAACGAGGCGAGGATCTCCCGGCCGGGGTACGGCGCCGTCTACACGGGCGACAAGGGCACGTTCCACCATTGGGGTGGCGACGGCGGCACGTGGGCCGAGCGCAAGGCTCGCGAGTGGGAGCCCGGCCCAGGCGCGAAGGACGTGTACAAGAGCCCGGGTCACTTCGAGGACTGGTTCAAGGGCATCAAGACCGGCGCCAACACGATCATGAACGTGGATGCAGCCGTCGGTGTCGCGAACCTCTGCGTGCTCGGGAACCTGTCGTTGGTCCTCGGTCGCAAGCTACACTGGGATCAGGCGAAGCAGGAGATCGTCGGCGATGCGCAGGCTCGCCGGCTGATGGGCCGTCCGCAGCGTCATCCGTATCACCTCTGATCGCGCGAGACAGCGATCGAGTGAACTGAGCGGATGCGCCTGTGAACGGAATCAGACCAAGAGGTAAAAGCATGTCGACGAAAGATCTGATCGCCAAGATCGAAAAAGGCGATGCCAAGGTGCGCGGTGAGGCGTGGCAGAACGCGGGCACTGCGGGCCCGGACGCGGTCGTGCCGCTGGCCGACTTGTGGGAGCGGGGCGACATGGAAGTCGCGCGCTCGGCGAAGCGTGCGATCTGGAAGATCGTGCGATACGTCGGGCGACCCGGCGCCGCCGCGGAGAAGAACGCGGTGGTCCCGAAGCTCGTCAGCCTGCTCGCGGACGGGCGATCGGAGGCCGTGCGCAGGGACGCCCTGTGGATGCTCTCCGAGCTGGCCGAGGACAATGCGTCGATCGACAAGATCGGCACACTGTTGACGAACGCCACGCTGCGCGAGGACGCGCGCATGGCGCTCGAGCGGATCCCCGGCGACCGCTCGCTCGGCATTCTGAAGGCGGCTCTCGACAAGGCGTCGGCGGACTACAAGCAGGCCGTCGTCCAGTCGCTGCGCGCGCGCGGCGTGACGGTGCCGGGCTTCCCGTGCCAGAAGCTGGTGCCGACGAAGAAGTGACGTCCTCAGACGGCGTCGAGTAGACGTCGTCATCGAAGCGCAGGCCCGTGCGGCGGATTCCGCGGCGCGGGCCTGCGCTGTTTCTCGACCGTGGATCCTCGCGTCACTTCGTCACTTCGTCACTTCGTCACTTCGTCACTTCGTCACTTCGTCATTCGGCCACGAGTAGCGTGACGAGGCGCCGGGGGTCGCCGCCGGTCTTGATGCCGCGGTCGGCGTCGTAGAGACGGTCGATCAGCCGTACGAGTCGCTGCGGTGGCGTCGCGCGCAGCTGGCGTTGGAAGCGGGACAGGAACGGCTTGCGGACGACGCCCTCGCGGATCCAATCGTCGGGTCCGGCGCCGGTCCTCGACAGCGCGTGGGCGCGTCGCAGGGAGCGCAGCCGGTTGAGCAGAGTGCTGATCAGGGGCAGGGAGATGCCGGCCGGGTCGACGACGAGTCCGCTGTCGGAGTGGTAGCCATTGCGGAATAGCCGCTCGACCGCTTGGATCGTGTCGGCGCGACGGCCTTCGAGGAAGAGGTCGACGACGGCGAAGATCGAGTCCTCGCGCAGGTCGCCGCTGACGGCGACGACGGTCTCGGCGTCGATCTTCGAGGTCCCCTTCTCGGCGAGGTAGATCTTGATCTTGTCGAGCTCCTCGTCGAGGAGCGAAAGGTCGGCGCCGACGCGATCGTGGAGTGCGAACGCGGTCTGCGGATCGAGATGCAGGCCTTTGGTGCGGGCGTGGCCGCAGAGCCAGTGGGAGAGGGGGCTGTCCCAGGCCGGCGCGTTCGGTTGCCACGGCGGCGGACGGTCGAATGGTTGCAGGCAGGACACGAGCCAGCCGCGTCGGGAGATGTCCTTGCCCAGACGGGTGCGTCGGTCGGGCCGGCGATCGACGCAGAGGATCAGATGGCCGCCGGCGAAGCCGGACTCGAGGTGCGGCGCCAGGGCCTTGCTGTGGGCGCGGAGGAACGCATCGGCACCGTGGATCGTGACGAGTCGCCGGGGTGAGAGGAAGCTCAACGTGCGCAGGTTGTCGAGAACGTTGGCGAGCGGCAGGTCGCCGAGGGACTTGTCGTTGGGCGGGCCCTGTAGCGTGTTCACTTCGCGGGGGCTGTCGCCGAAGAGCTCGCGGACGAAGCGCTCGATGATCTGCCTCTTGAACAGCTCGGCGTCTCCCGCAAGGACGGTGATCGCAGGAATGTCGTCCCACGACGTGCGACCGAGCAGGTCGTCGGGCCGCAGGCCGGGGTCTTTGTCGGGTGGCGACACGGGCGGGGCTCCTCGAGTTGGCCGCGTCTCGAGGACGCTGCCGTGCAACGCCGTCAGATTACCTCAACCGACCCCTTTGAGGACACGGAGGACTTCGCCGGGGTCCTCGACGGATAGGAGGGCTTCGATCGCATGGGGCTCGAGAAGCGCTGTGGCGAGGGAGCGGTAGACCTTGAGGTAGGTCCTGTCGTCGTGAGGCGGCGCGGCCATCGCAAAGAATAAGTGAACGGGCTCGTCATCCTCGGAGCCGCTCCACGGCACGCCGGGCGAGCTGCGGCCAAAGGCCATGGCGAAGCTGCGGGCCTGCATCGTGCGGATGTGGGGGATCGCGATTCCCTGGCCGATGCCCGACGGGGTTTGCTTCTCGCGTTGCAGCAGGTCGCGCGTCAGCCGACGCGGATTCGCGATCTGGCCGCTCTGGTCGAGGAGCTGCGAAAGCTCGTCGAGCATCTCTTCGTGGAGCCTACGAATATTCCGCGGGTCCGTCGGAGAGAAATCGTCGGGAAGCGGACCGTCCGGCTCGGCACGCGTCGACAGCTCGAGGCAGATCGACGCGGGATTGAGGAAGCGGCGGAAGTTCACGGGACGACGCGGGCAAGAAGGACGACGATGGCCACGCGGCCGAATCGAAAATGATAGCGAGTGTCCGGTCGGCTGCCAAGCGGCAAGGAAGTCGATCGTCGCGTTTGCGTGTCCAAGTGTCCGATGTCACGGTCGGTTGACTTGCGTTGTAGGAACTCATACGATACGCATCCACGAACGACGAACCGGGCCCCGTAGCTCAGTTGTATAGAGCGGCTGTCTCCGGAACAGCAGGTCGCAGGTTAGAGTCCTGCCGGGGTCACCAACTTAACTCTCGAGGCGGAACGCAGTTCCGCATCCCACGATCGGCCGAGTAGGCGATCGGGTGTGGCGAGAACCGGACAGGGAACCGGACAGGCCATGCCCCAACGCATCCCGAAGTACCGTCGATCGCGACGGAAGAACGAGTCCGACCTCGCTCTCGTCGAGATCAACGGCAAGCGCATCTACCTCGGCGTTTACGGCAGCGAAGAGAGTCGAGAAGCGTACCAGCGAATCATCGCTGGGCTCATCGCAAGTGCGCCGGCGTCAGTCGACGACCCGATCTCGGTGAAGGAGTTGCTGGCGGCTTTCTGGCTGCACGCGGAGAAGCACTACCGCAAGCCGGATGGCCGACAGACGAGCGAGCTCGGGCTGTTCACTATCGCGCTGCGTCCACTGCGCGCGCGCTACGGCGAGACGCCGGCGATCGCGTTTGGCCCGAGTGCGTTGAGGTCGATCCGCGAGGAGTTCATCGAATCGGGGTTCGTTCGGCGCTCGATCAACCAGCACGTGCGACGCATCCGCGAGGTGTTCCGGTGGGGCGCGGAGCACGAGTTGGTTCCCGTGTCAGTGCTCGAGGCGTTGCGCGCCGTGCGTGGACTGCAGCGCGGTCGATGCGATGCTCCTGACAACGCTCCGGTGCGGCCGGTGCTCGACGCGCACGTCGACGCGGTGCGCTCACGCGTCTCGCGACAGGTCGCGGCGCTGATCGACTTGCAGCTTCTC
>CAYMRB010000041.1:0-36603 GCA_964392615.1 uncultured Planctomycetia bacterium | reverse complement strand
GCCGTGGAGCAGAACACGATCCGCCCGTCCGGCAGGTAGCACGCGTCGTAGTTGTCGACGTCGCACTTGTCCTCCACCGTGACCTGTCGCAGTCCCGAGCCGTCCGTCCCGATCTCGTAGACGTGCCAGCCGCCGGTGCGGCCGGGCATCGAGAAGAGCAGCCGATCGCCGTCGAAGTGGAGATCGGTGTCACCGACGAACCTCCGCCCCTCCGGCTTGTAGATCGCGCTGATCTCCCCCTCCCGGCCGACGGTAGTGAGCACGGCAATCTCGTTGTCGTGCCCGGTCTTCGAGAGGCTCGAGTTGCTGGCCCAGTTCATCGGCAGACTGGGGAGGAACGGATTCGCCCGCCGCTTGATGAGCAGGAGCCGCTCGAAACCGATGAGCGGGTTCGCCAGTAGCGCCTCGTAGCGCAGCTTCTCCAATCGGGCGCACGCCGCCGCGAAGAGGCTCTCCTGCTTTCTCGCCGCGGCCTCCTCGACCAGCTCGTCGATGGCGTCGAGGCGCGACAGAAACTCGGCGCCTCCGGGATATCGTCGGCCGTAAGTCGCGCTCAGGTCCGTGATCGCCAAACGCAAGGAGCGCAGCTCGTGCAGCAGCGTTCGCCGGTGCGTTTCGTCGTTCAGGCAATCCGCCCCCCGATGCGCGGCGCCGTGTCGGTCGTAGAGTTCCCGTACCCTCTCGAGATCCGCCCGCCCCTCGATGCTCGCCCCGAGCTTCTCCGCCTCCGAGCGCCGAGCGCGGTGGCGTATCGCCCCGGCGTAGCGCCGACCCAGCTCACGGAAGTCGCCCGGAGCCCAGTCGAGGAGCCAGATCCCATCCTTCCGTTCGCGGTCCATCCGACGACGGGACTGCGGGAAGTCGCGCCGCAGGAGATGCCAGAGCCTCTCTCTCGCCAGCGTCCTCGGACCGGAGTCCGGCCCGAGAGAGGACCGCGTCGAAAAGTAGAGCTGCGACACCTCTCCATGGACGAGTCGCTCGTAGGCCTCCGCCGGCCCGGTGCGAACCGAGTAGCCGGTGAAGACCGTGCCCCAGGGGCGGCGCGCCTCGGCGGTGAGTCGCCGCCAGGGATCGACTCGATCGTCCGGCCTCGGCCCGGGACGCACGGCGATTCTGACGAGGAGATCGTTCCTTCCGGCCTCGAGGCGAAGCGGAATCGCCACCGGTGTCACCTGCACATCGCCGCCCCAAAGGTCGTGCCGGATGCGACGCTGGCTCGTCGTTACCTGCTTGCCGTTGAGCCACACGGTCACTCGTCCGGTCGCGTCCAGATGGACGGGAAGCGTCGTCGGGGAACGCGTCGCAGAGTCAGCCGCTGTGCGCGTCGTGATCGTGCGGTAGAGGAACAGGTCGTGTCGGCCGCTGAAGAGCTCGTGGACCAGACCGTCGACGAGGTCCAGGCGCAGATTCCAGCGCGCCTTGCCACCGGCCGCCCCGGAATACCCCGCCGCGAAACTCGGCCCCGGCGCCGAAGGCTGCCAGGATTCGTCGTCATGGGGAGCGAGAGGGCCCAGGACGAGCCACGGCCCGAGAAGAGGAGCGACGCCAGCCCCGGCCGCCACGGCACGGCGAGCCTCGTGATCCAGGAGCGCCTGGCGGGAGGCGAGCAGCGTGTCGAGCCACGTGTCCTCGCGCCTGTACCAGGAGGGGGCCTCCGCACGGACCGAGACGCTGATGCACAGGAGGACCCACATCGCGACGATGGCGCGACTGCGCATCTCGAGCCCGCCGCTTGCGCCGGTGACGAGCACGACCCTGTCGGTGAGCCCCGTATCCATGGTTCGACCTCGATGCGGTTGAGCTGCCGCGAAACGGTCAGCCTCCAAATCCGCGGGCATGGGCTGCCGACCGAGCAACGTCGAAGGCCGCGGCGCGCATCGCCCCGACCAGCTCATGCCCCATTATGCAACGGAATCCGCTGCGGACTCCACCGAGCCGTCGGATGAGATCTACGCGCCCGACCGCCGCAGCACATCGCAGACGCGCCGATGTCCGCCACGGTTGGCCCAGTGCAGCGGCGTTCGTCCGCCGCGGTCCTCCGCGGACGGATCGGCACCGAGACCGAGGAGCGCTTCCACGGCCGGCTCGTGACCGAACATGGCGGCCTGATGGAGCGGCGTCAGCTCGACCGCGTTGCGCGAGTCGACTTTCGCACCGTGCCGGACGAGGAACTCCGTCATCGCCGCGTGTCCGGTGGCAGCCGCGTGATGGAGCGGCGTATCCCCCACCGAGTCGCCGCGCTCGACCTGCGCGCCGCGATCGAGCAGATAGTGAACCGTCGCCTCATGCCCGAAGCGAGACGCGAAGTGCAGCGGCGTCCGACGGTCCACATCGCCGTTCTTGCGCGCCTCGACGAGCGACGGATCATCCCTCACGAGCACATCGACGCGTTCGACCCTTCCGAGCGCAGCGGCTTCGAAGATGTCGAGCTCGTTCGCGTACTCGAGCAGGATCTCGACCATCCGTCCCTTGTCGCACAGTGTGGCCCACAGGATCGGCGTCAGCCCCTTGTCGTCCTCGATGTGCACGCCCGCGCCGGCGTCGAGAAGCTCGTAGACGACCTGCTCGTCACTCGACATGATCGCCAGAAAGAGCGCCGTGCGGCCGAGGTAGTCGCGCGCGTCGACCGCCGCGCCGCGATCGAGGAGGAAGCGCACGGAACCCGAACGACCACGCTTCACCGCCCAATGAAGCGGTGTTCCCAGGTCGGCGACGGAACGCGCGTCGACCAGGTCGGGAGAGCTCTCGATGAGCGTCGCCATGCGGGCCAGGTCGCCGGCCCAGACGGCCTCGTGCAGGCGCTCGTCCGACTCCTCGAGCAGCTCGGGCCCGCGACAGCCGCCGAGAACGAGCCCCCCGGCGCAGAACACTGCGGCGGTCACGAACAACCGCAGCGTCCGCCCGGACGGTGGCTGGACACGGTGCTGTTGCTCTGGTTCACTTCTCACGGCGCTCGGATTCCCCTACTGTGATAGACGATTCGACCGCTTCGGTCCAGTCGTCGAGCTCTGTTCTCCCTGGAAGATGAAGAAGAAACGCACCGACTCGGGCGCCTGCGGCGTCCTGAACATCGACAAGCCCGCCGGCATGACCTCCCACGACGTCGTGAACGAGATGCGGAGGCTGCTCGAAACGCGACGCGTCGGCCATGCGGGCACGCTCGATCCGGCCGCCACCGGCGTGCTCCTGGTCTGCGTCGGTCATGCGACGCGCCTGGCGGAGTACCTCGTCGCCGGCACCAAGGAGTACGAGGGCACGATCCTCTTCGGCGTGACGACGAACACGTGGGACGGAGACGGCGAGGTGGTCGGGACGAACGACGCGAGCGGCCTGCAACGCGACGCGGTCGAAGCCGCGCTCCAGGAGTTCGTCGGTGACATCGAGCAGCAACCGCCGGCGTACTCGGCGATCAAGCGAGATGGCGTCCCGGCGTACAAGCGCGCCCGACGCGGCGAGACGGTCGAGCTCGAACCGCGCCGCGTTCGAGTCGACGAGGTCGTCCTGCTCGACTTCGAGGCGCCGCGCGCCAAGGTGCGAGTGCGCTGTCAGGCGGGCACGTACATGCGGTCGATCGCGCACGAAGTCGGCGAGGCGCTCGGCGTCGGCGCGCACCTCGAGTCGCTCGTGCGCTCGGCGAGCGGCAGCTGGCGAGTCGAGGACGCGTTCACGATCGGAGACGTCGCCCTGGCCGTCGCCGAGGAGCGTGTCGATTCCGTCCTGCTGCCGCTCGAATCGGCGCTGCGCGACCTTCCGGGCGTCACGCTCGACGACGAGCAAGTGGGAGCGATCGCGCACGGCCAGGAAGTCTGGCTCGAATGCGACCATCGCGCGTCGACGCTCTGCGCCTACGACGCTCGCCACGAGCTCGTGGCGATCCTGCGCCCCTCGCACGGCAAGCGTTGGCGACCGCGCAAGGTCTTCCGGCGACAGGAGCCCGCGTGATGGAACGAGACGGACCCGAGACATCGCGACCCTCGCAGCCGCTCGATGACGATCGGACTCGACGACGGTTTCTCGCGTACTTCTCGACCGCCGGCCTCGGCTCGACCCTGCTGCCGGGCGTCCTGTGGGCGCGAGTCCAGGAAGCGAAACCCGACAAAGGCGACCGCGTCGAAGTCGACCTGCAGACTCTCGCTGCCGCCGAGCGCGTTGCGGGTCTCGAGTTCACCGACGCGGAGCGCCGCCTCATGCTGCGCGACATCAACGATCGACTGCGCAGCTACGAGCGGATTCGCGCAGTGCCGCTCGAGAACGCCGACGCGCCGGCGTTGCGGTTCGATCCGCGACCACCTGGCTTCCGCATCGCAACGCCATCGACACAGCGCAAAGCGGAGCTGGCGGACGGCCCGGTTCCCGACGTGCCGGCCGACCTCGAGGCGCTCGCGCACTGGCCGGTGACACAGCTCGCGCGGCTCGTCCGCGCTCGCCGCGTGCGCTCGATCGACCTCACGCGGATGTACCTCGCGCGGCTGAAGAGTCACGACCCGGCCCTGAAGTGCGTCGTCTCGCTCATGGAGAAGCGCGCGCTGAAGCAAGCGAGCGACGCCGACCAGGAGATCGCCGCGGGCAACTATCGCGGTCCGCTGCACGGCATCCCGTGGGGCGCGAAAGATCTTCTGGCGACGCGCGACGCACCGACGACCTGGGGCGCGAAGCCGTTCGAGGATCAGGTCATCGACGAAGACGCGACCGTCGTGCAGCGCCTGGACGCCGCTGGCGCAGTGCTCGTCGCGAAGCTGACGCTCGGAGCGCTCGCGTGGGGCGACGTCTGGTTCGGCGGTCGCACGCGCAATCCGTGGAATCCCGAACGCGGCTCGAGCGGCTCGTCCGCGGGGCCGGCGTCCGCGACCGCTGCCGGTCTGGTCGGCTTCTCGATTGGATCGGAAACGTACGGATCGATCGTCTCGCCGTCGACTGCATGCGGCGTCACGGGTCTGCGCCCGACGTTCGGCCGCGTCAGCCGCCACGGCGCGATGGCGCTCAGCTGGACGATGGACAAGCTCGGTCCGATGTGCCGTTCGGCGGAGGACTGCGCGCTCGTCTTCGATGCGATCCGCGGTTCGGACGACCGCGACCCGACCGTCATCGACGCGCCGTTCGATTGGGATGCCGACTCCGACGTGGCGAAGCTGCGCGTCGGATATCTGCGGGACGACTTCGCGCACAGCAAGTCGGCCCACGAAGGCCGATCGCTCGACACGCTGCGCAAGCTGGGCGTCGAGTTGCGCCCGATCGCGCTGCCGTCAGCGCCTGTCCGCGACCTGTCGTTCATCCTCCAGGTCGAGGCGGCCGCCGCGTTCGACCGCCTGACCCGCGACGGCCGCGACGATGAGCTAGTGCGGCAGGTGCGCCACGCATGGCCGAACGTGTTCCGGCACTCGCGCCTCGTGCCGGCCGTCGAGTACCTCGAGGCGAATCGCATCCGCATGCAGCTCGTGCAGGCGATGGACGCGCTGCTCGAGGACATCGACGTCTACGTCGCCCCATCGTTCGGCGGCGACAATCTGCTGCTGACGAACCTGACCGGACATCCGACCGTCGTGGTCCCGAACGGCTTCACGGCCGGAGGATTGCCGACGAGCATCAGCTTCGTCGGTGCTCTCTTCAACGAGGCCGCGGCCCTGCGCCTCGCGAAGGCGTTTCAGGACGCGACCGACTTTCACCGTCGGCACCCCAAGTGGTAACCGAGATCCTGAGGACGACCGACGCCGGGCTCTACTGCGAGGCCGGCGGCTTCTGGGTCGACCCCGAACGCGGCGTCGAGCGCGCGGTGATCACGCACGCGCACGGCGACCACGCGCGGCCGGGATCGACGCACTACCTGACCGCGGCGCCAGGCAAGCACGTCGTGCGCTTGCGCGTCGGTTCGCGGCGGCGCATCGAGGGCATCGAGTACGGCCAGCCGATCCGGGTCGGCGACGTCCAGCTGTCGTTCCATCCGGCCGGGCACATCCTCGGATCGGCGCAGGTGCGCATCGAGCACGGCGGCGAGGTCTGGGTCGTGTCGGGCGACTACAAGCTAGCCGTCGACGACGCGATAGCCGACCCGACCTGCACGCCGTTCGAGCCGGTGCGCTGCGATGTGTTTGTCACCGAAGCATCATTCGCGCGTCCCGAGTTTCGCTGGCCGCCGGCGGAGGAGACGATCGCCGCGATCGACGCGTGGTGGCGCGACAACCGCGCGGCCGGCCGTGCGAGCCTGCTCTACACGTATCCGCTCGGCAAGACCCAGCGGATTCTCACCCAGATCGACGCGACGATCGGCCCGATCTACACGCACGCTGCGGTCGAGCGGATCAACGAGGCGTATCGGCGCAGCGCGGTGGAGCTGCCGACGACGACCGCCGTTCACAAAGTTCGGCGTCGCGCCGGGGGCACCGACGACGACGAGCGTTGGGCGGGAGCGCTGATCGTCGCACCGCCGCAGGCGCGCGGCACGCGCTGGAACGAGCGGTTCGGCCCGGCCTCATCCGCTATCGCGTCGGGCTGGGCGGGAGCCGAGCGAGAGCCGCGCCGAAACCCGGTCGACCATCAGTTCGTCCTGTCGGATCATGCCGACTGGGACGCTACACTGCACGCGATACACCTGTCTGGCGCTCGCCGCGTCTGGGTCACGCACGGCCGCACGGGCGACCTCGTGCGACACCTCGGCGAGCAAGGTATCGACGCGCGAGCGCTCAGCAATCGCTGGGACGAGAATCCCGCGTCGTAGCAGGTCGAGGAAAGACGACGAGCAGGCCCCCGAGGTTGTGGCGAGCGGTCATGTTCCCGTCGGGCCGTCAGATCTCGTAGGCGCTCGCGTCCTCGCCGCGACGTTTCATCTCGCCGCCGACGGCGCCGACCTTCGAGCGCAGGTCCGAGTAGAGATCGCGTGCCGCCTCGTTCGCCTTCTGAAGCTGCGGACCGACTCCCTTCAGGATGTCCTGTGTCGTCAGACTGCCCAGCTTGTCGTTGATCTCGCCGATCACTCCGTCTTGCGCTTCGAGCGCGCCGAGAAGCCCGGCGCCGACCTTCTTGACGTCGTCGAGGCTCAGCTTGCGCAGCTGTGACGTGAGATCGTCGACGCTGATTTCCGCCGCGGCGAACGCCTCGATCTTGTCGCGCGTGATCTCGACGCCCTTCTTCACGGCATCGGCCGCGTCGCCCGCGACCTCCTTCGCCTTCTCCGTCGCGTCCGCGGCCAGCTCACCGACCTTCGCGGCGCCATCGCTCGCGGCCTTGACGACCGAATCGGTCGCGCCGCTGCCCGTCGCGTTGCCGGGATCGTTGCTCGTGGCCGTCGCGTCTCCCGCAGGACTCGGGGTGGCGGGCTTGTCGCAGGAGTGGAGGAGGAAGACACAGAGCGTGAGAAGAGCCCAGACGGTGTGTCGCATCGTGAACCTCGTATCAACGGCTGAAGGAGCGCCGCATTCCCGTTCTTCTTTCCGCACGGTCCGTGACTCAGCACGCGGCCACGGGACAGCTGCGTTGTATCACAGACATCCAGCGCGCGCCAGCACCGGCGGAGTCTTGCGGAAGCGGCGAGACGAAGCCGCCGCTCTCACTCCTCGGGCGCCCGCGGCAACGACAGCACGAACCCCGCACCGCCCTCGACCGCCGCGTCGAACTCGAGGTCCCCGCCCATCTCGCGCGCGAATCTCCGGCTCAGGGCGAGGCCGAGCCCGACACCGGGCGCCGTGCGCGCGGCCTCGTCGACCGATTTGTTGAACGGGCGGAACAGGCGCCGGGCACCGGCTCGCGAAATCCCCGCCCCCCAATCGCGCACGCGCACGCGAACGCTGCGTTCGCCGCACTCGACGCGCATCTCGATGCGCGCCTCATCGGTGCCGCCTCCGTACTTGCACGAGTTGTCGACGAGGTTCAGCAAGATCTGCTCGACCGCCGACGTATCGACGTTCACCACGCTGCTCGCGGTGTCGCCCGGGATGTCGACGATGAGCTTCATGCCGTCCTGCTCGGCTCGTTCGCGCAGCCGCTCCTCCATGCGCCCGAGGCACGCCCCCACCTCGACTCGCTCGACGTGGCGGCGGGCGCGGCCGCTCTCGAGCCGAGCGAACGCGAGCACGTTCTCGACGAGATGACCGAGACGATCGGCCTCGCGCCGCAGCCTCGTCAAGTACCGCCTGCGCTTGTCCTCATCGCGAATCATGTCGTCCGCGAGCATCTCGGTGTACATGCGGAACGTCGTCAGCGGTGTCCGCATCTCGTGCGTCACGGCCGACACGAAGCCGCGCCGCCGCTCGCTGAGCGCGATCGTGCCCAGAACGAGCGTCACGAGCGCCCCCGCCGCCAGAAACATGCCGACGTACATCGTGCCGAGGTAGAAACGCAGCGGCGAGCCCGGCGCGGTCGTATCCTCCGGTATCTCGCCGGGAACGATGCGCATCGGCAGCGACGCGAGCCGCGCTGCGCCGGCGGTGGACCCGACCTCCGGCGGCCCGTCGCGCGGATCGAGCGCGCGAAGCTGCGCGTTAGGAAGGATGTCCGCCAGCGAGTCGAGAAGCCACGGCTCCAAGGCCTCACGGTCGAGCCAGCAACCCTGCACCCAATCGCGGCCATCGACTCGTACACGGCGCACGAAGACAAGCTCGTCCCCGGCCCAGAACGGATGCATCGTCCCGGCCCCGTCGCTCTCGTCGACGCCCTTCGGTTCGATTCCCGCCAGCGCCGTCGCGTTCGGCTCCAGGACGTTCTCTCGTTGGCGCAGCTCGTTGAGGCCGATCAGCGACTGCACCTTTTCCTGTTGCGCCTGCTGCCGTCGATTGCCGCGCCACGCCGACGAGTAGGGCCGACTCACGCGGTGTCTGTCGCCGGGCAGGATGACGGACGCAGTGGCGTCGTTCGCCGGCTTGACGAGAAGGCTGGTCGCCGGCAACTCGGCGAGAAGCTCGTCACGGTCGACGATCTCACGCAACCGCCCGAGGAGCGCGGCGGCCCGCTCGACGTCGCCGTGGGAGACGAAGCTCGCCTCCGCGAGATCGCGCATATTGCCCGACGGCGCCTGCGGCGAGGTCAACGCGCCGTCGGGATCGATCTGAAAGTGCAGCTTCACAAACGGCGAGCGAAACGTCAGAAGCGGCGACGGCACGAGCACCTCGCCCGCCTGAATCTGCGCGAACATGCGATTGTACGCGCGCTGGGCCGGATAGAACGCGGTGTACTGGAAGTACGGCCTCGCGACCTCCCGCGCGAAGAGCGGCGCGAGCAGGGAGTCCATGCGCCACAACGCCAAGCGCACGCGTTCGCCACGATCGGCCTCGAGCCAGCCTTCCGCCTCGAGGCGCTCGAGTCGGCGTGCCTCGATCGAGATCCACGCCATCGTCACGAGAACGACGACGAGGCACACCCCGGCCCCAGCCCAGATGGTGCCGGGGCGCAGAAGCCTCATGATTCGACGCCCCCGCGGGAACTCTCACGGTCGCCGCGACCGGGATCACTCACCGAATCGGACTCCGTCGGCGCGGAGAACATATAGCCCTTGCCGCGCACCGTAACCAACACACTTTCTCCCGTCGCGACATCTCTCGAAGACGAGCGCAGCTTCTCGCGCAACCTCGCGACGTGCATGTCGATCGTCCTCGTCTCGACGCCATGCGCTCCGATGCGCCAGACGCGCGACAGGATCTCCTCGCGCGAGATGGCGCGGCCTGCGTTGCCGACGAGGTAGCGCAGGAGCTCGACCTCGCGCTCCGACAGGGGCCGCGTGCCACCGTCGTCGCAGCGGATCTCGTGACGGGCGAAGTCGACCGTGCAGCCGTCGAGCCGCAGCTCCTCGACCGGATTCGGGCGCTCTGGCGAACGGCGTAGCACCGCTTCGACGCGCGCGAGAAGCTCGCGCACACTGAACGGCTTGACCACATAATCGTCGGCACCGTATCGGAGACCGCGCACGCGGTCGTCCTCGTCGCCCTTCGCCGTCAGGATGATCACGGGCAGCGTCGGATGCGCCTTGCGGACAGCGCTGAGAATCTCGAGGCCACCGCGCCCCGGCAGGACGAGATCCAGGAGCAGGAGATCGATCTCGAGCGATAACGCGCTCTCGAGCCCCGTGTCGCCGCAGGCGGCTTCCCAGACCTCGTACTTCCCGAACTCGAGCGCGTCGACGATCCCCTGCCGAATACCGTCATCGTCCTCGACGACCAAGACCCTCTTGCGGTGCATCGCGGTACTCCTTCGAGCTCGGCGTCTTCGCGCTGAAGGCCACGCGAAGACGCCGAGAACGAACTAGTGCTTCGGCCCTCCACTGTACACGATCCCCTTGCGCGCCGCCTGCTCGCGGATGCAGTCGTAGACGCCCTTGTCGAGCTCCGTGTCGCCCGACTTTTCGATCTGGGCCTTCAGATGGGCCTCGCGCTTCTTGGCGAGCTCGGCGACCTGCGCCTGGATCTTCTTGCGCTCCTCGAGCTTCGTCTTGATCCACGCAGTGCACTCCTCGGCCGACTTGCCGCGCAGCTCCTCCGGCCGCTCCTCATCTTTGAGCTCCTCGAACTTCAGATCGCCCGCCTCGAAGTCGTTGAGAAGCTCCTTCAGACCGGCCCCGACCCAGTTGGTCGTGCCAGCCGCCGAGTCGTTGAACGCGAGACGCTGCGCCAGCGCTCGCGAGGACGCGTAGCGATAGATCTTCTCCGACTGCTTGAGGTGCTTCTGGTACGCGTCGAAGTACTCCTTGCCGCCGTAGTACACGCGCGTCGCGTCGAGCTTCTTCGACATCGCCGCGAGATCGCCGTCGAACGGGGTGGCTGCGAGGATCGCGCCGCCGGATTGCTCGACGCGGAAGTACCGCCCTTCGGCCTTGCGAGCGATGTCCGACCAGATCGGCTCGGTCGTCGAAATCGTGCCGCACTGGATCGTGTTGATCGAGATACCCGCCGCTGCAGCCGTCTTGCACGATTCCATGTACTTGACGTCGTCCTCGTAGTCCATGTGCGGAGGAGCATCGCCGACGAGGAAGATGACACGGAAGGTCTTCGCGTCCTTTCTCCAGCTCATCGCCGTCACGGCCTCCGCGAGCGCCTGGTTGACGCTCTCGGGCGTGTCACCGCCGCCCTGCGCCTTGAACGACATCAGCTCGGTGTAGACCGCGTCGAGGTCGACCGTCAGATCGGTGCGCCGCGTAACGTACGCGTCCTTGCGATCGCGGTAGCCGATCAATCCCATCTTGATGTCCGGGGCGGGCTTGCTCGTCGCCAGCGTGTTGGCGATGGCCCAGATCTTCTCCTTGGCCGCGGCGATCAAGCCGCTCATGCTGCCCGTCGTGTCGAGAACAAAGACGACCTCGATGCGCGGCGACTGCGCGGGCGTCGGGGGCTTCTCCGGCAGCTTCGGCCCGACGACGGTCTCCTTCACGTCCGTCGGCGCGACGCCGTCGGCGGGCTTCGGGTTCTCGGCCGGCTTCGGGTTCTCGGCCGGCTTCCCCTTTTCAGGCGGATTCTCTGCGTCGGCCGGCTTCTCCACTTCCGGCGTCTTCACCTTCTCCGGGGCCTTGACCTCCTCAGAGCTCGACTGTCCCCAAGCCGTCCCCACCGTGAGCGTCGCGAGGGCGACGAGGCAGAGCGTGATCGAACCGATCGTCGGTCGTCGTGGATTCATCATGTCAGAGTCCTCTCGAAATGTTCGCTGTGCTTCGTCTCACGCCCTACTTCTCGACTTGAGGCGCATCCGGTGCCGGAGCGCTTGCCGGCCCCTTGACGAGCACCGGCTTCCCGTCGACCTGCAGCAATACGTCGCCGGCCAGCGCGACCGACCCCTGCCGGTTCGAGCTGACGAGCTTCAGAAGCAGATCGCGGAACTCGGGCGTGCCGTACTGCACGATCTGCTGCGCCTTCGATGCGTCGGTCGTGTCGTTGGCGAGCCGGCTGTCCACCCAGTACCCCTTGCGGTGGTAGAAGGCGAGGTCGTTGACCTGCTGGACGTTCGAGATCGCCACCGCGTTCATGCCGGCGTCGTAGTAGCGATTCGCGAAGTTGAGCCGCTTCTGGTTGCGCATCCAGACGCCGTTCGCCTCCTGGTTGAACGAACCCAGCCCGGAACGGACGCGGAGCGCGCGGCTCGAGTAGTAGTCGAACGCCCTATCGTTGTTGACACCGAAGCGCGTCAGATCGGTGCCTTCCTCCGCGAGGAACGCGGTGTACTCCGTGAGGATCCCGAACTCCGTCGACAGGCGCACGATCTCGTCGACGAGCTCCTTCATGCGCGGATCGGCCGGCGTCGGGCCCGTGACGAACGGCGACGAACCGGCGCCGAGATCGCGAATGGCCGCTACCAGGACAGCGATCTGACGGCTCGCCCAGAGACGCGGCACGAACGCGTGGCGCGTCGTCGCCTTGTCGAGCGACAGCGCGAACTGGAACGTCCGCTGCGTACCGCGGTAGTTGCCGGCAAGCCGGAACGCCAGCGGATCGTCGCCCTTGTACTTGCCGAGCACGACGAGCTGGTCGCCGTCGAAGAGATCCGGAATCTGCGTGGGCAGCACGTCCTGCACGCGCGTCGTGACGACGGCGCCGCCCGGCCCCAGAAGGTCGAGATTCGGCGTCGCGAGCACCGGGCCCTGCAGCCGGCGAAAGACGCCGCCGACCTTGACCTCGACGTCCTCCTTCGGCAGGACAAACGTCGCGACGGCGCGCGTCTCGGTCGCGATCTTGTCGAGAAGGGGCGTGTTGACGTCGACGCCAACGCCGAACGAGAAGATCCGCCGGTTGTAGGGATTCGCCTTCGACGCGACCTCGCGAATCGCGACCTCCGACGTGTTGCCGACAGTGGGCAACCCATCGGTGAGGAACAGCACGAGCGGCAGCGCGCCTTCCGTCGGCTTCTGCCGCAGCGCCTCGACGAGCGCGTCGTGAATGTTCGTGCCGCTGAACGTGCGGATCGCCTTGAGGTACTCGCGCGCCTGCTTCTCGGTCTCGGCCGTCTTGACGACGGGCTGCGGCGAGAACATGTCGACCGCATTGCTGTACGGCAGGATGTTGAACGTCTCGCCTTCCTCGAGACCGGCGATGATCTGCAGCGCCGCCTCCCGCACTTGCTCGATCTTCTCGCCGTGCATGCTGCCCGAGCGATCGATGACGAGCGTGACCTCACGGCGGATCTTCTTCGCCTCGGTGGCGAGCTCGGTACTCGGCGGCAGCCCGGCGAGTAGCAGGAAGTAGCCGCCGCCGATCTTCGGATCGGGGTACGCGAAGAGCGACGCGGTCACGCCATCGGTTTTGCGCAGATACGACAGCCGGAACGATCCGGGCTCGCGCGACGTGGTCGCAGCCGTCTTCACCGTCACGGCGGTGTCGCTCGTGCGCGTCGTCTCGATCGCGTGGCTCGGCGAGTACACGGTCGAGATCGGCGTCTTCGAGCGGATCTTCACCGACACCTTCCACGGCACCGAGTACGTCACGGCCTCGGTACGCGGCAGCACGTAATCGACGCGGCTTCCGTCCGCCGGCAGCAAGACCTCCCATGTCAACCGGACCTTCTGCGCCGTGCCGGGCTCCACCGGGAACACGCTCGAACGGATGAGGTTCAAGCCGACGAACTCGAGGAGCGCCGGATCCTTCGTGCGCGCGACGATCGCATCGTAGATGCGGCGCGCCTCTTCCTTCGGCAGGAGCCGCGCGGTCGGCTCCTTCGCCGCGCCTTCGAACGAGAAGCCCCGCAGCACCGCCCCGTCGGGAACGGGAACGAGGACTTGAGCCTCCTCGCGCCGGCGACCGTTGTTGCGGATCGCGATGTCGAGCGTCGTCGTCGAGGCCTGATCGAGGATCGACACAGCGGCTTGGACGCCGGTGATAACGACCCCTCGCGAACCGGTGACGAACGCGCGGCTCTGCGGGACGATGTAGACCGACGCGGTCGCCGGGCTCGACGAGGACGGATCGGACGAAATGACCTGCGCCCGCAGTCCGGGCGTCGTGACAGCGAGGATAGCAGCAAGAGCGAGAATCTCGCGTGAGCTGACCATGGGAAGGCTCTCCTGGCGTCGAGAAGGAAGGGTCCGGATAACAACTCCATCGACGGTGCGTCCGTCTGCCTGAAGAGTAGCCGGCCGCCCCCGGCATCGGTGTAAACCCTTCGTAACGCCCGGTCTCGCCAGCGGCGGACGCAATCGTCAGCGCGCCAGTAGCCGCTCCAGCAGGGTGACGCGATCCTGGCAGAGATCGCTCTGTCGACCGCGTCGGCAGAGTTCCCGGTAGAGGCGAAGGGCCGTACGCAGGCGATGCAGCCGATGGTGGGCGTCGGCCGCGGTCAGGAGGCGCCAGTCGTCGTCGCCCTCCCACGAGCGCACCCCGCGCCGGCGCGTACGCCTGAGCACGCGCAGCGCGGTCGCCGGATCGTCGGCATCGACGAGCTTCTGGGCGATCTCGTCCCAGCGCCAGACGGGGACGTCACGCCGCCGCCGGCCCGTCGCGAACTCCCGGAGAAGGGCTCGAGCGTCCTGCAGGTCGCCGGCGGTGATCAGCAGCGCCACGGCGCAGAGAATCGTCTCGACGCCCCCATGCGCGATCGCTCGAACAGCCGGCAGGAGCGGACGCACCAACTCCGGCCGGTCGGCGATCTCGTCCAGCGAGAGAACCTGAAGCAACGTGTGCGCGTCGAGCTCCTGCGTCCCCAGCGACTCGGTGATCCACGCG
This sequence comes from uncultured Planctomycetia bacterium, assembly GCA_964392615.1. GTDB lineage: Bacteria > Planctomycetota > UBA8108 > UBA8108 > UBA8108 > CAYMRB01. The sequence goes on along the minus strand of CAYMRB010000041.1, from coordinate 21,982 downwards.
ACGAGCGCCGCAGGCTCGACGGTCGCCAAGCGACGACGAAATCCCGATCCCGCGAGCAACTCGGCGCGCCCCGTGATGTCGACCGGGCCGTCGTCCCACCACTCCGACGACTCGAGCGTCTCGACGTGGCCCCTCGAGACGCACGACGCTCCCATACGCTCGGCAAGCCTCTGCGCGAATCGCTGCGCGCTGGCCGCGAAATCGCGCTCTCGACTGCGCGAGTAGGCGTGGAAGACGAGCATCCCCCCCTCGCTCGTCAACGCGAGAAGACTCCGCGCGCAGACGCTCCCGGACGCGTCCCTCGCGTACAGGACGCGCTTGTTGATGTCCGCCGCGTTGCTGACGGTCGAGAAGAAGTTGCAGTCGCCCGGCGACAGACACGTGCCGAAGTAGCCGCCCATTCGAAAGATCTCGAGCGGATCATCTTCGAGCGCCAGGGCCCACGCAACGCCGTCGACCTCCTCGACGACCGGCTCGATGCCGTCGACCCACGGCTGCGGGTCGATGCCCTGACGGCGCAGATCGACGAGAAACCGCTCGTTGGCGGGCGCATCGCGCAAGTCCCACGGCGGCGGCCCGCGACGGACGCGCAGAAGCCGGAGCGCGAGTCGACGCGATGACGCACGCAGCCGGGCGAGGTGAGCGAGCAAGCCGAGAAGTTCGGCGTCGTCGAGCCACTCGTCATCCGCTGGCACCCCGATCGCATCGCTGAGCGCCGCGCGCAGCTTCTCGTCGACGATCGCCTCCCACTGCTCGACGGTCGCCAGGCGACGACGGTGGTGGATCTTCCCTTCGAGGCGCTCGAGTCGTTCTACAGAGATCCGAGCCTCGCCAGTCCGAGCGCGCTCCACCAAGCCCTCGAGGCGCTTCTCGAGCGACGAGTCCTCCGCACCTGATAGCGCGATCCGCTCGCGCAGCGCGGCGATCTCGCGATCGAGTCGGGCGCGATCCGGAAAGCTCGCGCCGAGGACGCGTCCCGCGTTGCGGCTCGCGGCGGGATCCTCGCGCGCGAGTCGCTTCAGCGCGCGGCGAAGATCCTCCGGGTAGCGGTCGATCCACGCCGCGCTGCCGGACTTGACGCGCCGCCTCGACAACGCGGCGACCGGCACGCCAAGCGCACCGAGCAGCCGGATGCGTGCCGCCAGATGTCGCAGCCTCTTGCGATCCTCGTGAAGGAGAAGCTCGCGCAACGCTGCACGACTGTCGACGACGGACTCGAGGGCGAGCAGGTCGCGACTGGCCTCCCAATCGCCGAAGTAGCCGTCGCATCGCGCGACGAGATCGGCAACGGTGCGCGCAACGCCGCCGCTCAGACGCACGACAGCTCGCAGAGTCTCCGCGGAGAGCTGGTCCGCCGTGCGGATCGCTCGCCGTCGCTGCAACTCGCGCAGGAGACGGGCGGCGGCGTCTGCGGAGCGCGTCTCGGCAACGAGATCCATCAACACGCTCGCGCTGTCGGAATCCACGCCGTCGTCGCCATCCGACCCGCCGGCTCGCCTCGGCACGAGCAGCGCGAGGGCACGGAAGAACTCGTCGACCAGCACCTGCTCGGTGGTGTCGCGGAGAAGCTCGTCATCAGGGCAGTCCCACGGTCGGTTCGTGCGCCAGACCGACCGCCATGGCCCGAGCGCCGCCATCGGACAGGACCGACCACGCAGCAGGGCGCGCAGCCCGACGATCACGCGAGCAACGACGCGGCGAGCAGGCGAATAGTCCGTCACGAGCCCGTGCCAGTGAGCCGCGAAGCTCACGCGCACGAGCCGACGTTCATGCATCTCCGGCAACGATCGCAGCGTGGCGACGATCTTCCGATGGCGCGCGGACGAATCGTCGCGCGACAGCGCCTCGACAGCCCGCGACACATCGCGGTCGCGATAGGCAGCCACCGGGTCGACCGCGAGCCGCCTCAACCCTTCCAAGCACGTGGACGCCTGAGAGAACGCGTCGCGGGACTCGGGCTCGAGACGCCGCAGGCGGGCGAGGCGGTGATCGACGTCGCGATACCTCTCCCACCACGACTCCCAGAGTCCGATCACCTCGCAGGGCAGGAGGCAGTCGAGCAGCTCGAGCGCGCGTCGCCTCGTCGAGGGGCCCATCGCGGTCATCGACTCGACGCGGCCCGCGAGCCGACGCGGAAGTGTGATGTCCGGCGGCTGAGGCAGTCGAAGCGGCGCATCGCGTCTGCCCGATAGCCAGTGCTCGACGCTCGCCGAGATCTGCTTCTCGTCGAAATTCTGCGGCGACGCGAGGACGGTGTCGTAGAGGCGACGATCGCCCAGCGCGGCAACGATGCCAGCCACGCGTCGCTCGCCCTCGACGCGCTCCAGGTCGACAAGGCGCAGCGCCAACGCGACGCCGCGCTCCTCGCCGGTGCCGTCGACGACGACCTCCAGCTCCGACGCATGTCGCGACACACACCGCGTCGCGCGGCGGACCTCCGACGGACGCGTCCAATGCACCCATACGAGCGCTCGCAAGAGCGGCACCAGCGTCGGACGCGCGTCGGCGAGATCGACGATGCGGCGGGCGTCCGACGGGGAGACTCGCGCGCTCGCGAGCAGCTCGCGCACCGGGATGAGCGGCTCGTCGCGATGGATGCGACGCTTCAGAATCTCGAGCGCGGCCTCCGTCGCTTCGACCCACGCGCGACGATCGCCGACGAGTCGACCGAAGACGCGCGAGTACTCGCCGGTGAGCTTCTTCGTCGCGAACTGCGCCCGTCGCAGGTGTTCGCGATCGATGACGACGCGCTCGAAGTCGCGGCCCGCCCGCGGCTCGGGGACAGCCTGCCACTCGAGCTTCCCGCTGCCAACGCCGCCGAGAGGATAGCCGCGCAGCCAGCCGAGCCCGTTCTCCAGCACCATCCGCGCGCGGGCGAGCTTCGTGGTGCGCGACTCGACGTTCTGCGGGTGGGGTCTCATGCTCCGTCGCCCGGCGGATCTTCCTGCGCCCTACTGCCTGCAGCCGTCCATCGGCTCGCCCCGCAGACCTCCCGCTCGACGACGTCGCAGATCGTGTGCCACACGGTGATGTGACACTCCTGGATACGCGGCGTGTCGTTCGAGGGCGCACTGAGGCAGAGATCCACCGCGTCCTTGAGCTTGCCCCCGCCCAGCCCCGTGAAGCCGATGGTCGTCGCGCCCTTCTCCTTGGCCAACGCCACCGCCCGGAGCACGGCTTCGGTATTGCCGCTCGTGCTGATGCCGACGACCACGTCTCCCGCGCGCACGAGCCCCTCGACCTGTCGAGCGAAGACCGCATCGAAGCCGTAGTCGTTGCCGATGGCCGTCAGGATGGACGTGTCGGTCGTCATCGCGACGCATGGCAGGCCGCGCCGCTCGAGCTTGAAGCGACCGACCAGCTCGCCGGCCACGTGCTGCGCGTCGGCCGCGCTGCCGCCGCAGCCCATGATGTAGATGGTGCCGTCCGCCCGCAGAGCAGACGCCATCGCGTCCGCGATCCCGCGAATAGCCGGCACACACGTCTCGAGCAGAGCCTGCTTGGCCGCGATGCTGTCCCGGATTTGATCGGCGATAGCGTCCATCAGATCGACCTCCTCTGGATTCTCTTCTCGACGCGGCACCCGCTGTGTGAATCCTGGCAGCTCGAGACCGCGCGGTCAACGCATCGGCTCTCGCGACACGCTACCTCGAGGTCACGAGAAAGACGAACGCGCCGTCCGCAGCCCGGAAGGAGCCGTCGTTGACGAGCACGTCGAAGGTGTCCTCGTCCACCTGGCGCACCGACACCATGCGGAAGTCCTCGGGCGATCTCGGCAGGTCCCGCAACAGCGGAGTCGCCACGGGAATGAGCTGCTCGACGTCCGCCGCCGCCGCGTCCAGATCGATCCGATACGCGCCGGTGCCGAGTCTCGTCACCCTGTCCACGCCGAACTCGCGCCCGCCGACCGCACCGCGAGAGTCGACGCGAGCCCAGGCGACGATGGCGTTGTCGCGGTGACGATCGCCCGGCTCGACCTCCGTGTCGGGGCCGGCATCGGTCATGGACGACAAGGGCCCGGTGACGCGACCCCGGGAGGTCTGCAGGTCGAGCACACCCGCCTGAAGCGTCAGCGTCGCGCTCGTCACTTCGCAGTCCGAGGAGGAAATCTCGAGATCGTTTCCGGCCGAGAGCGCGACATCCAGGCCGCCCTCGAACGTGATGTTTCGTTGCCCGGTGAATCCGAGATCTCGTCCCGACACGGCGAGACGCTCCGCGCCAGCGGTGTCGTCCAGGACGATCTCGTTCGCTGACTGCGCGCTACGGCTTCGCAGGACGCTGACCGCAGCCTCGTCCGGCAGCTGGACCGGCGGCGGGTTCTCGCCGTTGTGGACCGACCCGACGATGATCGGACGATCCGGATCTCCCGAGACGAACCCGACGACCACCTCATCGCCGACCTCGGGAAGGAAGAAGGCGCCGCGGCCGTTCCCCGCCCAGCCCTGGGCAACCCGAATCCAGGCGCTCGAGGTCTCGTCGAGCGCCCCGTCGCGGTCCCAAGGGAACTGCACCTTGACGCGACCGTACTCTTCGGTGTGGGTGGACTCTCCCCGCTGACCGACGACGACGCCCGTCTGCACTCCGTCGACACGCGGCCGGGGCGTCACGCGCGGAGGTCGGTAGGCGACGGCTGATGGCAACGACGTGAACTCGTTGCCGTAGTACCACCTCGTACCGTCAGCGTCTTGCACGCGAACGCCGACGTGACGTGACGCCACGACGTAGTGCTCTCCGCTGAACGCGCCGCCGGTCGTGTCCTCCAGCCGGAACTTGTGCCCCGGCCGCAGTGTGGTCGCGTTGCTCGTCCCCACGACGGCGTGCGACGCGAGCCGGGCTTCCTCGAGCCGGATTCGGGCCAAGGCGGCGACTTCCTGGCGCGAGCTCGCGTCCGGTGCGAACTCGTAAAGCTCCGAGGTGGCACCCGCGACCTGCGTCTCCGACTCGATCACCAGGGACGGCGTGCGGAAGTCGTACGCGCGCAACGTCACGGCGCCGGTCGTGCGTCGCCGTCGAGACCGGAAGGTTTCGACGTACTGCTCCGCGGCGTCGGGTGCCGACGCGCCGTGCCCGTAGTAGCGCAGAGCGGCGGCAGGAGGCGACGGAAAGGCGCTGCTCGAATCGGCGACGACGAGCCGCTCTCCGGAGTCGGTCTCCTCGAAGAAGTAGAACAGCCCCTCGTCTTCGAGCAGCCGCGAGACGAAGTCGAAATCGCTCTCCCGGTACTGCACTACGTACTCGCGTGTCCGAGTCGGGTCTTCGGTCGCGTCGCGGAAGTTCGAAACGCCGTGGCGACCGAACACGTCGTCGACGATGTCGACCGCGTTCATCTCCTGGAGAATCGAGTAGCCCTTGGTCAGCATGAGCTCGGAGACGCGCGGCGCGATGTCGACGACGTAGAGCCACTCTCCGTCCGATCGGCCCGCGAAGTCGACTCGCGCAACAATGCCGCTGACGGCGAACACCGTCTGGTCGCGCAATTGGATCGACAGCCGCGACCGCTGGCCGAGCCACACGCGGGGCGCTGCCACCGCTTCTCGCCGGGAGAGAAGGACGGAGTAGACGTAGGCGGTGGAGAGCCGCTCCTCGCCGCTGAATCCGAGGACGAGCCCAGCCTCCGACTCACCGACGGTCAGCGCGAAGGGCGCCACCTCGCCCCGCCGCAGCGAGAGCGGCCGCAGCGCGTCGAATGGCAGCGATGGATCGGTGGCGTCCTTGCCCACGAACCACGAGAGTCGCTCGACCGCGGTCTCGACAGCGTTTCCCTCTCCCGCGCCGGGAGGTCCCGGCGGCCCCTGCGGCCCGGTAAGCTCCTCGCGGTGGCTCTGGAACAAGGCATCGGCGACCTGCTCGGCCGTCGGAGCGTTCGCGGCAAGACTCTCGACTTGCAGCTCGAGCGTGGCAAGCCGCTCTTCGAGGTCCCCTCCGCCCGCGAACGCGACGGGCTCGGGGCCTCCCTGGAACAGCCAGCTCAGGAGGTAGATCGCATCGGTGATGTCGCGGGCGCCGTCTCCGTTCACGTCGCCGTTGTCGTTCGACACCTCTTCGGCGTCGGCCGGCCGTCCTCCCATGAGCCGTGTAACCTCGACGGCCACGAGGACAGTGCATAGCAAGGCGGTCAGTGCGAAGATCCGTTTCATGTCCCCTCCGGTGGCGGCTGTGCGCTCGGCTCGATATCACTCGTCAACCCATCTCCGTCGCCGATCGTACAAACCGGCGATTCGTACCGCACGGACTATCCGAACCCGAAAGACCTCCGCGGTGAACTCGGATGCGGTTACGATCGCTGACCGTGCCACTCACGTAGTGGTCGGACATGTCCACCAGTCTGCAAGAACGGAATACGATGCGACACTGCATCCTCGCGCTGAGCCTCTTGCCGCTGTTCTCCGGGTCCGTCCGCGCGCTCGACACGGGGCTCGCGGAGGGCAAGCTCTTCCCCGACTTGTGGCTACCGACGCTCGAAGGCGAGCAGCGCGCCGTCTCGTCGTTTCGCGGCGACAAGCTGCTGCTACTCGTCTACGCGTCGTGGTGAGTGGGCTGCCGCAGTCACGTGCCCGGGTGGCACCGCAAGACCCTCGAGCTGCAGAAGACCGGTAAGATACGCGTCGTCGCGATCATCGAGGAGCAGCACCCCGATCGCTGTCGACTCTTCAACGAGTGGAAGCGGATGGACTGGCCGGTGATGGTCGACGCGCTGAATCTACTCGGCGTGCGCGCGGTACCGTTCGCCTACCTCGTCGACGAGCACGGCGTGATCCGTAAGGCACGGCCTGCGCCGGACGACGTCGCATCGTTCGTCGCGACGGAGTTCCCGAAGCCCGCTGGTCTTCCGCCTCCGACGCCGCGACCGAGTCTCGCTCCGCTCCCGGCAAGCGCCGGCGTCGCGGCGTCCATCCAACGTGCGAACGCGCTGTTTCACACCGGTGACGCGAAGCAACTCGCCGAGGCGATCCGCCTGTGGACGGCAGCGCAGCGACAAAAGGAACGTCCGGATCTCTGGTTTCGTCTCGGCGTCGCGTACCGTCGGCGTCACGAGAGCCCGCGCCGCGAGGCGGGCGACTTCCAACGCGCGCTCGAGTGCTGGGGCAAGGCGCTCGACGCCGTGCCCGGTCAGTACATCTGGCGACGGCGCATCCAGCAGTACGGCCCGCGGCTCGAGAAGCCATACGCATTCTACGACTGGGTCGACAAGGCACGCGGCGACATCCGCGCTCGTGGCGACACGCCACCACGGCTGCGCGTCGAGCCAGGCGCTGCGGAGATCGCCGGTCGCTCGAGGACCTTCGGCGTGGCGACGGAGGGAAAGCTCGAGGAACCCGACGCGCGCGATCGACTGCCGCTCGACCGCGACGGCCTCGTGCGCATCGAGACGGCGATCGCCCCCGTGCGCGTCGTGCCGGGCAAGTCCGCTCGCGTCCACGTCGAGCTGCGCCCGAGCGCATCGAAGAAGGCGCACTGGAACAACGAGGCCGGTCAGCTCGTGCTGTGGCTGCGCCCGCCGAAGGGAGTCGAGGTCGACCGGCGCTACGTGACCGCGCGGAACGCGACGGAGGCCGCGAGCTCCGAGACGCGCCGCCTCGAGTTCGAGGTTCGCGTCGCGAAGAACGTCCCGGCGGATCGACCGTTGGAGATCCCCGCCTACGCGGTCTACTTCGTCTGCGAAGACGTCGGCGGCGTCTGCATGTTCCTGCGCCAAGACCTGCGCGTGAAGATTCCGGTGACGCCGACGGCGAAGCGATAGGACCCCGCCATGAGCCAGATCAGCCGCGCTCGTCGCCTCCTTCTCGCGTCGCTTCTCATCGCGCTCTGCTTCTCTTGCGCGGCACCGGATTACGACGTCATCATTCGCGGCGGCGACGTCTATGACGGCACGGGAAGTCCCGCACGACAGGTCGATGTCGGCATCCGCGGCGACCGCATCGCGGCGCTGGGCGGCCTCGATGGCTCCACTGCGACGACCGTCATCGACGCGTCGGGCAAAGCTGTCGCTCCGGGCTTCATCAACATGCTGAGCTGGTCGAACGAGAGCCTGATCGCCGACGGCGACTCGCAGGGCGAGATCCGCGAAGGCGTGACGACACAGGCCCTGGGCGAAGGGCACTCGATGGGACCGCTCAGCGAGCGCATGCGCCAAGGACTCATCGAGCAGCAAGGCGATATCCGCTACGACGTCGAGTGGACCACGCTCGCCGAGTACCTCGAGCACCTCGAGGCGCGCGGCGTATCGCAGAACGTCGCGTCGTTCATCGGTGCCGCGACCGTCCGCGAGTACGTCGTCGGCAAGTCGGACCGTCGCGCGACGGCCGCGGAGCTCGACGCGATGCGCGATCTGGTGCGAGCCGAGATGGAGCGCGGCGCGCTCGGCGTCGCCTCGTCGCTGATCTACGCACCGGGCTCGTACGCCGACACCGAGGAGCTCATCGCGATCGCCTCGGAAGCCGCGAAGCACGGTGGCATGTACATCTCGCACCTGCGCAGCGAGGGCAATGCGTTCGTCGAGGCCGCCGACGAGTTCCTGCGCATCTGTCGCGAGGCCGGCTGTCGCGGCGAGATTTACCACCTCAAGGCAGCAGGCCAGGCCAACTGGGACAAGCTCGACGTCGTCGTCGACCGCGTCGAGAAAGCCCGCGCGCAGGGCATGGAGATCACCGCGGACATCTACACCTACACGGCCGGCGCGACCGGTCTCACGGCGTCGATTCCGCTGTGGGCGCGCGACGGCGGCACCAAGGCCATGCGCGCGCGATTCCGCGACCCGGCGACACGGGAACGCATCCTTGTGGAGATGACGACGCCGACGGACGCGTGGGAGAACCTGTACCTCGCGGCGGGCTCGGCGGATCGCGTCATCGTCACCGGCTTCAAGAAGGACGCGCTGAAGTCGCTTCAGGGCAAGACTCTCGCCGAGATCGCCGAGGAACGGAGCCAACCGCCACACGAGGTCATCCTCGAACTCATGCTCGAGGACGAATCGCGCGTCGAGGCGGTGTACTTCTTGATGTCCGAGGAGAACGTCCGCAAGAAGATCCGGCTGCCGTGGGTCAGCCTGTGCTCCGACTCGGCGTCGCAGGCGCCAAAAGGGGTCTTCCTCAAGTCCAGTACGCACCCACGAGCGTACGGCAGCTTCGCGCGGCTCCTCGGCAAGTACACCCGTGACGAGGGGGTGATCCCGCTGCGCGAGGCGATCCGCAAGATGACGAGCCTGCCGGCCCGGACGCTCCGACTCGAGGACCGCGGACGGTTGGCAGCGGATTTCGCCGCCGATATCGTAGTGTTCGATCCGGAGACGATCGCGGATCGCGCGACGTATGAGGAGCCGCACCAGTACGCCGTCGGCATGGAGTGGGTCATCGTCAACGGCGAGGTCGTTCTAGCGGCTGGCGAGCACACCGGCGCACGCCCGGGTCGTGCGCTCTGGGGCCCCGGGCGTGTGGAGTGAGGGCAATCATCCATGGCATCGAACGACGACCGCCGCCCCCGGACCGGATTCGCGACACGAGCGATCCACGCCGGTAATCACCTGAACGACACGAGCGCGCTGACGCCGCCGATCTTCCAGAGCTCGACATTCGAGCTCGAGAGCTCGGCGCAGGGCGTCGAATTCACGCAGGCGACCGCGCCGGCCGCGTTCTACACGCGTTGGGGCAATCCGACGACGAAGCAGGTCGAGGCGATTCTCGCCGACCTCGAAGGAGCCGAAGCGGCGCTGGCTTTCTCGTCGGGCATGGGCGCGATCTCGGCCGTGCTGATGTCGCTCGTCGAAGCGGGCGACCATCTCGTCGTCGGCCGATCGATCTACTCGGGCACACAAGAGCTCGCCACGGGCGTGTTTCCGCGCTATGGCGTCACATCGACGCTCGTGGACGCGAGCGACCTCGACGCCGTCGCGGCCGCGATCGACGCGAACGAGCGAACGCGCGCTGTCGTCGTCGAGAGCCCGACGAATCCGACGCTCGGCATCACCGATCTCGAGGCGCTCGCGAGACTCGCGAAGCAGCGCGGCGTGCTGACGGTCGCCGACAACACGTTCGCGACGCCGTTCAACCAGAACCCGCTGCGCCTCGGCATCGACATCGTCGTCCACGCGGCGACGAAGGCGCTCGGAGGCCATTCGGACCTGACCGCGGGCATCGCCTGCTCGACGCGAGAAATCGTCAGCCGATGCTGGCCGATGCTGAAGCTCTTCGGCGCGTGTCTGAGCCCCTTCGAGGCGTGGCTTCTCCTGCGCGGACTGAAGACGCTCGCGCTCCGCGTCGAGAGGCAGAACGCGACGGCGATGCGACTCGCGAGGTTTCTCGACGCGCACCCGCGCATCGATCGCGTCTGGTATCCCGGCCTCGAGTCCGACGGCGGCCACGAGCTCGCGCGACGTCAAATGCGCGGCTTCGGCAGCATCCTGTCGTTCGAGGTCGCGGGCGGATTGTCGGCAGGCGAGCACGTCGTAGAGTCGCTCGAGCTCATCCGCCTCGCGGTTAGCCTCGGCGGCGCCGAATCGATCGTGTCGCACCCGGCGTCGATGTCACACGGTGCGCTGAGCGAGGCGGACCTCCAGAAGGCGGGGCTGCCGGCGGGATTGCTGCGCCTGTCGATCGGACTCGAGGACGCGGCGGACCTCGAGGCCGATCTCGAGAGAGCGCTGGCGTACGCGTGAGCGTTCCCCGTCCTCACTCCAGCCGCAGCACGCGCCGCTGCAGGTCGATCGTCACGCGATGCCGGCGCAGCAGCTCGTAGCCGAGACAGACGTCGAACAACGCGTTCAGCTCGCGGCGCTTTGGCGGCGTGACAGCGACGGCCAACGGATGCAGAGCGACGCCGGCGACCCGCAGCCCTTCGAGCGCCCGCGTCTCGGCGTTGAACGCGTCCGGGTGGTTCTGTGCCCACGCCGCGGTCACCAACGCTGCGGCGTAGTTGCCGGTGTCGAACAGGACGCGGACCGGATACTCGCCGACGCGCCCCTCCGCGACGCACGAGAGCGGATACGTCAGGAGCGGAACGTCCCACGGTCGTCGCGGCGCCGTCGCCGCCTCGGGAAGAGGCTGTCCCGCCGGGGCTACGGTGGCCTTCTCGTTCGCGTAGTCCAGCGTGAGTCGGACCCGATGCATCAGGTTCACTCCGAGCGCGCCGTGAACGCCCGCTGCACCGAAGTCGTGCGGACTCCCGACGATCACGGGCACGTTGCGCACGGTCAAGGCGCCGATCTTCAGCTCGTGCACGAAGCCCGCGCGGGCCGCGAAGCTCGTGCTGCCCATGACCGCGCCCGTGCTGCCATCGGATCGGACCACACCGGCTTGCCGCGCCGCCTCCTCTGTCAAAATGGTACAGCAGGCTCCCGTGTCGACGACGAATCGTTCGAGCCGCGTGCCGTCGACCTCGACCTGCACGACGTGCGCCACGCCGCCGCGCAGGCTGTGAAGATCGACTTCGACCCCGTCCGCCGGACCGTCCACTGCGAGAAGCGATTCGCTCGATCCGCATCGACGCCAGAACTCGAACGTCTCGAGAACCGCCTCGTCGACGTCGCGCGCGTCCAGCGCTGAACGCAGCTCTCTCGAACGGAGCGTCTTGCCCTGCCGACACCGGCTGAGCGTCCACAACCCCAGGAAACCGCCCGCGTCGGCTGGTGACAACGCCGTCGACGGCTCTCGAGGGTCGACCAGCGAGCTCTGCGCCAACGACTCCGCCGCGGCGAGGCGACCCGACGCGAACAGCGATCTCAGATGCGCGTTCCGGACGGTCGTCGAGTGCGGGTGGCGCGTGAAGTACGTTGCGGTCCTCGTCGAATACGTCGCGAAGTCGCCGTGCGTCGCGAGCCACTTCAGACGGAGCTCCGCGAGCTCGAGGCTCGCCGGGAACTTCGACTCCGCAGCCGCGAGAACGCGACCGGCCTCTCGCCACTGCCGGAGTTCGACGTGTCGGTGGACGATCTCGCGCGAGACTCCAGGCCCCGGCCGCCGTGTCGCGATCTCCTCGAGGAAGCGCAAGCTCTCGCGCTGGCTCGCGTCATCCGCGGGCTGAATCCGAGCCGCAAGAGCGACAGCGACGAGCTGACTCTCGCCGTCGCGAACGACCTCGAGATTCAGTCGGTCGCCGATGCTCAGCGCCGATGTCACGTCCTTCAGCTCTTCGCGGTTTCGCACGCGAGCGCCGCCGGCCCGGACGATCGCATCGCCCGGGCGCAACCCGACACGCCGCGCCGGTGAGCCCGGCGACACCACGCCGACGACGTAGCCGTCGATCCCGAGCTCTCGGGCGACGCTCTCGTGGTAGGCGACGGTCCCGAGGAGAGCCGGCGCTCGCGACGACGCGCCGGTAGGCGACGCAGACTGCGCCTCGACCGTCACCGGCTCCGGCGCAGCCGCCGGCGGCCGTGACTTCGCGGGCGACCTCGACCGCGCCGCCTTCCCGTCGTCCCTATCGCCCTGATCGCCGCACCCGGCAAGACCGAAGACGACGATCGCTGCAAGCACGCGCCAGGCCCACGAGAAGGCCGTTGCTGATCGAAGATCGTTCACGGAATCACGAACGCTCCACCGCTACCACGGCGACGCGTGGAGGACCCCGGCTCCACGCTGCCATCTCACCGCGTCGAGGCGGTGGTGTCAACGCGCGGTCAGCCAGCCGCGTCCCCCGTCAGCTCGTCGCCTTCGCCTTCGCGAGGAAGAACTCCGACGTCTCGCGAAGCCCGTCCTCGAGATCGACCTCGGGCGCCCAGCCCAGCGTCTCGCGCATCTTCGCGTTGCCGAGCAGCGAGTCCTGAACGTCCCCGGACCGCCACGGTCCCATGTGCGGCTCGACATCGGCGTCGAGGTACCTGGACAGGAGCTCGAAGATGCGGTTCGTCGACGTCGGCTTCTGTGTCGAGCAGTTGAACACCGGATCGGTGTGCTCACCGAGGTCCGCCTCGAGCACGAGACGGTTGGCGCGCGCGACGTCCTTCACGAACACGTAGTCGCGCGTGAGCTCGCCGCCGCCGAAGATCGTCGGCGCCTTGCCGTCGAGCAGGAGGTTGGTGAAGATCGCGATCACGCCGGCCTCGCCGTGCGGATCCTGCCGCGGCCCGTAGACGTTCGAGTAGCGCAGCGCAGCCCACTCCAGACCCGTCTCCGTCGCCGCGGAGCGCAGGTAGTGCTCGACGGCGTACTTCGACGCGCCGTACGGCGACACTGGCTGCGGACGCATGTGCTCGGCGAGCGGCAACGTCTCGAGTGTGCCATACGCCGCGGCGGACGACGCGTACGTCACCTTCTTCACGCCGTGTCTCTTGGCGGCCTGAATGACGTTGATCGAACCGACGATGTTCGTCCGCGCGTCGAACACCGGCTCCTTCACGGAGTACGACACCGACACCTGCGCCGCCTGATGCACGACCGCATCCGGCCGAAAGCTCTCGAACGCCGCGTCGATCGACTCCCTGATGTCGAGCTCGAAGAGCGGCACGCCATCCGGGACCTGCGACCTCTTCCCCGACGACAGGTTGTCGAGCACCGCGACCTCGTGCCCCGCGGCGAGTAGCTCCTCGGTGATGTGCGAACCGATGAACCCGGCCCCACCCGTTATCAGCACTCGTCGAGCCATCGTCGTCCTCCTCGATCGGCATTCCGTGCGGACGAAGCGGTCGCCCGTCCTGCCAGCACTTCGGGAAATCGAGAGAAAAACAGTAGGGCCAGAGAGCGGAAACTCAAGAACTTCCGGAAAGACCGGGCTCCGCCGCAGCCGGCGCGCTCGCGACCCGAATGCGCACGAGCGACGCTCGCCCTCGATCGTCGATGCAGCGCACGCTGTGGTCGCCCGCCCGCAGCGGCCACGAGACCGCCTCTCCGGGCGCGCTCGACGCGCGCAGCTCTCCGTCGACGAACCACCACAGCTGCCGTACACCGCTGCCCGCGGTCGCTGCGAGCTGCAGCCGCTGCCGCATGCTCGCACCCTGCACGAGCCGATACTCCTCGCCGTCTAGCGGCGACAGGATGCGCGGAGCCTCGCGCTCGTCACGCCGCACCGCGCGACGGCAGTCCGGATCGTGCGGCCAGCGCTCGCGCGAGCCGACCGCGCCGTTCTCCCGCAGCCAGGCCGCGACCTCGATCGGCCACTCCTCGACCCGCAGGTGCTCGCGATGTGTGCCGCGCGTGTGAACGTGTCCTCGCGCGCCGTGCGCGCAGCCGTCGCAAAGCTCGACCTGTCGCTGCGGATCGACGAGCACCTCGCGATGCACTGGACAGCGCGTCGAGCTCACCGCCCCGACGGACGCGGAGAGGAGCGCGTCCGCGGTGCGGGTCCCGTTGCACCAGCGCCCGGCTCGGTACCCGCTGACCGCGCAGACGCGCTGTTCGACAACGCTCGACGGCCGCGGCCACTCGACGAGAGCCGGCCCCCTCGCCGACAGCTCGCGCGCGATGCCGAGAGCGAGCGGCGCCGCGGTCCGCACGCCGATGAGATCCGAATGAGAACGCCCCGCCGGGTCGCCGACCCACACCCCGACCGCGAAGCGGCTCGTGAACGCCACCGTCCACGCGTCGCGCAGCCCGAACGACGTGCCGGTCTTGTAGCCGACGATCGGCTCGCCGGGTTGACGTCGCACGCCCGCGCGCTCGAGGTGGTCGGCGTCCGACAACGCGTCGAGCACGAGGTATGCGGCTCCTTCCGACACGACCTGCCGATCGCGCATCGGGTCGGGCGCTCGTATCGACGACGAAACGACGAGCGTCTCTGGGCGCCAGCGGCCGCCGCGCGCGAGCGCCGCGTACGCGTTCGTCAGATCGAGCAGCCGCACTTCGCCGCCTCCGAGACACAGCGTCAAACCGTAGTGCGCAGCGCTCTCGCCGAGGGTCTCGAGCCCCAGACCTCGCAGCGCCGCCAGGAACTCCCGCGTCCCGACGCGCTTCTGCAAGCGCAGCGCCGGAATGTTGAGCGACTCCTGCAGCGCCTTCGCCGCCGGCACCGGACCGCGGAAGCCGCGGTCGTAGTTCTCCGGTACGTAGCCCACGAACGGCGTCGGTACGTCGGCGAGATACGTCGACCGCGTAACCACGCCGCGGTCGAACCCCAGCGCCCACAGGAACGGCTTCAGCGTCGATCCCGGCGACCGCCGCGCGACTGCGACGTTGACCTGTCCGCAGCGATCCGCGTCGAAGAAATCGGCCGAGCCCAGAAGCGCGCGCACCGCGGCGGTGTCGACCTCGATCGCGACGGCCGCGACCGACAGCCCTTCGCGCTTCGCGGCAGGACGCGCCGCGAAGAACGCCTCGACGTGCGCCTCGACGCACGCCTGCGCGTCGCGGTCGAGCGTCGTCCGCACGATGGATGGCGTCCGCGCGGTCGGTCGGGGATGCGCACCGGAGCGCGACAGAGCGAGCTCGGCGAAGTGCGGCGCCTCGAACGGCCACGGGCGGCGGCTGATCGTCGGCCGCTCGGCCTTGGCCGCGGCGTGCTCGCCCGGCGTAATCATCGACTCGTCCAGCATCGCGTCGAGCACCATGCCGGCGCGTTCGATCGCGCGGTCGTAGTAGCGATCCGGTCGATAGCGGCTCGGCGACTGCGGCAAGCCGGCGAGCAGAGCTGCCTCGGCGAGCGTCACCTCGAGCGCGTTCTTGTCGAAGTAGCGCTGCGCGGCGGCCTCGACGCCGTGCAGGTTGCCGCCGTACGGAGCGAGGTTGAGGTACGCGGTCAGGATCGCGTCCTTGCCGAGCCCCGCGTCGATCTGCAGCGCGTAGAACGACTCGACGATCTTCGCCGCCAGCGTGCGCGGGCGGTCGTCGAGAATGCGCACGAGCTGCATCGTCAGTGTCGACGCGCCGCTGTGCACGCGGCCGCGAGTGAGGTTCTGGCCACAGGCACGCGCGATAGCGAACGGATCGACGCCGAGATGGTGCCGGAAGTTGCGATCCTCGATCGCGACGGTCGCCTGGCGAACCCACCGCGACATCTCGACGCCCGACACCGCGAATCGCATCGCGTCGTCGCGACTCGCGCGCACGCGAATGACCCGACCGTAGCGATCGAGGACGCGCGGCGACGCCGGTGCCGTTCGCAGCCGTGAGAGATCGAACGGGAACAGCCACGCGAGCACGTGGAAGAGCAGCAGCGCTCCGACGAGCGCGGCGACGGAGCCGATCGATCCGCGCAGCAGCCACCGCCGCAGCCATCGCCGACGACGACCCGCCTTCCTCGCGGCAGCAGTGTCGTACGTCGAGCTCACCTTGCGGCTACCTCCACGCGTCCGGCGCCGTGGCGACTGAAGATGCCCGCGTCGTACATGCACTCCGCCGCGATCGGCGGCAGCGCGAACTCGCCCCGCGTCACCGCGCGTGCCGCGTAGCTGTAGACCGCGCGTCGATCCGGCGTGCGTCGGATGTAGAGCAGCACGCGATCGTCGCGGATATCGAAGTGCTCGACCTCGAGCTCATCGACATGTGGTTCCGTCGCACGTCGACGCCGCTTCCCGAGCCGCGGGTTCTCGACCTCGAGACCCGCCGGCAGGAGATCGGTAATGACGACGTTCTCGAGGCGACGGCTCGCCTCGAGCGAGATCTCGACGCGCACGATGTCGCCCTGCGGAATCGGCCCGTCGATCTCGGCGCCGCTCTTGTCGACGTACCGCCGACGCACCGTCAGGCCGGCGTCCTCCGACGGGAGATCGCTCGCGAGCGGCACACCCTCTTCGGTCAGGAACCACCAGACCGTGCCGTCTCCCTCGAGCTCGATGCGCACCGTCTGGCCGCTGAAATCACCGGCGAAGGTCCGCGACTCGCCGCCTCCGATCGCCACCTCGTCGGCCTCCTCGGCGTCGCCGATCCGCACGGTCGCCGTGTACGCCTCGCCGCGCTCGTTGCGCAACCTCGCATACTTGCCGAGCGCGAGCAGCGCGAAGCCGTTCTCCTGCGTCGACCCCCACCGGCCACCGACGCGATACGACCGCAGTCGATCGACCAGCGCCAGAACGCGCGTGCCCGTCGGCTCGACATCGAGGACGACCGACAGCAGGAGCGCCGTCTCGCGCACCGGCGAACGCAGCGTGCCGCCGAGCTCGCGCGCGCGCGTCGGCTCCGGCAACTGATCGCCGAGCACCCGGCGCGCCTCGTCGAGGTTGCCGAGCGCGAGCCATGCCGCACCGAGCAGGAACCGCGCCTCGGTCGACAGCGCGACGGTCGTCGCGCCGTCGTCGTCTCCGGTCGTCATCAGCGAGCGAATGCGCGCGGTGAGTCCGTCGGTCTTGTCGGCGAGCGCTCGAACGTAGATGCCATAGGCGCGCTCGACGTCTCGCACCGTGCCGCTTCGCGCGCGCACGACCTGCGCGTCGATCCACGCGAGCACGAGGTCGAGATCGGCTGCGGGAACATCGAAGCCGGCGCGACGCGCCTCGACGAGGCAGTGCGCGGCGTAGAGCGTGCCCCAGCGCCACACGCGAGTCGAGCCGGGCCACATGCTCATGCCGCCGCCGCGCAACATCATCGAACGCAAGCGCTCGATACCGTCGCGCACGTGTTCTGTGGCGCGATCGCGGTCGCTCGCGCTCACGAGGTTCTTCGCGCGGTCACCCGAGTAGTCGTCCTCGAGAAGAAGCGACAGATCGCGCAGGTAGATCTGCGGGAAGATCTTGGACGTCGTCTGCTCGAGACAGCCGTGCGGGTAGCGCACGAGGTCGCGCAGCGGTCCGAGGAGATCGAGATCGGGCAGCGGTGCGACGACGAGCCGGTGCCGCGTCGTCCCGGCGAGGAATCCGCCTCCGGGCGTGAGCTCGACGGGTTCGTCTGCCGTCACCGAACCGGACTGGATGTTCGTGACGAGAGGAGCCGCCGGACGCACGGCGAGCTCGACCGATTCGACCCGCGAGAACTCGCCGAGATCGCCGCGTACGCGCAGCGTCGCGACGCCGACCTCTTGCTCGGCCGCGAGCGACAGCTCGAGCCGCTCGCGCGCGCCGCGGGCGAGCGAGACCGTCTTGCCTTCGGTCGCCGCGAACGCGAGAGCCGACGACGCGGGCGCATTGCCCCGCCGCAGCGGCCCGCCGGTCTCCAGCTCCAGGGTCGCCTCGCCGGCCGCGCCGGTCGAGTTGAACACGTCGACCGCGGTGACGATTCGATCGCCCGGCGCGAGGAATCGCGGCATGCCGATCTCGAGGTGCAATGGCGGCCGCACGGTGATCGCGCGGTCGTGCGATCCGAACGAGCGTCCGGCGTGCGCGATCGCCATCAGTCGCAGCTCACCGGTGAAATCCGGCACGGTGAAGTCGGCGAGCAGCGCGCCGTCCTCGTCCGTCGCGAAGCTGCCGAGCCACAGCGCGGTCGGGCGGAAGCGACGCGCTCCGACCTGGTTGAGTCGACGACGATGCGAGGCGCCGAATCCGCCGCCGGGCTTGGCGCGTTTCACGTCGAGGGCGACCTCCGGCGACAGCGCCGAAAACATGTCGGCGAGCGTCACGCCGTGAGCGCGTCGGCCGTAGAAGAAGCTCCACGGCGCGGGCGTCTGGAAGTCGGTCCACGCGAGAATGCCCTCGTCGACGAGCGCGAGCGCGACCTCTGCACGGCGGGGCTGACCATCGCGACCGGTGACGCGAGCGCGGATCAGCGCCTCGCCTCCGGGTTCGAGGTGCGGACGCGCGTCGAGCGTGACGAGCAGGTGCTCGGGGGTGAAGTCGATCCACAGCGGCGCGATACCCCAGGCGCGGTGCGGCAGCCAGCGCTCGCCCGAGGTGTTCCTCACGTCGACCGCACGCACGACCGATGCCGTGACCCACGCGTTGCCCGGGATCTCGACCGGGATGGGCACGTCGACCTCGACGCGATTCTCGGCCATCTCGACGACCTCCGTGTGGAGCACGCGGTCCGTTTCGACCGCGACGAGCAGCGTGCCGGCGAACGGCGCCTGCACGCGAACGCGGGCTTCGCCACCGGGCCGCGGAATCGTCGACAACACCTCGAGATCGACACGCTCGGGCGTCGAGAGATTCGACGAGCCGCTCCACGAGTCGCCGACGACACGAACCTCGCGCGTCGTGGTCACGCCACTCGGCTTGTCGCGAAGCGTCAGCCGATAGCGGCCGTAGTGCGAGAGCACGAGCTCCGCGCCGCCATGGCCGGCGTCGAGACGAATGCTGCGGCGCTCGATCTCATCGACGTCCTCTTTCGACTCCCAGCGGTAGCGGCCGGAAGACGACTTCTTCAGAACGCTGCTCCAGTCAACGCGCTCGACGACGAGCTCGAGGTCGTCGAACGTGCCGAAGTCCTCGATGTCGCCGCCGTCCGGGCGCACCGCCGCGCAGGTGACGCGGAACGGCTTGCCGATCGGCGGGCGTCCGCCCGCGTCGTCGCGCAGGCCGAGGTAGAACGGCGCCGGGTCCACGGCGAGGTCGAGCCCGCCGCGCACGGGGCGACCGCTCGCGTCGTGCACGGTCGCGTCGAGCGACAGGACGAGGGGCGTGCTGCTACGCGCGCCGGGAATCTCGACGGTGATGCGGGCCTCGCCGTTCGCGTCGAGCACCGCCTCGCCGACCGAACCGTCGCGATCGATGCGCTCCGCCGTCGCATCGCCGAAGCCGTAGTGACCGAGCGCTGGCTTGTCGAGCCCCGCGAGGAGACCGGCGAAGCGCCCGGTGCGCAGCGAGTAGTCCAGCCTGACGCGCTCGCCCGCGGCGGGCAGTCCGGCGAGAAGCTCGCCGCGCACGATAACGTCGACGCGCTCGCCGGGCTGGAACCGCGTCCGCGCGGCCGGCGCCGACGCGACCGCCTCGCCGTCGCCGGCCTCGCCGTCCACGTCGCCGACGCTCTCCTCGACCAGTTGCGGCGCGAGGCGGATGGCGACGCGCAGACGCTGCGGCGCGAAGTCCTCGACGAGGAAGCGCACCGTGCCGAGTCGCTCGCCGGACGACGCGTCCTTCGGACCGTCCGCCGTCGTCGGCGCACCCTCGTCGGCGGCCGACGGCAATCGCAGGTGCGCCTCCCAGCGTCCGGTCAGCGCGGCTTCATCGAGGTCGAACGACACGCCGGCGGCGCCTTCGCGGCCGAACTCGACGGGCAATACGTGCGCTGTCTTGCGGTCGGGCCGCACGATTTCGCATTCGAGCGGGAACGCGCGCGGCACGTCGAGCCGCGCGTCGCGAACGATGCTCTCGACGCGCACGGTCTCTCCGGGCCGGTACACGCCGCGGTCGGTGTAGACGAACGCCTCGTAGCCGCGGTGGCGGAACGGCTGTCCGCCGAGGTCGGCGGCGACATCGAAGTCGGCGGCCGAGCGGCGGTCGGCATCGAGGCGCAGGTAGCACACGTCGCCGCCGTTCTCGGCGAGGATGACCCAAGGCGCGCCGTCGATCTCGTCGAACGGGCCCTCGAGGCGCAAGACGCCGTGGTCGTCCGTGTAGCCGAATGCGCGGATCTGGTTCGACCGCGTCCACAGGGAGACGTGCGTCCGCGCGGCGGGCCGTCCGTCGGCGAGGCGCGTGGCCCAGACGGTGATCTCGTCGCGTCCGGAGCGCGCGGTGAGCGCGAGGTCGGTCACCATCAGCAGCGTCGTGTCGACACCGCGATCGGTATCGGCCCGCACGAACCACAGGCCGCGGATGTCCTCGCCGGGTCGCATGAGGTCGCGCAGCTCGACGGCGGTCTCGACGAGCTCGTCGCGCGGTCCTTCGACGCTCAGCGTGCGCGTCGGGCCCGTGCGCAGGAGACGCTTGCTCGAGTAGCGCGATCGGCGCCCCGAGGCGAGGTAGTGCACCAGATTGTTCGGGAGCACGCGGTGCGCGACGACCTCGACCTCGTCGACGTTCGTCGTCTCGATCAGGAACCGGCCGCTGCCGCGCGGCGACAGGAATCCGCCGCTCGCGATCTCGACGTCGGGCTCGCGGCTCGGAACGGAGACGTCGATCGATCGATCCGCGACGAGGACCGAGTTGCCGTCACCCGGCAGTCCCTTCAGCGCGGTCACGCGGTACATGGTGCCCGGGCGGAACTCGCCCTCGAGCCAGAGGCTCGACGACCGCCACCCGGACTTGACGCGGAACGAGACGGCCGGTTCGACGCGGATCCAGTCCTCGATGCGGCCGGCGGCTTCGGCGTCGACTCGCTGGTTGAAGTCGAGCCGCAGATCGGGCCAGCCCTTGAACACGGTCTGGGACTCGGCGGAGTGGAACCGCAGGCGGTGAGTCAACGGCACGTTGACGTCGGCGGCGTGCGCCAGGCCGAGGGGACCGCTCGCGCCGCGCAGGCCGGGCGAGAGGCGAACCCAGAGCTCCTCGACGGCGTCGGTCGAGCGAACGTCCAAATTCTTCGACGGTTTGCGCGTCAGGACCTCGTAGCCCACCGCGCCGCGCCCGTCCGCATCGTCACCGGCGCGACGCCAGAGGCGCAGGTGGTCCTCGAGGTCGCGCGGCGACACGAGATCGTCGAACCGCAGCCGCAAGGTGGCCTCGAAGTCCTTCGTGAAGGCCGTCTGCGACGCCCCGCGGAAGCGAAGCGGCGGGGTGTGAAACGCGAACTCGCGAGGTCCGTCAAGCCGCAGCCCGACCGCGCGGCCGACCGCGTCGTTGACGCGCAGCTGAAGACGCGTGGCGCGAGGCAGCGACTCGGTGGCGCGGAACACGAGCGCACGCCGGCCGTCCCAAACCGTCCTGCCCGCGACCGCAGGCACGAGCTCGAGGAGGCCGACGGTCGTCGGCAGCTCGCCCGCGGCGGCGGGCAGCACGTCGGTGTCGAACTCGACGCGAACCGGCGCGCCGATCGGAACCTCCCCGTGCACGCTGACATCCAGCACGCGCACGACGGGCTCCGGAGGGCGCAGAGCGACGTAAATCGCCCACAGCCCCAGCGCGTTCAGGAGACCGAAGAAGGCGACGACGACAGCAAAACGACGCGCGGATCCGGCCATGGCGCGTTCCCTTACTTCTCTTCTGCTCTTCTCTTCAACCGGCGAGGGGAGGACGGTCAGTGTAGCAGGCTGCCGGCGGGATGGCCAGATGGGGTTGCGCGCCGGGACTCCGACTCTGGTCCCGACTCCG
>CAYMRB010000040.1:31454-36815 GCA_964392615.1 uncultured Planctomycetia bacterium | reverse complement strand
AGACCATCTCATCGATGTAGTGGCGTACATTTGAGATCCAGCGCGAACCGTGTTTCCGCTTCAACCTGATCGACCTCGGGCTGATCGTCGCGATCCTCGTGGTCACGTTCGTGCTCCACCGCGTCGCGCCGGGGAGCCACTTCGTCTGGCTGCCGCCGTACATCGGCCTGTCGTTCTTTCTCTTCTGCAACGTCTTTCGGATCGGCAACCGACTGGAGGTTTTCTGGTACGTGCCCTTTGTCACGCTTGCGCTCTGCCTGTGGAGCCATCCGGACGTGTTCTGGGCGTGGATTCTCGCGGTCTGCGAGCCGCTCAAGGTCGTGCTGATCGTCGTGCGAATCGCGCGCGGCGGGTATCGGGGAATCTTCAGTAAAAGCGGCCCCGAACGCCCGTCGGAATAGGCGTCTCGACGGTCGCCTTTTTCCGCGGACTGCGACGTGACGTCCGGCGCGAATTCTGTACCATGTCCGCGTAGACGACACCTGCCTCAACTCCTACCACCCTGCGCGTGGAGCTGCCCCTATGTCCAGTGAAGCGCAAGTTCGCTTCGATACGCTCGAAGGCGCCCTCGAAAACGTTCTCGAGGCCTTCGTCCCCGACGCCGATTCGTCCGTTTCCGAAACCGCTCAAAAGGCCGCCCACCTGGCGCGGCTCATGCAGAGACGCGCGGTCGAGCTTCAGACTCCGCAGGAGAAGAAGCAGCAGACCGAGCTCGAGCGAATGATGCAAAACGCCGGCGACAAGGTGACGATGATCCAGATGACGGATCAGGCGTTCCGGTCGGACGACCCCCATCGCGCCGTCGACCAGCTGACGCATATCCTCGATATCCAAGGCGTGCCGCGGTTCTTCAGCCGCATGGACCGCACGCTGCTGCGCGGTTTTCAATCGTTCGGAGGCTATCTTCCCGGCGTCGCCGTGCCGCTCGTCAAGGGCAAGATGCGCGAAGAGACAGCTAACGTCGTGCTGCCCGCCGAGCGCGAGGTGCTCGACGCTCACCTCGGGGCGCGGCGCGAGCAAGGCCTCCGCATGAACGTGAACTTCCTCGGCGAGGCGCTGCTCGGCGAGACCGAGGCACAAAGCCGCCTGGAGTCGTATTTGCGGGCGCTGCAGAACCCGCTGATCGAGTGCATTTCCGTCAAGATCTCGACGATCTACTCGCAGATCTCGTCGCTCGCGTTCGAGCACACGGTCGAGGTCCTTTGCGACCGCCTCGAGCTTCTCTACCGCGCCGCGGCCAAGTCGCAGTTCGTGCGCGCCGACGGCACGGAGGTGCCGAAGTTCGTCTATCTCGACATGGAGGAGTACCGCGACGTTTCGGTGACGGCCGAGGCGTTCATGCGGACGCTCGACCGCCCCGGGCTCGACCACGTCCATGCCGGTATCGCACTGCAGGCGTACGTCCCGGACTCGTTCCCCGTCCAGCAGTGCATCAACGACTGGGCGCGCAAGCGCGTCGCGGCGGGCGGCTCGCCGGTGACGGTCCGCCTCGTCAAGGGCGCGAACATGGAGATGGAGCGAGTCGAGGCCTCGATCCACGACTGGCCGCAGGCGCCGTACCAGCGCAAGATCGAAACCGACGCGAACTTCAAGCGCATGGTTCTCGAGGGCATTCAGCCCGAGAACATCGCGGCCGTGCGACTCGCCATCGCATCGCACAATCTGTTCGACATCGCATACGGCCTGGTGCTCGCGGTGGACGGAAACTGCCTCGAGAGCGTGCAGTTCGAGATGCTCGAGGGCATGGCGAACCACCAGCGACGCGCGCTGTTCGAGCTCTCGAAGAGTCTCCTCCTCTACGCGCCGGCGACCTACCGCGAGAACTTCATTCACGCGATCGGCTATCTGATCCGCCGCCTCGACGAGAACACCGGGCCGGACAATTTCCTGCGCCATACATTCCGGCTGGTGGTCGACAGCGACGAGTGGCGCAGTCTCGAGGCCGACTTCTTCGCGTCGTTCGATCTCATCGACGGCCTGCCGCAGGAACCGCGCCGGACGCAGGACCGCCGGGTGCCGATCGCGCCGCTCGCCGATCCTCCGAAGAGGGATGACGCGACGATCGACTCGTTCGAGAACGAGCCGGACACCGACTTCGCGCTCATCGCGAACGTCGAGTGGGCCGACGGGATCATCGCGAGCTGGAAGGACCGCTGCGACGACAAGGCCGTGGATGTTCCGATCGTCATCGCCGGCGAGGAGCTCCGCGACGATCGCAAGATTCGCGAGTCGTACGACCCGTCGCGCCCGGGCGTCGTCGTCGCGCGATATCGCCAGGCGACAGAGGAGGACGTGCGCCGCGCCGTCGAGGTGGCCCGCGACGATCCATCCGGTTGGCGATCGCGCCCCGTCGAGGAGCACTCGGCGATCCTCGCGCGAGCCGCGCACGAGCTCCGCATCGGCCGCGCCGACCTCATGGGTGCCGCGCTCGCCGAGGGCGGCAAGACGTTCCCGCAGTCCGATCCGGAAGTCTCCGAGGCGATCGACTTCTGCGAGTTCTACCGGCGCAGCGCGTGCGAGCTCCACGCCCTGAAGGGCGTCGAGGCGCAGCCGAAGGGCGTCGTCGTCGTCGTGCCGCCGTGGAACTTCCCGATCGCGATCCCGTGCGGCGGTGTCGCGGCCGGGCTCGCGGCGGGCAACCACGTCATTCTGAAGCCGGCGTCCGACACGGTCCTCGTCGCGTGGGAGATGTGCCAGTGCTTCTGGCGCGCGGGTGTGCCGCGCGACGTGCTGCAGTTCGCGCCCTGCTCCGGCGCGAGCGTCGGTTCGAAGCTCGCCAGTCATCCGGACGTCGACGTCGTCATCCTGACCGGCGGCACCGAGACGGCACTCGCGATGCTCGACGCGGCCCCGCAGATGAACCTGCTCGCCGAGACGGGCGGCAAGAACGCGACGATCGTGACGGCGCTGTCGGATCGCGAGCAGGCGATCAAGCACGTGCTGCAATCGGCGTTCGGCCACAGCGGGCAGAAGTGCTCCGCGACGTCGCTTCTCATCCTCGAGGCCGAGATCTACGACGATCCGAACTTCAAGCGCATGCTCTGCGATGCGGCTCGCAGCATCGAGGTCGGCTCCGCGTGGGAGACGCGAACTTTGATGGGGCCGATGATCCGTCCGCCTAGCGGCGAGCTCGAGACGGCCTTGAAGGTGCTCGAGCCCGGCGAGAGCTGGGCCGTGATGCCACACAAGCTGGAGGACAATCCCTGCCTGTGGTCGCCCGCGGTGAAGTGGGACGTCAGCCCCGGCAGCGTGACGCACGGAACCGAGTTCTTCGGGCCCGTGCTCGGCGTGATGAAGGCGCGCAACCTCGACGAGGCCATCTCGCTGGTCAACGCGACTGGCTTCGGCCTCACCTCGGGCCTCGAGAGCCTGGACGATCGCGAGCAGGAGGAGTGGCTGCATCGCATCCGCGCCGGCAACCTGTACGTCAACCGCGTGACGACGGGCGCCATCGTGCTGCGTCAGCCGTTCGGCGGCATGGGCAAGTCGGCGTTCGGGCCCGGCATCAAGGCGGGCGGACCGAACTACGTCGCGCAGCTCCTCGACTTCCAGCCGAGCGGCGAGATCGCGGTCAGCGATTCGATAGCCGACGAAGCGCTCGCCGGGCTCGCGGTCAGCCTGCAAGCGGACGATGACTTCCTGGCGACCCGCTTGGACGCCGCCGAGATCGACGCGATCATCACGACGATCGGCAGCTACGACCTCGCCGTGCGCGAGGAGTTCGGCCGCGAGCACGATCACTTCCGCCTCGTCGGTCAGGACAACCTGCGCCGCTACCTGCCGGTCGACGAGCTGCGCATCCGGCTGCACGCGGACGACACGACGTTCGAGGTGTTCGCTCGCGTCTGCGCCGCTCGGGCCGCCGGTGGTCGCATCACCGTCAGCTCGCCGCCGGATCTGCCGGACCGACTGCGGGGCGTCGTCGAAGTCATCGAGGTCTTGACCGAGCCGTGGGGCGCGCGCATCGAGTTCGTCGAGGAGACGGACGACGAGCTCGTCGACGCCATCCGGTCGCAGCGAACCGAGCGGGTGCGCTACGCCGCGCCCGATCGCGCGCCCGAGTCGGTGCTGCAAGCGCCGGGTGATTCCGGCATCTACATCGCCCGTACGCCCGTGTTGCCGATCGGCAGGATCGAGCTCCTCTGGTATCTGCGCGAGCAGAGCGTCAGCGACGACTACCATCGCTACGGCAACCTCGGAGGGCGCACGGACGAGGAGCGGGCGTCGGTGATGTAGTACCGATTGCATGCCGAGTATCCACGATCTCGAGTTCGTCGAGCGCCGCGCGCGCGAGCTGCGCGTCGATCCGCATGAGCTGCGACTTCTGCGCAACGCGTACTACAAGAAGCACCGCTCGGCAGACGACGCGCTGGCCGTTCTGTCGGACGATGTCCGCGCGCGGTTTGCCGACGGACTCGAGTTCGGGACGCTCGAGCTGGTCGAACGCGTCGATTCACGCGTCGACGGCGCGACGAAGCTCCTCTTCCGCACGACGAAGGGCTACCTGATCGAGTCCGTCATCCTGCGATTCGAGAAGGGGCGCACCGCGCTGTGCGTGTCGTCGCAGGTCGGTTGCGCGGCGAACTGCTCGTTCTGCGCGACCGCAACGATGGGCATCGTCCGCGATCTGACGCCGGTCGAGATCCTCGATCAGCTGACGCACGCGAACCGTCTGCTGGCCGCGGAAGACCGCAGCGTCCGCAACGTCGTGTTCATGGGCATGGGCGAGCCGCTCCACAACGAGGACTCGGTCTATCGCGCCGTCGAGGTGCTGATCTCGCCGCGCTGCTTCGCACAGACGCCGCGTCGTGTGGTCGTGTCGACGGTCGGCATCCCCGACGCGATGGTGCGCTGCGCCGAGCGCTTCCCCGAGGTGCGCATCGCGTTGAGCCTCCACAGCGCGCGACCCGAGGTGCGCGAGAAGCTCGTGCCGCTGTCGCGCGTGTACGATCTCGATGCACTGCATCGTGCGATGGAAGAGGTCACGGCGCGGCAAGGGCAGCCGGTGATGGTCGAGTACCTGATGCTCGACCGGGTCAACGACGGCGCGGAAGACCTGACAGCGCTCGCCGATTATCTGCGCGGCATTCCGGTCCACATCAACCTGATCCCGTACAACACGTTCGACGGCGCCGGCGGGCTGCAGGGCACACCGCGCGAACGCCGTGAAGCGTTCGGCGCCGAGCTGCGGGACGCAGGCTTCACCGTGACGCTGCGCTACTCGCTCGGCGTCGACATCGAGGCGGCGTGCGGTCAGCTGGCGCGGCGGGAGAACCGGGGCGGGGGGGGGGGGCGGGCCCCCCCCCCCCCAGCACCCCACCCCCCCCCCCCCCCCCCCCCCCCCCCCCCCCCGGGGACACC
>CAYMRB010000040.1:0-31444 GCA_964392615.1 uncultured Planctomycetia bacterium | reverse complement strand
GGGGGGGTCCCCGGGGGGGGGGGGGGGCCGGGCCCGCCCCTGCCGGTCCCCCGCGCGCGGGGGGGCCCCCCCCCGCGCCGCGGAGTTGGATCCGACCGCTTCGCGGCGGCTCAACTCCGCGTGGTGGCGACAACGCTAGCGGCTCCCCGGAGCGACTCTCGATAGCGCGCGCCGCGCCAGGTCGCCGAGAATCGTATCGCCGTCGAACCGATCCCGGACTCGCTCGAGACTCGCCGTCGCAGCCGCTGCCTTCGGACCGAGCTTGAGCAACGTCATCAGAACGGCACGGGCCACATCCCGGTCGGGATTCACCGTGCCGTACTCGGTCCACGTCGCGTCGCGCGGTCGCGCCGTGATCGCGCGCACGGCTCGCTCGAGCCGCGCCACAAGTCGCGGCACGGTCCGGCTCGTATGCTCGTCGAGACGCTCGAGACACTTCGCCGCCGTCACGGCGATGTTCGTCTCCTCATCGTCGAGACTCACGACGACGAGCTGGACGGCCTCGTCGTGATCGAAGAAGCGTCCGACGAGCGACCGAAGCGCTTCGCGGCGGGCGTCGAGAGTATCATCGCCCTTCGCCTGGCGGGAGAGAGCTGTCCGCAGCTCGTCTTCGTCCCCGCCTCGGTGGTAGCACAGGGCTTGCGCCGCGCGCGCTCGTACGACGCCGCTCTCGTCGTCGAGGAGCCTGCGAAGCCGGGCGCCATGACCGCCCGAGAGGTGCGAGCTGTAGGCCAGGCCAGCCGCGGCCGCCGCCCGCGCCGCTGCGCTCGGACTCTCGAGAAAGGGCAGCAGGCGCTCGACCTCCTCTGAAGTCGATGCCGTACACCCGAGCGCTTGGCCAAGCCAGTAGTCCGGCTCCTCCAGTGGCTCGTCGAGGAGCGCGAGCAGGGGAAGGAAGGCCCGCTTCGCCTTCTGGCCGAGCTGGGAGAGCTGGTAGATCACCGCGCGGCGCGCGTCCCCGTCGCTCGTTGCGAGAACGCCGATCATCGCGTCAATGCAGAGTGCGTCCGGGTCTCCGAGCGCGTACGCGCAGTCGTTGCGGACCTCGACGTCCGGGTCCGAGAGCCCGTTGACGAGCAGCTCCGCCGCCGGGCACGGGTTTTCTGCCATCGACAGAAACTGGGCGACGGCGCGACGGACCTCGACGTCGTCATGAGCGAGGAGCTGCGCGGACTGCGCAACGAGCTCGTCCGGATTCTGCGCATGCCAGACGAGGTCGTCCAGCGCTCGCACGGCGGCGAGAAGGACGGCGGGATCCGAGCTCTCGAGCGCCAGATCGACCGCCGCGAGAATCCCCTCCGTGACGGAGCGATCCTCGAGGTCGACGACGATCGTGAGGTACTGCAGCGCGAACGCCCGTATCTTCGAAGAGCTCGACGTCAGCGCATCCGTCAGCGCACGCAGAGCGATCTCCTCACTGAGCATCGCGCGTTCGCGCAGGATCGATCGATCGAGGCCGGTCTGTGTCACCAGCCGGCTCACCTCGCTGGAGGGGAGCAGGGCGAGCTCGTGATCGTTGATGTCCGAGGACATGCAACAACCCACGACCGAGCAGAGCGTCGCGG
This sequence comes from uncultured Planctomycetia bacterium, assembly GCA_964392615.1. Taxonomy (GTDB): domain Bacteria; phylum Planctomycetota; class UBA8108; order UBA8108; family UBA8108; genus CAYMRB01. The sequence continues at coordinate 29,879 of CAYMRB010000040.1, read as the reverse complement.
CAATCGACTCCCGCAAGTCTTCAGCGAGGTCGTTTAACGGAAGGCGAGCGGCCAGGGACCTCACCCGATCCGGATCGAGCCACGAGAGCTGCGCGAGAGCCCGGGCGGCTCCGAACCGCACGCGCTCATCGGCATCGGAGAGGAGCACCTCCAGAGTGGGCACGTAGCGCTCGCTGTCGCGTCCACCGCAGCCGACGAAGTAGACCGCCCAGACCCGTTCACGCGGGTTCTTCGCTCGGAGTCTTGACGCGAACACCGCGAGCGACGAGTCGTCGAACTCTTCGAGTACGTCGAGGCAGCGGCCCGCCCAGGTCGCGTAGTACTCGCGGACGTGTTCGGGACAGCTGAACGCCTCCGGCGGCGGGTCGGTGTCGAGGTCGAATCGAACGATCGAATCAAGAAGCGCCGGCGCGCACCGCGCCGTGCCGATCTCCAACAGCGTCTCGAGCGCCGCCTCGCGGACCTCCGGGTCGTCGGAGACGATGTCCCGCATCGCCCAGTACTCCGGCGTGGGGTTCACTACCGCCCAAGCCGTGGCGACGAGCGCGCAGACGATGAGAATGGCGGCCTGAGTCGCGAGAACGCTGCGACGATTTCGCCTGCCGGCGGACGGCTCGTCAGTCACGTGTCCACTCCCCGAAATCAGAGCGACCCCGCGCTCGCGGAACAGGGTAGCACAGACGTGGACACACCGTGACGAGAACCGTCACGCGTCGATCACGGGAACGTCGTATCGCTTGATCCGCGCGTCGGCGGTGACCAGCGTCAGCCCTTCCAGCCGACACTGCGCCACGAGCATGCGGTCGAACGGATCGCGATGGTGATCGGGCAGCTCCGCGACCGCGAACGCGTGCTCCGGCGAAATCGGCAGCCGGCGGAACCCCTCGTCTGCGACGACCAGCTGGAATTCGGGCGGGACCTCGATCTTGCCGAGCGCCTGCTTGATGACGATCTCCCAGATCGATACGGAGCTGACGGACACGGCGCGCCGACCGTCCGCGATCGCGTCGCGCGCGGCGGGCGACAACCTCCCGCCGCCGTCCAACCACCACAGGAGAACGCTGGTGTCGAGGAGAAGGCTCACCGCTCGCCCGCTCCGAAGGCGTCGGCGATGTCGTCCGGCAGTTCGTCGAAGTCGTCGGCGATGCGGATCTTGCCGGCGAGAGCTCCGGGCGTCCGGCGCCGCGCGGGCGGATGGTAGGGAGAGAGGATCGCGACCGGCTTGCCGGCCTTGCCGATGATGACCTCCTCGCCGGCGAGCACTCGCTCGATCAGCCGGGAGAGCTGGGCTTTCGCTTCTGAGATCGTGTTGACGAGCACGGCGGTGGTCTCCGTTGGCGACTGCGTCAGACCAGACCAGACCAGGCCAGGCCTCATTGAGAGTATCACGCTGGCCCGCCGGCAGCGAGCCGTGGATGCCGCCCCTCGACGCCGTCGTTCTCGCCGCTCCGGCTTCAGGGCGTAACACCGTGAAACGCCGGAACGCCCCGCCACCCGTTGTACACCGTGCCCACGACCTGGCCGGGCTGGCCGAAACCGCTGATCAACGCTCGCGAACGCTGATCGAACTTCAGAGGGGTTTCTGCTCTGATCAGCGTCCACTAGCGTGTATCAGCGGTTCCCTCTCCTTCGAAACCCGTCGTCGACTCATGCTGTACGCCCTGCTCTGGATCGCCGGCCTCGCCGCGGCGCAGCTTTGGAGCGCGTTCTGGCTCGCGCTTTCGGCGCGTATCGACGGTCGGCTTCTGCGGCGCCCTCTGCAGGTGCTGACGCTCGGGCCGGTCCTCGCCGCGTCGGGCGCTCTGTGCTACGGGGCGTGGTACGGCCATAACAAGGCGTTCATGCTGCACGATTGGTTGCCGCCATGCGCGGCGTGGGGAGGCGCGTGGTTCGTCTCGGTCGTGCTGATTCTCGCGTTCGGCCGTCAGCGTCGCTCGTGGCGCGTCCGTCGCATCGCGGCGGGCTTCGGCATCGCCGTCGTCGCTCTGGCCCTTGTCGTCTGGGCGATCGACGCCGACGTGAAGAAGCGTCTCGAGCCGATCGCGGCGCGAGCGCAGGCCGTGCTCGAGGCGGACGTCGCCGAGGTGCTGGCTCGCGGTGAGAACGCGGCGCCGTGCTACGAGGCGGCGTGGGAGCCGCTCGGCGATGTCGACGATTGGCCGACGTCCAGCCCGTCGGCGACGCGCCGGTTCATCGCCGACCACGCCGACGTGTTCGAGAAGCTGCGTGCCTGCGAAGAGCTGCCAGCCTGCGTGTTCGTGACGAAGATCGAGCCCGAAGACTGCATCCAATCGGGCAGCGAGGGGCTCTGGAGGCTCGTTCGGTTCCTGAAGCTTCGGTTCCTGCTTGCGGAAGATAGCGCGTACGCCGGCGCTCAGGACGAAACGCTGCGGCACATCGAATCGGCGCGGCGGCTGTCGGCTCAGATCGGATGGGGACGCGATCTCGTCTGGATGGCGCTCGCCCGGGCGGTCTGGACGCAGGAGGCGAAGATCGCCGAGATCTGGCTCGCTCACCGTCCGTCCGGAGAGAGGCCTTCGTCGCGTTGGATTCGATCCGAGGCGCCCGACCATCTCGCCGCGTATCACCGTGGAACGCGCGCCGAGATGGCACAGGCGCAGCTGTTCTTCGCCACGATGCTGGCAGGGAAGCCGCTCGAAGTTTTCGAAGACGACGCGCAGAACGCGTTCGGCGGCGTGGCGGCGTGGCGCCTCAAACTGCTCGGATTGCGCCTTACTGAAGGAGTCGACGAAGTCGTCGCCATCGAGGCAGACCTCTCGACGATCGAAGCCGCGTGTCGCGAGGACGATCTCCGCGCAACCTATCAACTGCTTCGCGACTCGGGGCGAGCGGCGCCAGGCACGGGTCGCCTGCGAGCGACGACGAGCGTCATACAGGCCGTGGCCTTCCGTCGTGGCGTCCTCGATCCGTTGACCTACGACCGCCTCGTCGAGGTGGCGCTCGCGGCCCAGCGCTGCCGCGACGCGACCGGCGAGTATCCTGAGAGCCTCGCCGATCTCGTGCCGGCGTACCTCGATGCTGTCCCCGACGATCCGTTCTGCAACGCGCCGCTGCGAGCGGCGAAGCACGGCGATGGTCTCGTCGTCTACAGCGTCGGCGAGAGAGGTCGGGACGTCGAGGATGAGTTCGAGGACAGCGAGGACGACGCATTCGACCGATCGGAGGAACGCTAGCACATGAAGCCGCTCACCACTCTCCTCGCCGCCTTGCTGGCGACGCCGTCCACACCCGCCGACGTCGCGCCCGCGAAGATCTTCTCCGATCACATGGTGCTGCAACACGGGCGCCCCGTGCCGCTGTGGGGCAAAGCGACGGCCGGGGCGACGGTCATCGTCGAGTTCGCCGGTCAGACCGCGAAGACGACGGCCGACGGCAAGGGGCGCTGGAAGCTGCAGCTCGAGCCGCTGGCGACGAGCTCCGTCGGTCGCGAGCTGATCGTTCGCTCCGCGGAGTCCCGCGTCGTCCTGCGCGACGTGCTCGTCGGCGATGTCTGGTTCGCCGGCGGTCAATCGAACATGGCCTACTCGGCAGGGAGCATGGCGAGACATCTGCCCGAGGGCCGCGCGTTGATCGCCGGCGCGAACCTCCCGGCCGTGCGGTTTCGCAAGATCGACGAGCGCGACGCACCGACGCCGCAGGATGATCTGCGCCGGGGCGGCGGGTGGCACGTTTGCACGCCGCAGACCGCACCACGCTGTTCCGCGGTGGCCTTCGTGTTCGCGCGTCGACTCCACCTCGAGAGTGGCATTCCGATCGGCGTGATCGATGGCTCGTGGGGCGGCACGCCGATCGAGCCGTACATCCCGCGCGCGGCGTTCGTCGGCCATCCGACGCTCGAGAGACTCGCCGCGCTCGCGAAGGCGGGGGACCTCGATGGCATCCGCGCTCTTGCGGGCGGCACGCTGGTGCGCAGCTCGGCGTGGCTGGCGGGCACGATCTACAACGGCCGCGTCGCGCCGGTCGCGCCGTACGCGATTCGCGGTGCGATCTGGTATCAGGGCGAGTCGAACTGCGGCCGCGGCGAGGATCCGCGCGACTACGCACACAAGATGCGTGCGCTCGTCCGCGGCTGGCGCGACGCCTGGGGGCAGAAGGATCTGCCGTTCTACTTCGTGCAGCTGCCGCAGTGGAACAGCTACGCGTGGACGTACCTGCGCGAGGAGCAGCGTCTGGCGCTCGACGTTGACGGAACTGGCATGGCCGTCACGATCGACCTCGACAACGCCGGCGACATCCACCCGCCGAACAAGATCGACGTCGGCGAGCGCCTGGCTCGTTGGCCGCTGGCGAAGGTCTACGGCCGGGAGGTCGCGTACAGCGGGCCGCTCTACCGCGGCGCATCGTTCCACGGCGCCGTCGTCACTGTGACTTTCGATCACATCGGCGATGACGATGGTCTCATGGTCGGCCGCGTCCTCGGCGTCTCGCGCGTCGGCGAGGCGAAGAACGATGCGCTGCACGGTTTCGAGCTCGTCGGCGACGACGGTACCTGGCACGACGCCGATGCGAAAATCGAAGGGCGCACCGTGATCGTGTCGAGCCTTCAGGTGAAACGCGCCGTCGCCGTGCGCTACGCGTGCTACCCCGAGGCGCCCGAAAATCGCACGCCGAACCTCTACAACCGGGCAGGGCTGCCGGCGTCGCCGTTCTGCTCGGATTGGCGGCGGATGCCGTACGACCACGCCCGCAATCCGCTGGCGAAGCGCTGAAGACGACGTCGCGAACGGGTCGAAGGAGGGATGACGAGGGGCGGAACATAGGTTCCGAGTCGTCGTCCTCCACAGCACACGAACGAAGAGGTGCCAGCGTGCCGTACCCGCGCGAAGCGACACGATCCGGTAAGACGCATAGCTTCTCGTCGACGTCAGCTACCGCGGAGGAGTCGTTCTGGCAAAACCCCGCACTCCGCAAGTACGCGCCGATCCCGATCGCGATCCTCGTCGTCCTCTTGCTCCTCGAGTTCTTCGTGCTGCGCGGCGATGTCGTGTTCCGGGAGACCGGACAGCGCTTCGCGCACGCCGGCACTCAGACCTTCGCCATGACGCTCGACCGCGTCGGCGAAGAGCACACGGTCGAGCTCGGCACGAGAAAGCACGAGGTGAAGCTCTCGTGGAAGCTCGTCGGCCCGCAAGGCCAGGAGGTCGAGAGCGGCTCGGAGATCGTGCGGCACTCGGGTGACCGTCAGTTCTCGTTCGATCTGACGACGGCGGGCAAGTACGAGCTGACCGTGAAGCGCGAGCGCCGCAGCGGGCCCATGCGGATCGGCGGGCCCGATCGCGACCGAATCGACGTGCGCGTGCTCGTCGGCGACCACCGCGTGCTCGCGCCGCTGTTCAACCTGTTCAAGTTCTGACGCCGCGAGCTCAGATCGAGCGCTTGCCCCGACGCCGGCGTCGGAAGATTACGAACGCGGCGACCAGAGCGACCAGCGCGAGGCCGGACGCGAGCCACGGATCCCAGAGCAGATTCACCCACGTCCTCCAAGAAGAATCGGACACGGTCGGCTCTGCGAAGTACTTGCGCGCGAACTCGGCGTCCGCATCCTTGCCCTCCCGAATCCACCGCAGCTCGTCCGCCTCCAATTGCTCGTACCACTCGCGGGCTTCCGACAGCTCGACACGGAACGTCGCCTCCAACGGCTCGACGGTCAGTTCCGAGGTCGTTGCCGGGTGAATCGTCTGCATGTTCAGCGCCTGTCGCGCTAGCGTGCGGTAGGCCTTGCGCGCCGCTTCGTCGTCGGCTTCGTAGGACGCCTTGAGGTAGGCGCGCGCAGCGAGCCGCTTGCCGTCGTCCATGGCCCGGAAGCTCAGCAGATCTCCCAGCGCCTCGAGGAGGACGGGCGAGTCGTGGTGCCCGAAGCGCATCATGCCCAGGACGCCCTTCAGCGCCTTTCGGGCTTCGGCCGCGTCGATCCAGTCGATCTTGCTTTCGTTCCCACTCAGCGTGGCTCCAGAGAGGAACTCCACGAAGCCGCGCTCTGTCTCGAGATCGCGAAGGGGGAGCCCCGTACGCCCCCGGGATCGAGACTCCAGCACGTACTCGACGAGGCGCTGCTGGTACACCTCGCGTCCGAAGTGGGCGTCGGGGTTGATCTCGATCGCGCGCCGGATGTGCACGAGGCCCTCTTCGAAGTTTCCCGAGTGGATGAGGAACGTGCCGCGATTGGCGGCGGTCTCGTATAGACCCGGGCGAATCGCCTCCTTGCGCTGCATCGTCTCGACAGCCTTCGCGTGCTGGCCCGTCTTGTCGTAGGCGACGCCCAGGTCATCGAGCCAGGCGAGGTTCTCGGGCTCCTTCTCGAGCTTCTGAAGACGATCCTCGATGCGCCACGCGTAGAACTCGGTCGAGTGCCGCCGGAACTTGCCGGTGATGAGCTCGAGTGTGTCGGGAAAACGCGAGCGCTCCATCAGAAGCGTGTCGTAGTCCCAGAGACAGGCCGAGGCGGGCACGGCGAGGAAGAGCCCGGCCAGGAACACGGCGAGCCAAAGGACACGCGGCGCGTCTCTTGGTGTGCGTCGGCTGATCATCCGATAGAGGCCTCCTCGCGAGTGATCTCGGTGAGGCGGATCGTCGCCGGATACTCCTGGCTTGTCTGCAAGAATCCGAGACAATCGGATCGGGTGGCCCCTCGAGACGCGAACCGATGCGCGCTTCCGCCGTCAAGAGCGTCCTCGGGGCCGTAGCCGGCGATTCCGCTCACTCCGCCGCGCCTCGTAGAGCAGCTCTGTCGCGAATCGCGCGGTTGCCCGAAGCGCGGTGATCGTCGCTCGGACTCACGAGTCGGTCGGCTCGGCTTCCCGCACTGGACGGGTCTGCGAAGGGACACCCGGCGGCTGTTCGAGGTCGAGGGGCGGAGTTCCGATACCGCTGCGGCGCTTCCTTTGCTCGCATCGGTCGGAATTCGCCTGGGCGAAGAACGCCGCGCCGGCTGGGTTCGAGAGCGGCGGCAGAGAACGGGCCCTTCGATCGCCTCCGGGCTGACGAGGGCATGAGGGCCGAGATCATGCAAGCGACTGCATCGCGCCGACGTCCCACGCGTCCGTGTCCGTCGTGTTCCAGCGATCACGGACAATCCCGCACGCGGAATAGTCCCTGCAGTTGGCGATTCCTCCGCTGTCTCGCGGCCGTCGCCGCCGTGATGCTCGCCAGCGCATGGCGAACATCTTCCGTACCCGCTGCTGACATCGTCGTCCTCAGCGATGACACCGGCAGCGTTTTCGCGCTGCCGTCGAACGGCGACGGCACGTTCGGTGCCCTCGCTCCCGTCGGCGACGTGGGCGGCCGCGCGCGCGCGGTGGCGGTCGCGGACTTCGACGAGGACGGCCTGCTCGATGCCGTGGTCGGGGACGGCGATGACGACGCCGTGACCCCGTGGTTCTTCCGCGGCCTCGCCGACGGCGGGTTCGGCGCCCCCGTGGTCCTTGCCGAGACGCAGGACTCGAACACGTACGCGACGGGCGCCGCGGCGGGGGACTTCGACGCCGACGGCCACATCGATTTCGTCATGGGCGGCGACTCGGCGAACCTCAGTCTTTACCGCGGCGCGGGCGACGGGACGTTCACGCAGACGACGCTCACGCTGCGAGGCGACGGTCGCGGCATCGACGTCGGCGACTTCGACGAGGACGGCCACCTCGACTTCGTCCGCGCCACCGCCCCATCGGGCGCGGTGCGGCTCTACCTCGGCGACGGCGCAGGTGGATTCACCGAGGCGCCGGTCGACATCGGCGACGCCGGTCAGGATCCGTACGCCGTCGCGGCCGGCGACTTCGACTGCGACGGCCACCTCGATGTCGTCGCGGTCACGGGGAACTCCGGCAGCTTCAACTCGTTCCGGGGTCGCGGCGATGGAACCTTCGACGCCGGCGTGCCGCACCCCGAGCTCGAGCTCGCCCGCAATGCGGGCGGCGACGCGTTCGACTTCGACGGCGACGGCGTCGACGACCTGATCGCGGTGGTCGCTCACCGCTACATCGTGTATTGGCGCGGCCTCGGCGACGGCTCGTTCGGCGAACGGACCACGCTCGAGGACCGGCCTCCGGAGTCGGCGCTCGGCATCTCCGCACCGCCTCGGCCGCGGCGCCGCAACCTCGAGGTCTCGTTCCAGGAAACGATCGCGCTCGGTGACGAGGCCGCGTTCAGCGTGGCCGGATCCGACGCCGACGCGGGCGACGCGTACGATTGGGACTTCGGCGACGGCCACGCGGCGAGCGGCCAATCGGTCGCGCACACGTACGCGAGCGAGGGTACGTTCGACGTCCGCATGGTGCATACCGACGCTGACGGCATTCCGCAGTGCCGACGCGTCATCGTCGCCGTTCAGGGCGACGCGCCAATCGCGAACGCCGGCGGTCCGTACACGCTCGGCGAAGACGCCGCGTACCGGGGATCCTGGGACGCGACGCTCGATGGCTCCGGATCGACCGACGACTTCGGCATCGCATCGTGGGAGTGGGATTTCGGCGACGGCCAGACAAGCACCGGCACGCCGATCGAGCACAGGTGGAACGGTCCCGGCCCGTGGACTGTCACGCTGACCGTGACGGATACGTCGGGGCTCCAGGCGAGCCAGCAGACGACCGTGACGTTCGTGCCGGGCGCGCCGCCGGACGCGGTGATCACCGGACCCGACACGGTCGACGAGACCGCCGCGAGGAACGGTCGCTGGACGACGAGCTTCTCGGCCGAGGGAACCGACGACGACGTCGGCCTCTGGAAGTACGAGTGCTTCGGCAACGGCCGGAGGGCCACCGGCTTCGAGGAGACGACGTTCTACGACGCCGCCGGCGTCTACACCGTCACGCTTACCGCGTACGACCACGCGGTCCAGACCGACGTCGCGACGCACGAGGTGTCGATCGTCGCGAGCGATCCGCCGGTGCCCGTGATCAGTGGACCGACGCGGCTCGACGAGAGCGTCGCGACCGGCGGCCTGTGGGCATCGAGCTGGGACGGCATGGGCTCGACCGACGATACCGGCGTCTGGACGTGGGACTGGGACTTCGGCGATGGCACGACGACCCGTGGCGCCGAGGTCACGCACGAGTTCGCGGGCACCGGGACCTACACGGTAGCGCTGACGGTGACCGACAACGGCCGCCAGGAGGTCTCGACGACGCAGGAGGTCGAGGTCGTCTCGAACGACTTCCCGACGGCGCGATTCGTCATCGCGTCGCCGAGCGTCGTCGAGGGCGAGCAACCGATCGTGCTCGACGCGAGCGGCTCGACCGACGACTTCGGCATCTACGACTACACGTGGAATCTACCGCCACGCCGCTTCGGCTTCGGTGGTGCGTTCATCGACCCGGACGAGTGGACGACGGGGGCGACGGTCGCACAGAGCGACCGCCTGATCATCCGTCCGGCCAGCCGCGGCTGGGGTGTGGACTTCTTTTTCTCGCGCCAGACGCGCGTGCGGCGCGGCGCGACCTTCGAGGTGCGCGTCGACACACCCTCCGGCACCGTGGGCCGCGCCGCGGTCGGCCTGCGGGTCGCCGACTCGACGTTGGGGCACTACAACAACATCGTCCACGGCTTCATGTTCATCACTCGGTCGAACGGCACCGGACTCGTCGCCGCGTGCGAGCGGGGTCTGACTCGGGGCAGCAACCGACCGTACGTGCCCGGCTCGTCGTACGACGTCCGCGTCGTCACAAAGCCGGATGCCGGCGCGACGTACTGGGTACGGCCGGCCGGGAGCGGACTCGACTGGGAGCTGCTCCACGACTCGATCGCTCAGGAGAACGCCGAGTTCGGCATCGGTGCGGACGTGTCGCAAGGCGTCTTCGGCTTCGATGAGCTGTGGGTCGACGAGGTCGTCGACCGCGGCGAGGTGATCACGACGACGACCGATCGCGAGTCCGAGATCACGCTCGAAGTACGCGACCACGCGCTTCAGGCGCACGCGGTGACGATCGGGACCGTCAACACGACGAGCGGCGTGCGCCCGCTGGCGTTGCTGGCCGGGCCGACGGAGGGCGAGGTCGGCGTCGATCTGACGTTCGACGCGCGGGCATCGAGCGACGATCACGGCGTCGCGAGCTATGTGTGGGACTTCGGCGATGGGACGACGTTTGCGACGAGAAGCGGACGAACCGCGCACTTCTGGGGGCGTCCGGGTCGCTTCCGGGTGTTCGTGACGGTCTACGATTGGGCCGGGCAGCACTCGTCGGCGAGCCTGATGATCACGATCACCGGCGAGGGGCTCGTCAAGGCGGTGCCCTGGCGCCTGCTCGGCCTCTCGCCCGCGACAGGACGCAGCCGCGAGCTACCGCACGAGACCTGGAGCGGCCGCGAGATCGTCCTCAAGGCGGTCGCCGGTAGCGCGGTGCCACCCGTCGACTATACGTGGGACTTCGGCGACGGTTCGCCACCGGAGACGGGCACGGCGAACACGCTCGAGGAGGCGTACGCCATCGAGGCGCGCCATGTGTACTCGGGCCCCGAGGACACGCCGTTCGACGCGACGATCACCGTCACCGATGCCGATGGCAACATCGGACGCGACACGTACCACGTACTGATCCGACCGCGCTCGATCGAGATCGAGATCAACATCGCGATCGACGACGGGCTGTGGTTCCTGCACCGCACGATGGAGCGCGCGAACATTGACGAGACGACGCGCGGCGGCAACTGGACTTTCGAGAACCACCAGGCGTGCGTCACCGCGTCGGCGGTGCAGGCCTTCGAGGTCAACGGTCACCGCGAGGATGGCGACGGCGCCGAGGACCCGTACGTCGAGACGGTCAGCCGCGCGATGAACTTCCTGATGACGGAGCTCCAGCACGTCCACATCGACGACGAGCCCTGGGGAGACCCCGACACCAACGGCAACGGCATCGGTCTGCAGGCAGATTCCGCGCACAAGCCGTACCAGCTCGGCCAGGTGATGGACGCGATCATCGCGAGCGGTCGCCCGGATCTCGTCGCGAAGGCCGGGCCGGCCAACGTGAGGGGACGCCCGTACGGTCACCTCGTGCAGGACATGGTCGACATGTACTCCTGGGGGCAGTACGAGGGCGACCCGCGCGGTGGCGGCTGGCGCTACAGCTGGAACAGCATCCCCGACAACTCGGCCGCCCAGTGGGGTGCGATCGGACTGATCGCGGCCGAGCGGGTCTGGGGTCTGCCCGCGCCGCAGTGGGTCAAGGATCGCAACCGCGTCTGGCTCGACTTCAGCTCGAGCGACCGCGGTTTCGGATACCTGGCGAGTGGCTGGAGTGCGGGGTTGAATGCCAGCGGCATGGTGCAGCTCGCGTGGATCGGCGTGCCGCGCTCCGATGCGCTGTGGATGAACGCCGAGGACCACATCGCGAGCGAGTGGGACACCAGCCGAATCACCCTCGGCAACAACTTCTACGCGTTTTTCGCGATCGCGAAGGCGATGCGCGTCCAGGATCCGCCGATCCGGACGCTCGCGGCGACGGGCAAGGACTGGTTCCTCGACCCGACCAACGGCCTGGCGCGCATCCTCGTCGACCGCCAGGACCCCGACGATGGCAGCTGGCTCAGCAACGCATGGATCGAAGAGAGGCCCTACTCGACCGCGTGGGCGGTGCTCATGCTGTCGAGCTCGCTGTTCCAGGAAGGCCCGGTCGCGGTCGTCCACTCGCGTCCGAACCCGACCGCGATCGGTCGTGAGATCACGTTCGACGCGAGCGCATCATTCCACGAGGCGGAAGGTGTCTTCGAGATCGTCGAGTACCGCTGGGACATGGACGCGGCGGACGGCATCGACTTCGATGCACCCGACGCCGTCGGCCCGGTCGTCACCCACGCTTACGGCGAGCTGGGCACGTACGAGGTGACGCTACAGGTCGCGGACGACAACTCGCCGGTGCTGTACGACACCGCCAGCGCCGTCGTTGAGGTCACGATTCCGCCGCACCCGCCGACGGCCATCGCAGGCGGGCCGTACATCGCGGCGGTCGGCGAACGCGTCGTCGTCGATGGGTCGGGCTCATACGACATCGACGCAGCCGACGGCGACGCGATCCAGTCGTGGGACTGGGAGACCGACTTCGAGCAGCCGCTCGGCTTCGACGACGTCACGGGCGAGACCGCGACGATCGTCGGCGGTTTCGCGAGCTCGGGCGACCACCAGATCGGACTGCGCGTCACCGACCGCACCGAGGAGGTGTACCCGGAGGCTCTGTCGCCCGACCTGACCGACGACGACTTCGCGGAGGTCACGGTCTACAACCGCGTCATCAACGACCTCACCGCGCGACCGAAGCACGCGAAGATCCAGCTGCAGTGGACCGATCGGTCGACGTGGGATCCGGACCGCAACACCGGCACGATGTGGCACATGCAGGTCCTGCGCAGCAGCGCCGGGCCGAACCACGGCTTCGAGCTGATCGGCGCGACGCGCAACCGGTGGGCCGTGTACATCGATCGCGATGTCGAAGTCGGCGTGCGGTACTGGTATCGCCTGCTCGTCCACGACATCGACTCGCCGAACGCTCCGATCGGAGTGCCGATGGGTTCGTCGAGCGTCGCCGGCGCCACGCCGCTACCGCGCCAGCGGGGCACGAACCTCGCGCCGCGCATCGTCACCGAAGCGCCGCTCGAAGTGGAGGCGACGACCGAGTACCGCTACGACGTCGACGCGATCGATGCCGAAGGTCATGTGATCACGTATCGCCTGGCGCTTGCTCCGACGGGCATGGAGATCGTCGCGGCGAGCGGCCTCGTCACGTACACGCCGTCCGAGATGCAGGTCGGCCTGCACGACGCGCTCGTCGAGGCGGTCGACTCCGAAGGCGCGATCGCCGCGCAGTTCTTCGAGGTCCTCGTCACGCCGCGGCCGAATCTGCCGCCTGTCGCGGAGGCGGGCGGTCCGTACTCGGCGCTGCGCGGCGAGCCGATCGCGTTCAGTTCCGCTGGCTCGAGCGATCCCGACGGCGATCCGATCGAGGTGACGTGGAGCTTCGGCGACGGCACGACCGAGACCGGCGCGACCCCGACGCACGTCTACGCAGCAGCCGGCAGCTACGTCGCGACCGTCATCGTCAGCGATGGTCGCGGTGGCACGGTGAGCGACGAGGCGGTCGTCGAGATCGGCGAGCCGAATCGTCCGCCAACTGCGATCGTGCGCGGCGGGCCGGACTTCCGCGTCCGCCTCGGTCAGACGATCGAACTCGACGCGACCGCGTCGTTCGACCACGACGGCGACGATCTGAGCTTCGAGTGGAGCTGGGGCGACTCGACCCCGGCCGACACGGACGCCATGGCGAGCCACGTCTACGCGAGCGAGGGCGTCTTCAGCGGAGCATTGACCGTCGAAGATGGCCACGGCGGTCTCGACACCTACGAATTCACGGTCGAGGTCGGCGCGGCGAACACGCCTCCGGCGCCGGCGTTCGAGATCACCGTCCTCGGTCGCGACCCCGGCGATGAGTTCACGTTCGACGGCTCGGCGAGCACCGATCCCGAAGGCGATCCGTTCCTGCTCGAGTGGGATTTCGGCGACGGTTCGACGACGTCGGGCATCGTCGTCACGCACGTCTGGGACGCGCCCGGCGACTACACGGTCGCGCTGACCGCGCGCGACGATCAGGGGGACGAGGCGACGACGTCGCAGGACGTGCACATCAACGCGCCGCCGACGTTCGACTCGACGCCGCCGACCGCGGTGAACGAGGACGAGCTCTTCGTCTACACGATCGTCGTGTCGGACGGCGACGGCGAAAACGTCACGTTCGAGCTCGCGGACGCGCCGAGCGGCATGAGCTTCGCCGCGGACACCGGACGCCTCACGTGGACGCCGACCGCGACCGACGTCGGCGACCACGCCGTGCGCATTCTCGCGACGGACGCGGCCGGCTCGCAGCGCGGTCAGGCGTTCATCGTGACGGTCACCGCGATCAACGATGCGCCGGTCGTCGTCACGTCGCCGCCCTCGTCGGCGACCTCCGGGCGCGCCTACGCATATGACGTCGACGCGACCGACGAGGAGGACGACGCGCTGGAGTTCACGCTCGACGCCGCTCCTGCCGGCATGACGATCGGCGCGGCAACGGGGCTTGTCGAGTGGCTGCCCGACGACGGCGATGTCGGCCTGCACGACGTCACCGTTCGCGTGACCGACCTGCCCGGCGCGTTCACGACGCAGAGCTGGAGCCTCGAGGTGCGCCAGGCCAACCGGCCGCCGGAGTTCACGAGCGCTCCGATGACCGCAACGCTCGAGGACAAGCCCTACGCCTACGACGCCGACGCGACCGATCCCGACGGCGACGCGCTCGTCTACTCGCTCGCCGCGGCGCCGGACGGCATGACGATCCGCGCGGCGATCGGTCTCATCGAGTGGACACCGACCGTGGCCGACATCGGCGATCACACGATCGTCGTACGCGCCGACGACGGTTTCGACGGACAGACGATGCAGGGCTACACGCTCAGCGTCGTTTCGGTCAACGACGCGCCGGAGATCACGTCGCCACCGCGCACCGAGGCCGAGCCCGGCTTCGCGTACGTCTACCGCGTCACGGCGACCGATGAGGAGAGCGACTCGCTCGAATTCGCGCTCGACGCGGCGCCGGACGGCATGACGATCGACGCGGCGTCCGGGCTCATTCAGTGGACGCCCGAAGCGGCCGACCTCGGCGATCACTCCGTCGTCGTCCGCGTCACCGATGTGCCTGGCGCATCGACCACGCAAGCGTTCACGCTCACAGTCGCCGACCTGCCGCACGCGCCGGAGGTCCTCGACATCCCCGATCAGGTCGTCCAGGACGGCGACTCGTTCGAACCGATCCGCCTCGACGACTACGTGTACGATCCGGATCACCTCGACTCCGACCTCACGTGGAGCGTGCGGGGAGATTCGTCGAACCTCGACGTGACGATCGGCGCCGACCGCATCGCGACGATCACGTACGATCCCGGCGTGCGCACGAGCCGGTCGGTCACCTTCACCGCAACCGACCCGGAGGGGCGCAGCGGATCGGCGGTGGCGGCCTTTGGAGTCGTCGAGCCGTCGAGCGACGACGTGCCGCCGGTGGCTGTCATCGAAGTCGCGCCCGATCCGCTGCCGCTCGACACCAGGGCGACGATCACGGTGCGCGCGAGCGACGACGAGGGGATCGACCGCGTGTCGGCCTCGGTCGACGGCGTCGCGCTGCGCCTGTCCAACCGGGGAGGCGGGGTCCACGAGAGTGACTGGTGGGGCAGAACGGCAGGATTCCACCGTATCGAGGCCATCGTGCACGACACGTCGGGGAACCGGTTCACGGCGAGCCACGACCTGCTCGTCGCCGATCCGAACCTCGCGTCGGCGCTCGAGGTCGAGATCGCCGCGCCGCTGGCGGACTCCGTGCTGACGGAACCGACACCGGTCGTCGGCACCGTCACGGGCGAAGGCCTCGCCGACTACGCGGTCGACTTCGCGCCGCTCGGCACGAACGACTACACGGTCCTCGCGGAAGGCCGCGAGCCCGTCACGAACGCCACGCTCGCGACGTTCGATCCGACGACGCTGCTCGACGGCTTCTACACGATTCGCGTCACCGCGCGAACGCTCGCCGGCGAGATCCGCCACACGTCGATCGTCGTCGAGGGCGATCCCGCCATCGAGCTCGCGCCGTTCACGGTGAGCTTCGAGGACAAAACGCTGCTCATGGGCGGCTTCCCGCTGACCGTCACACGTACGTACGATAGCCGCGACAAGAGGCAGGGCGACTTCGGCTACGGCTGGCGGCTCGACTTCTCGGGACCGACGCTGACGCAGAACCGCATGCCCGGCGTCGACTGGGAGCAACGCTCGAGCGGCGGTCTGTTCCCGGTATTCACGCTGCTGCCGACCGCACCGCACAAGGTCCTGGTGCAGTTCGATGCGTTCAGGAAGTACGAATTCCGGCCGGTTCCGTCGCCGGTGCAATCGACGCTCTTGCCGCTGCAGTTCCTCGACCGCATGGACTTCCGACCCGAGGGCGAGCTGCAGGACGCGACGCTGACGGCGAGCCCGCTCGCGAGCTTCACGAACGGCGTCGTCGGGCCGGCCGAGCTCTACGACGAGTTCTTCAACGTCTACGTGCCGCAGGTCTACACGTTCCAAACGCCCGACCGGCACGTCTACCGCTTCGAGCTCGACAGGGGCAAGACGCTGACCTACAGCCTCGCGGCGGTCACGAATCCGGAGGGCATCACGGTGCGCATCACGCCGCACGGGCTCCTCCGCTCCGACGGCCTCAGCATCGTTTTCGAACGCGACGATGAGGACCGCATCTCGCGGATCGAAGATCCGGCGGGCGGCGCGATCGTCTACGAGTACGACGTGCGCGGCGACCTCATGGCCGTCACCGACGAGGTCGGCAGCCGCACGACGTTCGTCTACGAACCGGGGCACCTCCTGACCGAGATTCACGATCCGCGCGGCAATCGCGCGATTCGCACCGAGTACGACGAGGACGGTCGCATCGTCGCCTCGACCGACGCGAGCGGCCGGCGCATAGAGTTCACCCACGACATCGACGGCCGCGAGGAGCTCGTCCGCGATCGCCTCGGCAACGTCACGCGCTACATCTACGACGACAGGAGCAACATCGTCAGCGCGGAAAAGAGCGTCACCGTCGACGGCGAGCCGGCGTTGGTCCTGCGGACGTTCACGTATGACGACCGTTCGAACAAGACGTCCGAGACCGATCCCGAGGGGCGCACGGCGACGTGGGAGTACGACGACGGCGATCGCGTCGTGCGACACGTCGACTTCGAGGGCCGCGTCAAGGAGTGGACCTACGACGCGCAGGGGCGCGTCCTGACGGAGATCGCGACGAACGGCAACGTCACGTCGAACTCGCTGGACGACGACGGTCGCCTCGCGCGCCGCGGCGTGCGCGACCGCGACGGCGCGAGAATCTCCGAGGAGCGCTACGTCTACGACGAGGTCGGCTACCTCGTCGAACATCACCGTGATCTCGACGAATCGACCACGGCCGTCACGCGCTACGAGTACGACGACGTCGGCAACCGCATCGCGACCATCGATCCGCTCGGCCACCGCATCGAGAACGAGTACGACGGCAACGGCATGCCCACGGTCCAGCGCATGACGCGCACGCGCGCGGACGGGCAGTTCGAGGACATCCTGACGACATTCGTCTACGACGCGAAGCAGCGCCTCGTCGAACGCACCGATGCGGCCGGCACGACGTCGACGACGTACAACGAGATCGGCAAGCGCGAGGCTTCGACGGACGCGGGGGGCAACGTCACACGCTACGAATATGACGATCGGGGCAATCTCGTGCGCACCGTCTACCCGGACGGCACGGCGGAAACCACCGTCTACGACGCGGAGAACCGCAAGATCGCCCGCACGGACCAGGCCGGACGAACGACGCATTACGTGCTGGATGAGATCGGTCGCACCGTCGAGACGATCCTTCCGGACGACACGCTCGATGACTTGAGCGACAACTCGGCCACACGCGCGACGTACGATCGCGTCGGCCGAATGACGTCGAGGATCGATGCGGCCGGCAACGTCACGCTCTACGAGCATGTCGCGAGCACCGAGACCGAGCCGCGCAAACAGATCGTCACCGATCCAGTCGGCGGCGTGACGACGCACGAGTACGACGAGGGCGATCGGGAGACCCGCAGGATCGACGCGCGCGGCAACGAGATGCGCTGGGAGTACGACGGCTTCGGTCGCCTCGTCAAGACGACCTACGCGGACGGCACGTTCGAGACGGTCGAGTACGACCTCGGCGGCCGCAAGGTGGCCGAAGTCGACGCGGCCGGTCGGCGCAAGGACTTCGAGTACGACCTCGCCGGGCGCCTCGTCGCGGTCCGCGGCGAACTCGACTTCGTCATGACGTATGCACACGACGAGCTCGGCCATCTCATGTCCCAGATGGACGGGCTCGGCCGCACGACGCGAGTCGAATACGACGCCGCCGGACGCCGGATCGCGCGCACGCTGTCGATGGGACAGCGTGAGAGCTACACGTACGACGACGCCGGCAACCGGGCATCGAAGACCGACTTCAACGGTGCGACGACGACATACGAGTACGATGCGCTGAATCGCCTCACGCGCGAATCGCGCTCCGATGGAACGACGGTCGAGTACCTCTACACCGCGACCGGACTTCGCAGCGTCGTCACGGACCGCCGCGGCGACACGACGTACGAGTACGACGCGTGGGAGCGACTCGTGCGCAAGACCGATGCGGACGGCTCCGCGATTGCGTACGGATACGACACGCGCGGCAACCGCACGTCGTTGACGACGCGCGCCGGCACGACGACTTACGCCTTCGACGACCTCGGCCGCCCCACATCCATCACCGATCCGGCCGGCGCGGTGACCTCGTACGAGTACGACGCGGTCGGCAATCGCGAGCGCGTGGAGTATCCGGACGGCACGGTCACGACGCACGTCTACGACGCGCTCAATCGGTTGACGTCGCTGACGACGACGAATGCCGGCGGCGCGGTCATTGCGTCGTACGCGTACACGCTCGATCCCGCCGGCCATCGGACGCGAGTCGTCGAATCGGGCAGCGCGACGACCGGTCGCACGGTCGATTACGCGTACGACGCGCTGTGGCGGCTGTCGACAGAGACGATCGATGAGCCGGGCGACGACCGGGACGCGACGATCTCGTACGAGTACGACGCGGTCGGCAATCGCCTCGAACGCGAGATCGCAGCCGCCGGCGGCACGACGACGACGAGCTACACGTACGACGACAACGACCGCCTCGTGCGCGAGGAGCGCTCGGTCGTCGTCGCGCGGGCCGCGGGCGGCGGGGGGCCCGTGCTCTGCGCCTTCGCGCCGTCCGAGGGCGCTCATCGGGCGCTGCTGACGTTCGACGGCCTCGTGTTGGCGGCGATCGTCGCCGCGCTCTTGTGGCTCGCGATCGTCCTGCTCAGGTCACGACGCGCACGATACCACTGGCGACGCGCCGCGTGGGTCGCATCGACACAGACAGCGGTCTGGCTCGCGACGGCGGTGCTCGTCCTCGGACAGCGCAATCTCCACGCGATGGAGGTCAATGGACGTCTGTGGGCCGATCAGGAGCGCGCGCTGAGAGAGGCCGCCGACGCGGCCGAAGACGATCGCGACGCGGACGTCGAGGCGCCCATCGAGGCTGATGACGACCGCCACACGCGCGGCATCGGCGGCGTTCAGGGGACGGCCGGATTCCTCGTCTACACGCACGACGCGAACGGCAACACGCTCACGCGCTCGGACGGCAACGCGACCGACGCGTTCACGTACGACGCGGCGAACCGGCTCATCGACGCAAACTTGGAGATCGAGTCGGGCGGTTCCGACGCGACGGCGGTCGCGTACGAATACGATGCCGACGGCCTCAGGGTGTCGAGCACAGTCGGTACGCGAACGACGTACAGCCTCGTCGACACGAACCGCCGCTTCGGGCAGGTCGTGCTCGAGACTCGCGTCGACCACGAGGTGAGCTACGTCTGGGGCGACGACCTCGTCAGCATGACGCGGCCGGCGGATGAAGGCGGCGTGCGGTACTACCACTACGACGGACAGCTGTCGGTGCGCCATCTGACCGACGAGTCCGGCGCGGTGGTCGATGAGTACACCTACGACGCATTCGGCGCGCTCATCCGCTCGACTGGGGCGACGACGAACGCGTACCGGTACACCGGCGAGCAATTCGATCCGAACCTCGGCTTCTACTACCTGCGAGCGCGCTACTACGACGCGCAATCGGGACGCTTCCTGACGGCGGACAGCTGGGAGGGCAGGACGTCCGACCCGGCGACGCTGCACAAGTACCTCTA
Organism: uncultured Planctomycetia bacterium; assembly: GCA_964392615.1. Taxonomy (GTDB): domain Bacteria; phylum Planctomycetota; class UBA8108; order UBA8108; family UBA8108; genus CAYMRB01. The sequence goes on along the minus strand of CAYMRB010000040.1, from coordinate 10,088 downwards.
CGCGCACAGCGATCCGGTCAACAGCCGCGACCCGTCGGGCAACTGGACGATGACCGAGATGCTGATCGTGGTGGTCATCGTCGCGATCCTGTCCGCGATCCTGGGGACGCTCGTCACCGGCAAGCTCTCGACGGGCCTCCACATCGGATTCTACGCCGGAGCGTCGACGGCGATCCTGTTCGCGGCAGCGGCTCAGGGCGTCCTGCCGCTCGCCGTCTTCATGGGGGTGGTCCAGGGCGTGATCCAGATCGCGCTTGATCAGATCGACCCCAATACCGACGATGCGGACAAGTCCGCGCTCCTGTCGTTCACGAAGGGCTTCTTCGTCGGCGCTTCGAGCGTCGTCGCGGCCGCGGTCGGCATCAACGCTGCCTACCTGGCCGGCGCGCTCCAGCTCCTACAGGAGCTTGTCGACATCTTCACGGCCCTCTTCACCGGCACGACGGTCGACCTCCAGAGGAGCCTGACTAACGTCATCGTCGCGTTCATCGCCGCGCGGGCCAGTGGAGCACTCGGCGAGCTTCAGATCACCGACGCCGCGAGCCAGATCGTCGACGTGCTCGTCGGCGTCAACGCGGTCGTGATCCTCAACGATCTCCGTGGTCTGCTGAGGGTGCTCGCCGGCGAGCCGGAAGAGAGAAGGCCGCCACGGGATTGACTCCTGCGCGGCGGTGGAGTTGGCGCTGCGACGGGACCACCGCCGCCTTTGCTCGTCGACGTCGTGACCATCGGCATGGCAGCAAGGACCCGGAGCCGACGAGCATGATGGGTCTTGCGACAAGCGCGACGTGATTCCCCCGTGAGGCGCCATGAGACGAAACACAGACCCCGACCGATTCCATCGAGCCGCGACGATCCTCGTCTCGCTCGTCGCCATGCTGGCCGGCGCCGAGGCTGTCCGGGGTGACACCCCCGACGGCTGGATCGCGCTGTTCGACGGCCGCTCGCTCGACGGGTGGAGGGCGGCCGAGAACCCCGACGCCTGGAGCGTCCGAGACGGCTGCCTCGTCGCTCGGGGCAAGCGGAGTCATCTCTTCTACACGGGCTCCGTCGGCGCGCATGACTTCAGCAACTTCGAGCTCGAGATCGAGGCGATGACCGCCGCGGGAGCCGACTCGGGAGTCTTCTTCCATACCGAGTACCAGGCGCGGCGCCGGCCGACGAGCGGCTACGAGGTCCAGATCCGCAACGGCGATCGCGGTGGGGGGGCGCGCCGGAATCCGATCAGGACGGGCAGCCTCGTCGGCGTTCGAAACATCGCGAAGTCGTTCGTCAAGGACGGCAAGTGGTTCCGCATGAAACTGCGCGTGGTCGGGCCTCGCGTTCGCATTCACGTGGATGGGAATCTCGTCGTTGACTACATCTCGACGAACCGACCCGGGGAGGCCGATCGCCGTCGGCCCCACGGAACAATCGCTCTGCAGGCACACGACGCGAAGAGCGCGGTCCGGTTCCGTCGCGTTCGCGTTCGCCTGCTGGCGAACGACGCTGATTCCCGCCAGCCCCCGCGATTCCCGACGAGCGGATACGGCGTGACCGACGCTCGCATGGACGAGATCGCCAAGTCCCGCCTGCCGTTCATCGACTTCCACGTCCACCTCAGGGGCGGCATGACGGTCGAGAAGGCCATGGCGCGTCAGGCCGCCACCGGCATCAACGTCGGCGTGCTCCGCAACATCGGCGAGGGATGGCCCATCGAGACGGACGCCCAGCTCCGTGCATTCCTCGACGCGACCGCCGACCGTCCCGTGTTCGTGGGCCTTCAGGTCAACGACCGCGACTGGCACGAGAAGCACGCGCGTGAGTTGCTCGCCCGTCTCGACTTCGTGCTGGGCGACACGATGATCATGCCGATGCCGACCGACGACAGTCCGCCGGTGAAGCTCTGGGAGTCGAACGGATACGAGATCCCGAACGCGGAGGCCTGGATGGAGCGGTATGTCCGCCACAACCTTCGGGTGCTCGCCGAGCCGATCACGATCCTGGCCAATCCGACGTACCTGCCGCCGGCGGTCAGCGACCGCTACGACGAGTTGTGGACCGACGCCCGCATGGAACGAATCATCCGAGCGGCGATCGCCAACGGCGTGGCTCTCGAGATCAACGCGCGCAGCGGCAATCCCAGTGACCGCTTCATTCGACTGGCGAAGAAGCTGGGCGCGAAGTTCTCGTTCGGAACGAACAACTTCCACGACCGTCCGATCGCCATGACGCGCTGCTCGAAGGCCATCGACGAGTTCGGGCTCGCCGAACGCGACATGTACGTGCCGAATCCGAAGCCGTGAGGTCGCGGCGCTCCGACAGGCCTATCGGCCGCGCTCAGATCCTCGCGCGCCGAGACTGCAGGCGCAGAACGGCCGCGTCGAGCACCGTGTCGGTCTCGCCGAGCACGTCCTGCGGCGTCGCCTCCATGAAGACGTCCGGGTCGATGCCGACCGAATCGTACAGCTTGCCGTTCGGCCGGAACTTCGCCGACAGGCAGAGCACCACGCTCACGTTCGAATTCGGCAGCGTGAAGCCCTCCTGCCATCCGTTGCCGCCGCCGCTCGGCGTGCCCATCAGCGTCGTGTTCGGATGGTCCTCGAACGCGCCGAGGAAGATGTCGCTGGCGCTGAACGAGCTGGCGTTCTGCAGGATGACCAGCGGCTTGTCGTAGTAGTACGCGTCGGGATTGTCGGCGGCGCTGAGCGCCATCACGTGCCACTCGCTGAACTCGCCCTCCGGCAGAGGCCACTCGGTGCGGTACTCGGCGAGGAAGCGGCGGATCTGCTCGCGCTGGGCATCGGTCGTCCAGCGCTTGGACGTGATCGGTTGACCCGACGTGTCCGAGCGCATGTAACCGCCGAGCACGGGGTGGGGCATCTCCATCGGCTTGCGATAGACCGACAGCTCGAGGATGCGCATCGGCGCGTCGGGCGGCATGAAGTACGGAAAGAGCGTCCAGAGGATTGTCTTCGACCCGCCCGTGTTACCGCGCAGATCGATGATCAATCCGCGCGTGTCCTTGAACTTCTCCATCCAACTCTTCAATCCCGCGACGAACACCGGACTCGATGTCATCTGCGGAATGCGCAGATACCCGACGTCCTCGATGCGGCGGCTCTGCCCCTTCGGGAAGCCAGGCGCCCGCGACCCTCGCGACGCTCGCGACGCAACGTCGACCTCGAGCTCGCGCTGCTTCTCGCCGTCTTCCGACTCCATCCTGAGCGATAGCTTCGAGTTCCGCGGCAGCCCGAGCTCGGCCCGCACGTAGTTGACGTTGCGGAGGATCTCCAGCGCGCCGCGACGGTGCCACTGACGCGACTCCTTGACGACGGTGTATCCGGCGACCTCGATCCACTTCTCGATCGGCTCGCCGTCGATGTGCGTGACGTACGGGTGCTCCGCATCGAGGAGGCTCGGACCGCTCGGGTCGATCAGGTAGATGCGGTTCTTGTACTCGGCGGCGACAAACGGCGCATAGCCCTTGGGCATGAAGCGACGGCTCCCGCGGGCATGCCCGTCGCCGAAGAGGCTGATCAGCTTCGCGATCTGCAGCTCGAACTGCTGGACCTGTGTCTCGTCGTCGAGAGAGAGCCGAATCGCGTCGAGCGCGGCGCGGTAGTCGACATCGCGAATCTTCAGATAGGCGAAGCACTTGACCAGGTAGTGCTCCAGGAGGTTCAGGTCCTCCTCGAGCTTCTCGCGACTGATCTTCTCCGACGGGCTGTCCCACTCCGGCTTCGTGACGAGGAATCGATGCTCCTCGCTCACGGTCTTGCTGCGCTCGCGCGCGATGTCCGCGTCGTCGAACAGCACGCCGGATCGCACGTGCGCGCGCAGATAGGCCTGGACGACCTGGCGGTTCTGCGGCGCCGCCTCGTAGGCCTTCTTGACGTAGGGAATCCCCTGCCGTGGCTTGCCCAGGGCCTGCCCGTAAACCTGCAGGCCGAGGATGAGCATCGCCTGCACGTAGCTGGGGTGGGACGGATCGACCTGCGCGAGCAGCTCGGCCGCCTCTTCGTAGCGGCGCCCCCTGGCAGCGGCCATTCCATCCGCATAGAAGTCGCGCTTCTCTTCGACGACATCGGGCTTCGACTGCTCATCAGCGCCGAGCCCGACGATCTCCAGGTCCATGTAGAGATCGCTGCTCGTCGCGCTGGCCTGGTGCACCTCCACGGCCACGAGATCCCCGCCCTTCTTCGCGAGGCGCTCGGCCGAGACGATGATCTCGTGCACGCGCGTCTCGGCGCTGCCGCTGACAGCCCGTACCGCCTGAGTACTCGACGTCACGGCGCCGTCGGGCAGGTTGATGCGCGCGATCTCATGACCGTTGAGATAGACCACGGCGCCGTCATCGCAGCGCAGCCGCAGGCGTAGCTTGCCGACTGCCTTCCTGTCGGACGCGGCGATGTTCACGGCGCCCCGGAAGTAGGCCGTGATGTGCTTCGCCTTCTCGTCGTCGCCGAAGGAGATCTCGGTGCCGAGCTCGTCCTCACCGTAGCCGAGCGGGCTCTTGCCACTCTTCCACGCGGCATCGTCGAAGCCGCCCTTCGACCACGCCGCGTCCGGCGTCGAGCCGTCGTCAAGGTAGCGCCACTGCGTCTTCGCCCCGGAGGGCAAGATGACGACCTCGGCGAAAGCGTGCGTCGATACGGCGACGAAGACCAAGGCGGTGAGGAGGAGTCTCGGGTATTGCATCTCGGATCTCGGGGTCGGGTTCACGCGGTGTATCAGAGTGGACAGATCACTTACGGACGCCGGACGTGTTGCGGTAGAGCCAGACGAAGTACTTCTGCTGCGGCGACGGCACCAGTTCCTCGAGCTCGGCCTTCGCGGCGCGGCGCGAGTCGACGATCTTCTTGTATTCGTCGGAAGCGAAGAGCTTCTGCGGGTCGTCCAGCTTCTCGAAGAGCTTCTCGACCTCTGCCTCCATCGCCTCCAGCTGCTTGCGCAGCTCGGCCGCGCGCTTCTCCTGCGCGGCGGTCAAGTCCCTGGGCGGCAGCTGCCAGTGCGAGCGACCGCCGACGACCAGGTCGAGATCTCCGTCGGCGTCGTAGTCGACCGCGTGCGCGTAGAGAGCCGCGTCCGGTCGCGTCGGCTCGGTCGCACCCATCGGGCTCGGTGCGATCAGCGCTCGCGGCTTGGCAAACTTCGGGGCGCCGAGTTTACCGGTGTTGATGAAGAGCGACACCGCGCCGCCCGGCTTCCGGCCGTACGAGCCGCCGAACCCGCCGCAGACGAGATCCGTGCGGCCGTCGCCATTCCAGTCGATAAGCTGCGGCGCGGTCACGCCGCCGTTGACCGCGATTGGCTTGCCACCCGCCTCGATCGGGATGTTCTTGCCGGTGAACTTCGGCTTGCCCTTCTTGCCCTCGTTCATCTGACGGTAGAGCTTGCCGTCGCCGTAGGAGCCGAGAATGAGGTCGAGGTCGCCGTCGTTGTCCCAATCGAAAACCGCGGCGGAGGTGCAGTGCCCCTTGGGCTGGGCCTTGTTCTCGCTCCACTGCTCGGCGTCGTAGTCCCAGAATGCCTGCAGCATGACTCGCTCGCCCTTGGCGTCGAGCACGCGTCGGGGCTCGAGGAAGCCCTTCTCGCTGCCCAGGGAGACGTGCGGCGATCCGTCGTACGTAGCGGTGAAGAGGTCGATGCGGCCGTCGGCGTCGTAGTCCACGAACTGTGAACCCATGCCGATGCATCACCAATTGTCAAACTTCAGGGGCTTGCCGTCAGCGCCCTCGAGCGCCTTCTCCTCGGTCCAGCCGTCGCCGTCTCGACCGGAAACCGTGACGCGTCCCATCAGATCACCGATGATCAGATCGGCTCGCTTGTCCCCATCGACGTCGAAGAGGCACGGGGACGGATACATCCGCTTGGAGCCCACATAGTCGTCGCCGGTTTGAAGACGCACTGGAGGCGCGAACGTGACCTTCGCGTCAGCGTCTCCCGCGACGAGTGCCGTCACCAAGATAAACGCGTACATGAACCCACAGCTCCTTTCTGGTCAAAGACTATCCTCGATGCCGTGTCGCGCGAAGGTCTTGCGGGTTTGCTCGCTGCCCTTCTTCTCGAGCTCTCGCATCACCTCGTCCACTGTCTGCATCCGATGGGATCCTCCTTTGCGACAGACGATACGCGACGTTCGGCGGCAACGCCAATTCGATCGCCGGGCCCGTCGGGGCGAGCCCGGAGCGGCCCCCGGTTTGCCGCTCGCGACTGAATAGGTTGCCACAGGACGCGTCCAGGGCTGTTGATCGCCCCCTCCGTCTCGCCGACAATGGTCGTGCCGGGTCGGATACGACGGCCGGGCGCTCGAAAGACCACTGTGAGAGAGGGAGACGACGATGGCCGACACCCCCAAGAATCAGAGCCGCAGGCGCTTCCTGCACAAGGCCGCCGGCGGCGTGGCGCTGTTCCACATCGCGCCGGCAGCTATCCTCGGCGGGCCGAACCGGCCGTCGCCCAACGACAAGATCAGCGTCGCGTGTGTCGGCGTGGGTGGGCGCGGTGCCGCGAGCGTCCACGCGTGTGGCGGCGAGAACATCGTCGCGCTGTGCGATGTCGACGATCGCCGCGCGGCAGGAACGTACAAGCGATATCCGGAAGCGAAGCAGTTCCGCGACTACCGCAAGATGCTCGACAAGGTCGAGAAGGACATCGACGCGGTCACCGTCGGGACGCCCGACCACACGCACGCAGTCGCCGTCACCGACGCCATCCGCCGCGGCAAACACGTCTACTGCGAGAAGCCGCTCGCGCACTCGGTGCACGAAATTCGCGCGATCATGAAGATCGCCGCCGAGAAGAAGGTCGTCACGCAGCTCGGCAACCAGGGCCATTCGTCCGAAGCGATCCGCTCGTTCTGCGAGTGGATCTGGGACGGCGCCATCGGCGACGTGAAGGAGGTCCACGCGTGCTGCAACGCGTTCCCGCACGTCTACTGCCAGATGAACAAGCTGGCGGAGCTCGCGAAGAAGCACGACGTGCCGAAGGAGCTCGACTACGACCTCTGGCTCGGCCCGACGAAGCACATCGACTACAGCCCGCTGTGGGTGCCGTGGAACTGGCGCGGCTGGTCGCCGTTCGGCACGGGCGCCGTCGGTGACTTCGCGTGCCACGTGCTCGACCCGTCGTTCTGGGCGCTCAATCTCGGCTCGCCGACGTCGATCCAGGCCGAGGTCGACCCGAGCTTCGATCCCGTGAAGCACGCGCTCGTCTTCCCGCCCGGCTCGAAGATCACGTACGAATTCCCGGCCAAGGGCAAGCGCGGCCCGATCAAGCTGATCTGGTTCGACGGCAACATGCGACCTCCGGCGCCCGACATCAAGGGCGCCGGCGTCCCGGGCACCGGCGCGATCGTCTACGGCACCGAGGGCGCGATCATCCACGGCTCGCACGGCGCCGGCGGTCGACGCATCGTTCCGGACGAGAAGGCGAAAGCCTATAAGGAGCCCACGCGCGTCATTCCGCGCGTCAAGGGCCACCACTGGGACTGGCTCGAGGCGATCCGCACGGGTCGCAAGGCCGGGTCCGACTTCGTCGAGTTCGGCGGCCCGCTCGCCGAGGTCGCGCTGCTCGGCTCGGTCGCGATCCGCTTCCCGGGCCAGAAGCTCGAGTGGGACGCAAAGGCGATGAAGGTCACCAACCTCGCCGCCGCGAACGCGATCGTCGCGCCACCGTACCGCGCCGGCTGGACGCTGTAGCGCCCCGGAGGCGAAACGCACGAGAGGGAGGGCACCGCGCTCGGTTCACGCCGGGCGCGGTGCCCTCTTTGCGTCGGATGGGCTGCTCGCTGTTGACGGATGCTCCCCCGAGTGCTACGAGGAGCGCTTGCACCGAAGACCCGGAGTCCCGCATCCATGAGCATTCGCATCGACGGCAAGATCGCCGTCGTCACCGGCGGCGCACGCGATATCGGCCGCGCCTGCAGCCTCGAGCTCGCGCGCAACGGCGCCGATGTCGTCGTCAACTACTCGCGCAGCGCCGAAGAGGCGGCCGAGACGGTGGCGGCCATCGAAGCGCTCGACCGACGAGCCCTTGCGGTCCAGGCCGATGTGACCCGTCCGGCCGACATCGCGCGCCTCAAGGAGGCCGCCGTCGAGTTCGGCAGCGGTCGGGTCGACATCCTCGTCAACAACGCCGGCGGCATGATCCGCCGCGCCCTGCTCGCCGAGTTGACGCCGGAGCTGCTCGACGAGAGCCTGCGACTGAATTTCGCGAGCACGGTCTTCGTGTGCCAGGCGATCATCCCGATCATGGTCGAGCAGGGCAGCGGCAAGGTAATCAACATCGCGTCCATCGCAGGCCACAACGGCGGCGCGCCGACGACGCCTCACTACGGCCCGGCGAAGGCCGCGGTGTCGAACCTCGCGCGCACGCTCACCAAGGAGTTCGCCGGCCGGAACGTCACGATCAACTCGGTCGCGCCGGGCCTCATCGACAATCGCTTCCACACCGATCACACGGCGAAGGACGTTTTCGACAAGCTCGTCGCCGGCGTGCCGCTCGGGCGGGCCGGCACGAACGACGATGTCGCGGGCGCGGTCGCGTTCCTCGCATCGTCCTACTCGGATTACATCACCGGCGAGGTGATCCACGTCAACGGCGGCCTGTACTTCGGCCAATAGAGGCGACGAGACGGTACACGAGCGTGGAGTTCGACCAAGACAGCATCCTCTACCATGGACACGGCCTTCTGGCGGTCGACAAGCCCGCCGGCGTGCCGGTCCATCAGGGCACGGCACATGACGTCGGTCTGGTCGAGCTTCTCGAGGAGTGGATCACGCTGCACCCGGGCGCCCTGGACGTGCGCCCCGGAAAGAAGATCCACCTCGTCCACCGCCTCGAGCTCGAGGCATCGGGCGTCCTCATCCTCGCGCTGAAGCCGAGCGTCGCCCGCGCCGCACAGAACGCGCTGGCCGAACGCATCGTCGCCAAGCGTTACCTGGCGGTCGTCGCGGGCCCGATGGACGAGACGGGTACGGTGCGGGGCAAGGTCCGGTCCAAGCTGCGGGGCCGGTATCGCTGGGTGCCGGCCGAGCTTGCCTTCCGGCGCCTGCGCGGCGACGAGCGCCTCAGCCTCATCGAGGTCGTACCGCACGAGGGGCGCACGCATCAGGTGCGCGCGCTTCTCGCGGGGCAAGGCCGGCCGCTCGCCGGCGACCTGCGCTACGGGAAGCCGAAGCCGGCACGGCTATTCCTCGAACGGTACGGGCTCTCACACCTGCTGCTGCACGCGCTCGAGGCCAAGCTGCCGGAATCCGTCATCGGGCACGAGCTGACGCTGGCTGCGCCGATACCGGCTGCATTCGACGAGCTCTGCGACGCGCACGGTTGGCCCCCGGTCGAAGCGTAACGGAAGAGCGTCACGCCGTCGCCGGTGCCGCCTTCTTGCCCGCGGCGCCGTCGCCGCCGCTGCCGCTCGATGACGGTATGTCGTGAAGCAAAGCGGCGCGCATGGTGAACAGAAAGAAGACCATGCACGTGACAAGCCACGCCATGCCCACCATCTGCGGCGCCACGCCGGTGATCTCGGAGAACGCGGTCGCGTCGTTGAAGACCGGCCCGTCGGTGCGCTTCGCGAGGATGTCCCAGTAGATGTCGAAGATCGAGTACACGCACGCGAAGGTGCCGAGCGCCCGCAATCCGAACGCTCCGATCCCCGCGGGCATGATGAACCCCAATACGATGAACACGCCAGCGAAGCACGACGCGAACGTGCGCGAGTAGCTATCCCGCAACACCGTCGCGATCGCGGCCACGAGCAGCAGCGTCAGTATGCCGTACACGATCGGCACGAAGTGACGCGCCCGGGACAGGTACAGCACGAGGCTCCCGAACAGCATGCTACCGAGGTAGCCAGCGCTGACGATCATCGCGGCGCTGCCGCCCTCCGTCTCGCACGCGCCGCCCTCGTTCGCGGTGATCTCGATCGCGATGACCTTGCCGCCGGTAGCGCTCGCCCTCAGGCCGTGGCTCATCTCGTGGAAGAGCACGACCATCAGCTTGACGGGGTGGATCAAGGGCGATGACCACAAGTAGAACACCACACACATCAAGGCGAGCTGCTTGTTCACGTTCTGCTGCGTGATTACTCCCGGGGGAGCTTG
>CAYMRB010000039.1:0-36869 GCA_964392615.1 uncultured Planctomycetia bacterium | reverse complement strand
GCCTATAGCGTCGGCGACGGGGTCGGCGACGCGTGCGACAACTGCCCGGCGGTCGACAACGACGGTCAGGAGAACGGCGACGGCGACTCGGTCGGCGACGCCTGTGACAACTGCCCGGCGGTCGACAACGACGGTCAGGAGAACGGCGACGGCGATACCCTCGGCGACGCCTGCGACAACTGTCCGGCGACCGACAACGAAGGCCAGGAGAACAGCGACGGCGACAGCCACGGCGACGCCTGCGACAACTGTCCGACGGCCGACAACGAGGACCAGGCCGACGAGAACGACAACGGCATCGGAGATGCCTGCGACGTGTCGGGCTTCCTGCGCGGCGACGCCAATGGCGACGGCGAGCTGAACATCGCTGATGGTCAGTTCATCTTCTCGTTCCTGTTCCTCGGCGGCGAGGCGCCGGTCTGTCCGGATGCCGCCGATGCCGGCGACGAGGGTAGCATCACCGTCAGCTCCGGTATCTACATCCTGAACTTCCTGTTCCTCGGCGGCGACGCGCCGCCGGATCCGGGCACGATGGCCTGCGGTGAAGATCCGACGGCCGACGAGCTCGGGGACTGCAACTACCCGGAGGAGCTCTGTCCGTAACGCATCGCTCAGCCGATGCGAGTCGCATGAGCGCCGCCCCGTCGTTCGTTCGCGAACGGCGGGGCGGCCGCTTTGGCAGCCCATCGAAGAAAGCAATTCGGCGCGACGGCGGCCATCTCGGCCGGCCTCTTCGTCGCCAGAACTCGACAATGCCTAACGGTTCGCTCGCAACCACCTTGATTCTCTCCCTGCTGGCCGTTCCGGCTGGGCTACGGGCCGATCTGGTCCACAGCTATTCCGCGGACGCGCCGGGGCAGACAGCGGACTCGTTCCTTGACGGCGTCGGTACGCGCCACTGGACTCTGAGCCGCTGCGCGCACGCTGCAATCGACAGTGCGGCGACTCGATTCACCGCCGCGTACCGACTCGATCCGGCGACGTCCGCGTCCGGCGGCTCGACCGCCGCGTTTCCCGGCGGTGACACGACGTTCGAGGTCTGGGTGCGCCCGGGCTCCCTCGATGGCAACCACCAGGTCATCTTCGAGACAGGCGGCGGTCAGAACGGCTCGTCGTTCCTGATCACGTCGACCTCGGTGCGCTTTCTCAATAGCACGGGAAACACGCGACGCTTCGACAGGCCGGGCCCGCGGGCGGCCTGCGACGTGGCGGACTTCGGGATCTGGGGCGCGGCGCTCGCCGCGACCGGCGGCGCGATCACCTTGTCGGTGCGCGGCGCGGGGGGCGGGCGCGCGGCGCTGCGCGCCGAGGGTCCCGTCGGCCGCGGCGGCAACGGCGCGTCGCTCTTCAATTGGGGCAGCGGCGCGCTCGGCGCCAGTCACAACAATCTCGGCGGCCGCACCGAGGCAGGCGGCGCCAGTCCCGCGGGCTTGACGCAGTTTCGCGGCGAGATCGCGCTGCTGAACGTCTACGACACCGCTCTCGATGCCGACGAGATCGACGCGTCGTTCGCGAGCATCGCTGGCCCGCAGCCGACCATCGCATCGTTCGCGGCGGAGCCGAGCGCCATCGCGCGCGGCGACACCTCGAGGCTGTCGTGGACCGTAGAGAACGTCGATAGCGTGTCGATCGCCCCGGACGTCGGGTCGGTCGACGACCGTACGGTCGATGGAAGCGGCAGCATCGACGTGGCGCCCGTCAACACGACCGTCTACACGCTGACCGCGAGTGCCGGCGATCTTGCGCGCACGGCCAGCGTGCAGGTGATCGTGGGCGGACAGCTCTTGCCGCCGCAGATCAGCGAATTCCAGGCCGCCAACGACGGCACGATCGTCGACGGCGACGGGGCATCGTCCGACTGGATCGAGATTCGCAACCCGAACGCGACAGCGCTCGATCTCGCGGGCTACTTTCTGACCGACACGACCGAGGATTTGGACCGCTGGCGGTTTCCGGAGATCACCATTCCCCCGCTCGAGCACCTGCTCGTGTTCGCATCGGGGCGCGACGTAGCGCGGGACATCTTCGACGCGGGCGGCCACCCGCACACGACGTTCAGGCTGTCGGCCGGCGGCGAGTACCTCGCCCTGGTGGCGCCGGACGGCATCGCGGTGGTCTCGGAGTACGCGCCGACGTTCCCGCCGCAGTTCGAAGACGTGTCGTTCGGAATCGACGCCGCGGGACAGCGCGGCTACTTCGTCGATCCGACGCCCGGCGGGCCGAATGGCAGAGTCGGAATCGGTTTCGTCGGACCGCCGACGTTCAGTATCGACAGCGGGTACTTCGACGACGCGCTCTCGGTCGAGATCACGCCAGCGGAGCCGGAATCGTCGGTGCGCTACACGCTCGACGGATCCGAGCCGACCGCGGATGCCGACGGCGCCGCCGGCCACGGCGAGCTGCTCGATGGCCCGATCCGTATCTCGACCACGGCCGTACTGCGCGCCGTGGCGTATCGCGACGACTACTGGCCGTCCGATGTCGAGACGCGCACGTTCGTCTTTCCGGAGGACGTCGTCGCTCAGCCGAACGACCCGCCGGGCTATCCGAGCGCGTGGGCCGGCGTGCCGGCCGACTACGAGATGGACCCGGACGTCGTCGGCGAGGACGACCTCTTCGGCGGCGCCTATCGCGACACGATCGTCGCCGACCTTCTGAGCCTTCCGGCGATCTCGCTCGTCATGGACCGCGAGCACCTGTTCGGAGCGTCGGGAATCTACGACAACGCGCGGTCGGAGGGCGTTGCGTGGGAGCGCCCCGGCGCGGTCGAGCTGATCGATCCGGACGGCGAGGAGGACGGCTTCCGCGTCAACTGCGGCGTCCGCATGCAGGGCGGGTCCAGTCGCTCGCCGAATTACCCGAAACACTCGTTCCGCCTGCTGTTCAAGCGCGAGTACGGACCGGGCAAGCTGCGTTATCCGTTGTTCGCAAACCAGCCGGAAGGCGACGAGGCAACCGAGGAGTACGACACGGTCATTCTGCGCGCGGGCTTCAACAACTCGTGGACGCACTGGCATTGGTATCAGTGTCCGCGAGCGCAGTACATCCGCGATCAGTGGATACGCGACTCGCAGCTCGCGATGGGCTCGCCGTCACCGCACGGACGGTATGTGCACCTGTACCTCAACGGTCTGTACTGGGGTGTCTACAACCTCGTCGAGCGTCCCAGCGGCCCATTCGCGGCCGCGTACCACGGCGGCGAGCGAGAGGACTACGACGTTCAGAACGTCAACGCAGCGGTCGACGGCAATCTGACGGCGTGGAATCGCATGATGTCCATCGCGGAGGGGGGCGTCGCCGATGCGGCCTCGTACGCGGCTATTCGCGAGTACCTCGACGTCGACAACCTGATCGACTACATGCTGCTGAACTTCTACGTCGGCAACGACGATTGGGACGGCCACAATTGGTACGCGGGGCGCCGTCGAGAGGACGGCGCGGGCTATCGCTTCTTCTGCTGGGACTCCGAGCTGATCATCTCGCGACATCAAAACAACCCACCTCCGCCGCAGCCCGACTTCGACATCATCCTGCGCCGCGACCGGACGGGCCTGAACAACAACAACAAGCCGTCGCGGCTCTACACGCGACTGCGCGCCAACGCCGAGTTCCGCCTGCGTTTCGCCGATCGCGTCTGGTACCACATGTTCCACGACGGCGTGCTAACGACCGAACGCTCGATCGAGCGCTGGCTCGCGCGGCACGAACAGATCTGGCAAGCCGTCGTCGCCGAGTCGGCCCGCTGGGGCGACTACCGCCGCGACGTGCACCAACACGCGAACTACACGCCGGAGGACTACGATCTGTTCCACCGCGACGAGCACTACGTCGCGTATCAGGAATGGCTCCTCGGCACGTACTTTCCGCAGCGACGCAATATCTACCTCGGCCAGCTGCGCGCGCGCGGCCTGTTTCCGACTCTCGAGCCGCCGCGGCTGACGCCGTGGAGCGCGGCGGTGCCGCCGGGCGAGATCGTCGAGCTCGAGATGGCAACCGACGACGGCACGATCTACTTCGCGCTCGACGGCAGCGATCCGCGCCTCGAGGGTGGCGACGTCGCGCCGGACGCCGAGGTCTACGATGCGCCGATCTCCATCGACGGCACGACGACGGTCAAGGCGCGCACGCTGTTGCGCGGCGAGTGGAGCCCGCTCGCCGAGACATTGTTCGCGACCGACATCTCGGCACTGCGTATCACCGAGATCATGTATCACCCGCGGCGTTCCGAGGCCGAGAATGCGCCGGATGCCGATGACTTCGAGTTCCTCGAGATCCTCAACACGAGCGCTGCCGACGTCGACCTGACGGGCGTCCGGCTGACCGGTGCCGTGCGCTTCGACTTCTCGTCCGGAGCCGTGCCACGATTGGCGCCCGGCGAGCGCGTCGTCCTCGCCCGCGACCTCCTCGATTTCGCCGAGCGCTACGACCTGGCGCAGATCCTCGTCGCCGGCGAGTACGACGGCAACCTGTCCAACGGCGGTGAGGAGATCGTCGTTCGCGACGCGCGCGGCGACGCGGTGCTGCGCATCGAGTACGACGACGCGTGGTACCCGACAACGGACGGCCTCGGCCACTCGCTGCAGCTCGTCGACCCGGCGCTCGACCCGCAGCAGCTCTCGACACGTGACGCCTGGCGCCCGAGCGGACCGGTCGATGGCACGCCGGGCTTCCCGGATGTGCCGGCGATCCTCGAAGGCTGGCAGCTACCGTCGGACTTCACGCAGGACAACCAGCTCGACATCACCGACGCCATCGCGCTCCTCGGCTATCTGTTCCAGGGCGGCCCGGACCTGCCGTGCGACGGCGCGGTGGAGCTGCTGGACGCGAGCGGCGACGACCAGGTCGACCTCACCGACGCCGTGGTCGTGCTGCAGTACCTCTTCCAGGGCGGCCCCCCACCGGCGGCCGGCGCGGACTGCGTACGCATCGCGAATTGCCCGGACGCGTGCGTGGCGGAATAGGGGCGACGCGCTGAGAAAGGCGCTCCGGCGTCACGATGAGCACGGTGCGAACGACGCGCAATCGAGCGCGTCCGCCGTCGGGTCCTCACCGCAGCTGCCCTGTCCGGGCGGCGGCGGCGGCGCCTGACCGAGAAACAGGAACCCGAACACCCTCACCGCGTCAGACACCTGCAGGACTCCCGTGTCGTCCGTATCCGCCGCGTCGAGGCATGGCGGCGAAAAGCTGCCGAGGAACAGATGGTCGAGGATGCTGACGCCGTCGGAGATGTCGACCACGCCGTCGGCGTTCGCGTCCCCCCGCGAGTACGACTCGATCAAGGGAACGACATCGAGGGTGGAGAGCCGCGCCTCGACAGCGAAGAACGGAACACTGCCTCGATCGCCGCCGTTGGCGACGACACCGACCCGAATGGCCTCAGGCAGGTCGGGAAGCTCTGCCTCCGCGACCGCCTCCCAATCGACACCGTCGACGGAGCGCGATCCCACGACGCTGGCGCCCCGCCGCTCCAGCCGTAGCCAGGTCGCGGCTGTGTCGCGAGACGAGAGACCAGCCCCACGCGAACGGATTCTCGCCCCCGTCTGCTGCCGGAATCGCAGCCGCTCGCGGAAGAGCTCGCCCGTCCCTCCCGTCAGGACCGCTGCGAAAGCCGCATCCTCGACGTGGCCCGCGCGCACCATCAGCCCAGCGCCGCTCCGATCGTCGCCGCCAGCGAGATCGTGCAGTCGTACCGAGGCGACGAAATCGCCGACGAATTCGCGCTCGATGAACAACAGCTCGTCGCTGCTACCCGAGAGCGGTGCGCCACCAGCGCACACGAAGAGCTCGAGAGCAGCGTCGGATGCCTCGAGACGAGCTGCGCTGGGGAACGCGGGAGCACCGATCTGGACTTGTGACCAGGACCCGAGATCGCCGAGGTCGCCGCTCTGGCACAGCGCTGTCACCGTCGCCGCGACGGGGAAGCCGGGCGTCTCGTCAGAGGTGACGACAGCGACGCGCACCTCGTGACGTCCGGGGCGATCGAACGTGTGTGTGACCAGTTGCTCGCCGCGCTCCTCGTCACCGCGATCGAACGACCAGCACCAGACGGCGAGATCCTCTCCGTCCGGCGCAGTCGACGCCGATGCGTCCGCGCTGACCTCGACCGGCACGTACCCCGACTCCGGCGCGACCGAGAGCTCCGCGCGCGGCAGCTCCCGCCTCGTTCGCGCGAAGAGCCAATCGGTCACCGAGCGAGCGAATCGCGTCGTCAGGCCGTCGCGTAGGAATTGAGGACCGTGTCCCGCACCCGTCAGCGTCCACAGCTCTGCGAGCTCGCCACCGCCGCAGACCGGCGCCCACCGCGAGACGCTCGTTGCAACGCTGCCGACGATCGGAGGTCCGGCTCCGTGCTCCGTCCGCTCCGCCGACCAGAACGTGCGGACCCAACGCTCGAGCGCGGTGACGCCGTTCTGATACGCGACGCTGTTGTCGGCCGTCCCGTGGACGTCGAGGACGGGCACGGGCGCCGACGGCGTACAGTTCGAGAGATTCGAGGATGCCAGGCACGCGAACGCCACGATGAGATCGGGATGGTCGCAGGCGAACCGATACGACATGAAGCCGCCATCGGAGTAGCCGACCAGGTAGACGCGGTCATGGTCGACGTTGAATCGCGTCTCCACTTCCTCGATCAGCGACGCGAGGTAGAGCGAGTTCGCTGCCGGGTCGGAGCCAGCGCACGCCACCCACGCGTATCCGCCACCGACGCGGGTTCCGTTCGGCGCAGCGTAGAGGAACCCGAGCTCCTCCGCGAGCGGCGCAAACCGCAGATATGCCTCGACGTTTTCGCCGCCGCGCGGCGACACGCAGCCGTGAAGCGCCAGGAGAAGCGGGACCGGAGCGCTGCCGTCGTAGCTCGACGGCACGAGAAGCTGCGCCGGGCGATCACCTCCGATGTCGACGACGGTCTGAGCCGACGCTTCCGCGGACAGCAGGACGGATGCTGCCACTGCGAGAGTGAAGCTGGCGCGAAGGGCCGACGTTCGACGAAGCACTGTGTGATGTCTCATCGCTGCCTCTCCCCAAAAACCGGCGCTCGAAGAACCGCCCGGGCCGCGCAGCGACTCCATGCCCCGGCAGGCACCGCCGCGCCACCCGCACGCCCACGACGATGCCTCTTGCGCGGCGAGCGTGTCAAGCCAGCTTTCCGGAGGGAGCCGCAGCCGGAGCGCTGCATCGACCTGCAGCGCCGCGACTGCACCCTCGACTTCGGCCGCGCCCTCTGCTGACGCCGCATGCCCTCTCGACGGTGCGATTCGGGGCTCAAAGGCTCCTGTTCGCCGACGCCACACCGCGCCGCCGCCTTGGCCCGCCATTTGTTATGCCTCCCGCGCACGCAGTTCGGACGGATCACCGGGAGGTTTCTCATGTCCTCGACCAAGTCGCCGTCGTCCTTCTTGGACTTCATCGACAGCTTCCTCCGCGAGAAGAGCATTCGCTGGCTCCTCGGCACCGGCGTTCTCATCTTGCTCGGCTCGTCGATGATGCTCGTCACGAGCCATTGGGAGACCTCGACCGCATTGTGGAAATGCGTCGTTCTCCTGTCCTACACCGCGGTGGTCCATGCGGCGGGCAGCGTCTCGCTGTTTCGTCTGGGCTTGGCGCGCACCGGGTCCGTGCTCCTCGGATTGACCGTCGTCCTGCTGCCCGTCGTGTTTCTCGCGCTGCATTGGGTCGGCGACGGTGCCGGTGATGCGGGAGTCGCTGCGCAGCCTCTCGCGGCGTTGGCGCCCGACGTGGGCTGGACCGATCGCCTGCTGTGGGGATCACTCCTCGTCGCCCTCGGAGCGTTCGCCGTGTTCGCGTCTCAGCGCGTGTTTCGATACTTCCTGCGCGAGACACAGCCCACGTTTCTCGCGTCGTACCTGACGCTCTGCCTCGCCGGCACGCTCGCACCGCTGGTTCCCGAAGCGTGGGCTCCGGGAGCGCTGCTGTTCTTGTGGGCCGTGTTCACCGCCGGCGTCGTCAAGGTCAACCGACACGTCTTCTGGCTCACCGAGGAGCACCGCAAGCCGCGCGTTTTCGGCTTTCTGCCGATCGGGCTGCTCGGTGGACAATTCCTCGCGCTCGTCCTGACGCACTTCTCGTCGTGCTTCTCGAACCCGGCGACGCAGCAGTGGATGGGCCTCGGCCTCGTGCTTGTCTCCGTCACCGTGCTGTTGACCGCCGACGCGGTCGCTCGCGTGCATCGGCAACGCTCCGGTGTCGCGAATCGCCCGTTCCCACCGTCGATCGCGCTGCCGTTCGCGGTCGGGCTCTTCGCGAGCGTCGCCGGCCTGCTTCTGGCGGCGTCCGCTCTCGGCGTCGACGCGTCGCGTGCGTACGCGCTGTCGCCGACCGCTCTCCTCTTCGCCGTGGTCATTGCGATCGTCGCACGCCGCACGGAGCATCGCGCGTTCACGTGGGCCGCGCTCTTCGGCGTGACCGCTGCGTACGACTTCTCGCCCGTGTTCTTCCGCGAGCTCGCGACCCGAGCCGTTCAAGGCAGCGCCGACGCGATCTCCGAAGAGACCCTGCCGTGGGCGTTCTACGGCCTCACGTTCCTGCCGCTCCTCGTCACCGCCACGATGCTCGCGGGACGCGCGCGAGACGCAGCCGGCGCCGTGTTCCGCATGCCACTGCGGCAATACGCGGTCGGCCTCGCGACGCTCCTCCTCGCCTGCGCCTGGACACACGAGAAGGCCCTGCTGCCGGTCGGTGCATCGCTCGCCCTTCTGTTCGCGTTCCAGGCGTGGTACTTCCGCGACCGCCTGCCGATCGTCCTCGCGGTCGGCGCGATCGTCACCGCGGCCTTCGGCGTCGCGCCGTTCGCTGCGATCAACAGCGTCGGCGACGCGGGACTCTTCGGAGAGGTCACCCGCGCCGTGCTGATCGCGACCGCGGCGATGCTCGTCGCGGCCGGTCGCTGGGTCGACCGAACGGCTCGACGACTCCCGCTGCCCGGTCCCTTGGCGCGAGACGCGGAGATCGACCGACTCCTCGCCGCGCCGTGCCGTCACGCGAGCCTCGCGATCACCGGCGGGCTCGCGTTCTGCTGGCTCCTCGTCGACGCCGGACGGGACGCGAGCAGTGCATCGGCGATCCACGCGGCGGCCGTCGCCGCACTCTGCGGCGTCCACGCGGTCGCCCTGCGCTCTGCCGCGATCGGCGGCGTCGCGATCGGTCTCGGGTGGCTCGCGGGCCTGACCCACAGCGCCTTGCATGGCGCGACGATGATGGCGATCGTGCACGGCGCGATCGTCGTCGCATGCGCGCAGTGGTGCGCCGCCCTCGTCCTGCGCCGATTCAGAAACGAACGCCTGACGCGCTCCATCGAGCCGGCAGCGCGAGCCTTCGCGCACTGGATCCTCGTCGTGATCGCGACGACGTTTCTGCCTCTCCTGATCGCCGTCGAGTCCGCCGGCCTCACAAGGGCGATGACTCCCGGAGCTCTCGACCACGCCTGCCGCGCGTTGATCGTCGTATGGCTCTTCGTCGCCGCATACCGTCACGGTTCGCCGTGGCTGACGCTCGTCGGCTTCGCGATCGCCGTCGGCGGTGTCGGCTCGGCCCTCGTCGGCGGAGCCCCGGAACGACGCGAGTGGCTGCCGGTGGCATGGACGACCATGGCCCTGCTCTTCCTGCCCCTCGCTGCGCGGCTCGACGCGTACCTCGCGACGCCCCTCGAGGCCGACGCGGCTCGGACTCGGAAGCTCGCGCGCATCCGACGTCGATCGCGACTGCGAGCGATCGCGGACCCGCTGGGACTCGTCGTAACCGTCGCCTTGATCGCGGCGAGCTTCGCTTCGCTCTTCTTCGTCACCTGGCCGATGCGCATCACCGGCGGCATCGGGCTCGCTGGCCTCGTCGCGGCGAGCTTCGCGTTTCGCCAGTCGGGTCTGCGCAGCGCGTCGTGGATCGCCGTCAACTGGCACGCGCTGTGGATCGCGGTCCAGCTCGTGACACCGGAGGTGCGCACGGTCTTCGATCTCGCCAGAGCCGCGACGATCGACAGCGCGTTGCCGCTGGCGGCTCTGACGGTCGCGAGTCTCGCGCTGTCTCACTTGTGGCCGCGGCGCGGCGCGCGCACCGCACCGATCGCGGTCTTCCTCCACCAACTCGCGCTCGGAGGGCTCGGCGCGATCTGCCTGGCTCGATCGACGGTACTCGGCGGGCTCGACGCGACCTCCGGCGCACTCGCCGCGTTCGCGTTCGTCGGTCTCGCCGTGAACCTGCTGGTGGTCGCGTGCCGTCAGCGATCGACTGCGGTGGTCTGGCTCGCCGAATGCGTCCTCGGCCTCGGTGTCGCGTACTTCGCCCACTTCGGCTGGATCACGTTCGGACGGGGCCGCAGCCTGTGGGCGATCCTCGGCGCGAGCCTTGCGTTCCGCATCCTCGCCGCGATCGCCGCCCGCCGTCCGGAGCTTCGCACACTCGTGCGACCGTTCCGCCAGACGGCGCTGCTGCTGCCGGGAGCGACGGTCCTCGTCGCGCTGGTCAAGCACGTCGGAGGGTTCTCGATCGCGTGGCGCGGAGCGAACAGCCTCGCGATCTTGCTCGCCGCCGCGATCTGGTTCTGGCGCGGCATCGAATCGCGCCAGCGGCGTTGGCTCGTGGGGGCGCTGGCGATCGCTGATGTCGCGTTCGTCGTCCTCTGGCGCGAGCTCGCTGCGGGCGGGCTCGCGATCTTCGGCGATCCGCAGTTCTACATGGTGCCGATCGGTGCGTCGGTCCTGGTGCTCGTGCAGCTACTGCGCCACGACCTCCCGCAGCGCTGGGTGGATCCGCTGCGCTACGTCGGCGCGCTCATCGTCCTCGTGTCGCCCGTGTTCCACATCGTCGGTGGAAGCTGGTGGCACATCCTCAGCCTCATGGTCATCGCGGTCGCAACGACACTCCTCGGCATCGGACTCCGCCTGCGCGCATTCCTGTACGCGGGCACCGCGTTTCTCGTCGCCGACGTCATCGCGATGATCGTTCACGGCAGCATCGAGAACCCGGACCTTCTGTGGATCGCCGGCGTCGGCCTGGGCGGCGCGGTGATCGCACTCGGAGCGTATTGCGAACGACGGCGGGACGTCGTCGTGGACCGACTGCGCGGTGTCGCGGCAGCGCTCGAGACCTGGAAGTAAGCCTCGCACTCGCAACAACTGACAGCTACAGGGAGACTGGCCATGAAGTGGCTCGACAGCTTCACACTGCTGATGAAGGCAAATCTGACGACTCTGCGCGAGAAGATCGAACAGCCCGAGCGCATGCTGAACCAGCTTCTCGTCGACATGGAGGAGGAGCTCGAACGCGTACGCGAGTGCGTCGCGGACGCGATTGCGGACGAGATCCAGACCGGCAAGGAGCTCGAACGCACGCGCAAGGAGGCACAGCTCTGGGTCGACCGCGCCGCGGAGAGCCTCGAGTCCGGCGACGAGACTTCCGCGCGCAAGGCGCTCGAGCAGAAGATCGCTGCCGAGGATCGCGCGGCGAGCCTGGCCGAGGAGTACGACAAGCAGCGCAACGAGACGCTGCGCCTGGAACGTTCGGTGCGCGACCTCGAAGATCGCATCCGCCAGGCGCGTCAGAAGCGCACGCTCCTCCTCGCGCGCATGGCGCGGGCCGAGTCGGCTCAGAAGATCGACCGCGCGCTCGGACGAGTTGACGGCCGCTCCGCGTTTCGACAGTTCACGCGGCTCGAGGAACGCGTCGAGAGAGTCGAGGCGAAGGAGGAGGCCTGGGACCGGCTCGACGGTCGCGATCCGGACGCCGAGAAGCTCGATCGAGAGTTCGCGGCCCGCGAGCTGCGCGAGAAGGTCGACCGGGCGATCGACGACCTCCGGGACAGCAAGGACGACGATGAGACGAGCGATGCGTGAGCTGCGACGATCGGCAACGGAGCTCGCAGGCGCACTCTGGAGCGTCGTGCGGGCGTGGTGGCAGGTCGATCGAGTTCGCGTACCCCGCAGTTCTCGGTTGTCAGCTCGCCCGCGATCGGATCCTGTAGACGGCGAAACCTCCGACCGCTGGACGCGGTTGGAGAGCAATTGACGACGACAAGCGGCGGCAAGACTCGTGTCCGTGCAACTCTGGGGAATCGGCGCTGCGACGGTCATCGACACCGTCCTCTTGATCGCGATGCTCGAGCGACGCAATTGGCGCCGCGCGCTGCTGCCGATCCTCGTGCTCCATCTCGGAGTCTGGCTGCTGCACGCCGGAACGTTCGCCCGCATGCTCCTCGTCGACGTCCCGGGCCTCTGGGCGCAGCAGGTCCGCTGGTTCGCGATGCTGACGGTCGCGGCCGGCTGGTTGCTCCTGCCGAGCGCGGTTCTCCACGGCACGATGCGATTGGTGCGGATCTCGCGCTCGCTGACGCCGTTCACACGACTGCTCGGAGCGGCGACGTACCTGCCGCTGCTCGTGCTGATTCCCGCCGGCGGCCTGTTAGCGAATTCGACGGGAGGGTTCGTCACGCGCGTCCTGCCGCTCGTGCGGCCGTACACGATGTGGTTCGGGCTGTCGACCGGCGCGGCGTTCTGCGTGTCGGTCCTGCTGCCCCGACACGCGAGAGTCTATCTCGGTCGCCCCGGCTGCGCTCTCGTGCAGACCGGCGTCGTGTTCACCTGGCTACTGTCGTGGGCGATGGTCATCGTGACGACCACCGGAACGGGAGACGCGTTCGACAACCTGCCTCTGCTGACGGAGTGGATGGCGAGCGCCGTCGTCCTGCTGCCGGCGATTCCCATCGTCGTGTTCGCCTACCTGGTCGTTCGATACGACTTCCTGCAGATCGTCATCGAGAGATCTCTCGTCTACGGAGCGATTGTCGTCGGCGTGCTGCTCTTCCATCACCTGGCGGCCACCGATCTGGCCAGCCGATTGGGCGAGCGCTTCCGCGTCGATCTCGCCATCGTCGAGGCCGTCGCGATCATCGTGCTCGTCGTGGCCTATCAGCCGATTCGCCAGCGGATCTCCGAGGCGCTGGGCTACCTGCTCGGGTCGCGCGTTCACGCCGAGCGAGATCGAACCCGCACCATCGCGGTCGAGATGTCCGAAATGTCTGAGAGGTCGGAAGGCGATCGCGAGCCGACCGCCCTCGTCGACTGGTTCGTCGAGTCTCTCGCGTCCGCGTACCGCATCGACGAGATCGACGCGCTCCTCCTCGACGGGCGGGGCGAGACGAACCACCGCTGCAGCACTCCGGGCAATCCGGACCAGCCGCGCGACCAGAGCGACCTCGTCTCACTCCACCGGGCCATGGCGGCAGCCGAGGTCTTCGTCTGGTCGCGAGACGAGCCTTCCGCGGCACGACTGCGCGAAGGCGGCACTCGGGTCGGCGCGCGGTTGGCGGTGCGTTTCGACCGCGGCGATGTCGCAGGCCTCGTCGTGTTCGGGCGGCGAGAGCGCAATCGCCCGTACCGCGAGGAAGAGCGCAACGCGCTGCTGCTGCTCGTCGAGCAGCTCGGCAGCACGATCATCCAGGGCATGTTGTCGACTCAGCGGCTGGCGCTGGAGCGTCGAGCACTCGAGAGCGAGAAGCTGTCCGAGCTCGGCCTGCTGGCGAGCTCGATCGCGCACGAGGTGAAGAACCCGCTGTCGTCGATCAAGACCATCGTCTCGCTCCTTGCCGAGGACGCGGGGCCGGACCACGAGCACGCGGAGGACCTGCGACTCGTGCTGTCGGAGATCGATCGCCTCGCGGCGACGACGCAGGAGCTGCTGGTGTTCGCGCGGCGCCCGTCCGACGACTCGGCTCCTACGGCGCTCCGCAGTGTCGTCCTGCAAGCGCTGGCCGTCTTGCGGCACCTCGCGCGACAGCACGGGGTCGAGATCGACGTCGACCTGGCCGCCGACCTGCCCGTCGTCCGTGCTCCGGAGATCGCCGTGCGCGAGATCGTGTTCAACCTCGTGATCAACGCGATCGAGGCGGCCGCCGAGCGCGGCCGTGGCGAAACGGACGATGGCAGTTCGGGATGCGTTCGCGTCAACGGGCGCGTCGACGATGGTGAAGTGCGGTTGGAGGTCGTCGACGACGGCCCGGGCATCGCGCCCGAGATGCGCGAGCGCCTCTTCGAGCCGTTCGTCACGACGAAGGAGAGCGGTACCGGCCTCGGCCTGTTCGTCGTCGCGCGGCGCGTCGCCGAGATTAGCGGCGAGATCGCCTGCGAAGACGCTGAGAGTGGCGGCACGCGAATCGTCGTGCGGTTTCGTAGCGACGCTCCCTGACTTTGCTACAATTACCGCGCTTCGCGAGCAGTCCGTTGAGAAAGGGCTCCGAGCGAAATGGCCGCCATCGTGCCGGATTGCCGCTTTCAACGGGCTGCTAGGGTCGAAACGCGCTGAGGGTGCCATGAAACCGATACGCCTTGCCACTGTGCTGGCGGCATTTCTGTTGCCGCTGTCTTCTCTTGACGCTGCTGGTGACGAGTATGACTACGACGTGCCGGCCTCGTTCCTCGACCACGTGCACGTGGAGCGGGAGGGAGGTGTCGACCTCAACGGCGACGGTCGGCCGGACAACGCGCTCGGCGCGCTCGTGTCGCTACTCGAGTCGATGCCGGGCGGACCGGAAGACGTCGATGCGATTCTGACCGAAGCCATCGAGGACGGGACTCTTGCGGTCGGCGCGGCATGGCCGTCCTTCGAGGCCGGCGTCGCAGACGCGGCCAGTGTGGACGCTCACTTCTTCGAGTTCGTCGACAACGACGATGACCCGGAGACGCACGATGCGTTCTTCGTCGACCGTCGCTCGTTCGAGCTGGGCACGTCGGTGCCGCGCCACCGGTTCAACGGCAGCGTTGCAGCGAACCGCGTCGAGGGCACGGCCTCGTCATTCCCGATCGCGACCCCGTTCCTCGGCGGGCTGATCCTGGCGGACCTGGAGAGCGTGCAGATCGAAGCGCGGGTCGTCGAGTCCGGAGACGGCATCGCGGTGACCGAGGGAACCATCGCGGGCGTGATCCCGGCCCTGCAGCTCTATGACGGGTTAAACGAGCTCTACCGCAACGAGTGTGACTGCCTCGGGCTGGATCCGGGAGAGGACCTCTTCCAGGTCGCCGTCGACGAGGATCGCGGCACGATTGACATCGACTGCCATCCGGACGCCGATGACGACGCGTGCGCCCCGGACGACAACGATCTCTGCAGCTCGCTGTCGGTCACTTGCTCGGTCGTCGGCATCATGGGCAGCGTTTTCGACGTCGACACGGACGGCGACGGAATCAACGACGGGCTGTCCGCGTACTTCAGCTTCACGATGGTCGACACGCGCCTACTCGGGCCGTTCGGCGTGCCCGACTGCAACGACAACGGCGTGGCCGACGATGAGGACATCGCGTCCGGCACGTCGGCAGATCTCAACGGCAACGGCCTCCCCGACGAGTGCGAGCCACCCGTCGAGATCGCGTACTTCCGGCGCGGCGACGCGAACGCCGACGGCGCAACCGACATCAGCGACGCCGTGTTCTCGCTGGGTTTCCTGTTCCTCGGCGGCTCGACTCCCCCCTGCATCGAGGCTGCGAACGCGAACGGCGACGCCGCGCTCGACATCAGCGATGCGGTCTACGGCCTGGGCTTCCTCTTCCTCGGAGGGCCTCCCCCACCGCCGCCATTCGACGAGTGCGGGAGGTGGAGCGCGGAGTTCGCCTTGCCGTGCGAGTCGTACGATCCGTGCGACGTGATCACGTGGCCGTCGACGCAGGGTACGTTCGCGGTGGAGAGCACCATCGAGGCGCCGCGCACCGAGGACTTCCCGGCGATCGATCAGCTGCTGGAGGAGCTGTTCGGCGACCCCGAGGTCTTCTTCCTGCGCAGCCTCGCGATCGCCGCGAGCGGTGACCGCTACTTCGAGGAAGAGCCGTGGAACGTCCTCTTCGAGTGCCAGGACCCGGAGGACTGTCGTCAGGTCTCACCCACCGCACTAGGCGTGGCGGCCGCGGCGGCGCTCGAGGCGATCCTCGACGCTGGCCTGCTGCGAGAGACGGGCGACGAGTTCGGCTTGAGCGAGGCCCTCGCGGACGCGAGCCGCATCTTCGCTGATGCGGTGGAATTCACGTTGGACAGCCGGCTGGAGATCGTCAGCGATCCGGACAGTACGGGTCACGTCGGGAGCCACAACTCGTTAGCGACCATCTCCCTGACGTGGCGTGGAGGCGGGGATCAATGGGCGATCCATCTGCCGGCCGAGATCGCTCCGCGGGCCGAAGACGTCGAGCTGGCTCTCGAGCTGCTGCCCGGCGATCCGACCTACGCGCTGCGCTTCTCGCGTGTTGCCACCGGCCTGCGGTACCGCGATATCGTCCGCTGGGTCATCGAGTCCGTCGTCTTCCCCGACTACCTCACGGCCGAGAGCCTGGACGGGGTCTTCTTGACGCTCGTCGACTGCGAGGATCTGAGCGCGGAGCTCGAGGCGGCAGGGCTCGGCCCGATCGTCCCGGCTGTCGAATCGGCCTGCGAAACGATGCAGTCCTTCGAAGACGTCGACGAAGACGTCTGGGAACACCTGCTCGGCGAAGCCCATCACGAGTACTACATGGAGTCGCCGGACGACCTGAACTGCGAGGCGATGGTCGAGCCCGTGGGACGACGGCGCGTCGTCCAGATCGGCACGCCCGGAGATCCGTGCGGTTGGGTCGGCGAGCTGCGGCTGCCGGACGACGTGGGCGACGGCATTCCGATCGACGGAAGCTGGTGGGCCGAGAGGCTCTGAGCGCGCCGGTTCGCGTCAACCGCCGCACGGCGCCGGCCGCTCGCAACTCAACCCGTCCTCCGTCGGGTCGATCCCGCACTGCGGGAACGGCGGCGGAATCGGTTGGCCGCCGAGGAACAGCACGTTCAGCGTGTACGTCGCGTCCGAGATGTCGATCCGGCCGTCGTCGTTCGAGTCCGCCGCCTTGTCACACGCGGGCGGCACGCCACCGAGGAACAGGTAACCGAGCGACGCGATCGCGTCGGAGATGTCGGTGTTGCGATCGCCGTTCGTGTCACCGCGCAGGAATATCGGTCCTGGCGGCGGTGGCGCCGGGACGTCGATCGCGCACCTCGTGACGTGCAACCCCGACAGCGCGTCGCCGATGCGACCGCGAATCGCGAACTCGTGCTCACCTGGACCGATCGGGCCATCGACCCAGCGCGTCGCGCTGCCCGGCAGAACGGCGCTCAAGCGCTGATTGCGGTACACGAGGAGCTCGTCGTAGACGTCGCGGTTACCCCAGGAGAGCCCCACGCGCGCCTCGCCCGGTCGGTTGGCGACGGTGCACTCGAGGCCTGAAGGCGCCAGCACGCCCCCGATCGTCAGGATCTGATTGTTGAGCGTGTTCGACTCCTCAGCGATCGACTCGAGAACGACCTTGACCCGGTACGTGCCGCCAGGTGCGACGATCTCGATCGGCACCTCCGTCGTCGCATCGGCTGCGCCGAAGAGCTCGATGCGTTCCTGTGCGACCTCGCGGAATGCCGGATCGTCCTCGCCCTTGACCAAGACCGTCACGTCGGTCGCGGGACGACGACGCGGCGGCGAGCCGACCAGTCGCGGCACCGTCGCCAGCCCGACGTTGCGGATCACGGCAGTCGCCGTCAACCGGCCGCCAGCCGGAGCATGCGGGTTCGACAGCCGCAAGTCGACGAGCGCCATGTCGGCGTCGGTCGAGATGTCGGCGAACGCGAGGCCGCATTCGCCCCTTGCGACGCCGTCCGTCACTCGGACCGTGCGAATCTGTCCGCCTTGTACGGACACGTCGCTCGCGATCTCCCAATCGAGACTGTCGTCCTCGGTGATCCTGCGAACTCGACACCAGACGGGCGGCGACACCGACAGATCGGCGCCGGCCACGGCGAGCTCGCCATCGCCTCCCGCAGCTCCCGTCGCGTCGACGTCGCGGAACACGATCGTCGCGAGAGAGCCTTCATGACTCAGACCGATCTGTGGCCAACGACCATAGACCGCGTCGGCGTTCGAGCAGCGGGAGCGAGCGAGAGCCTCGACCGACGAGATGATGTCGTCCTCCATCGATCCGACGAACACCTGGTCCTTGTTGCCCGTGCCGGCGAGTGTGCCCTCGCCGTCGAAGTCCGGTACCGTGAACGCGAGGATCGATCGGCTGTCGTCCATCATCGCGAGGCTCGGCATCAACACACCGGGGAGCTCGGTCGGATCGGTGATCTGCTGCGGCTCGCGCCACTCGCCCTCGCCGTACACGCCCGACATCAGCACGCGGTCTTCGGGCGTGTTGATGTCGCCATCGCGGTCACGCACCCACACGACGCGTCCTCTGCGACCGGACGGCGACCACGCGATCGCCGGCTCGAGGTCCGCGAACCGTTGGTGCTCCTCGCTCGGCGCGCTGATCGCCGTCGGGCGCTCGGGCCGTTCGCGGAACGGGATGAGCGCGCCGTGGATCGACATCTGCCGCAGATCCGCGGTGCCTTCCTCGCCACCTCCGACGATCTCGCCCGACTCCGCGCGCACCCAGACCGCGTAGGCGGCCTCCCGGCCGGGAATCGCCTCCAAGCGCGCGCTGCCGTCCGGCAGCAGGTCGTCGGTGACTTGGAACGGCTCGCTCCAACCCTCGCCGAGCTCCCACGATGCGGTGAAGATCTCTTCGTTGCGGAAGATCGCATTCGCGAACTCCGTGTCGCCGGGTCCGCCTTCCGCACCGGGCAGGGCCTCGACCTGACTGCGGTCGAGACGACTCTGCGTCCAGACGAGGATCGCCTTCGTGTCGGAGACGAAGACCAGGCTCGGGTCCTTTTGGTACCGATCGTCATCCGGCTCCCCGATCGGCAGCATGGCTTCGCAGCTCGAGCTGCCGTCCTCGCCGGAGAGGATCGCGAACAGGCTCGGGTCGTAATCGTCCGGATCGGTCGCGACGTTGCGCACGAGTACCGTCAACGTCAACCGGCCGTCAGGACTCGTGGCGATGGTCGGCAGGAAGAGCGGATCGTCGAAGAACAGCGGATCGTCGAACCCGTCCCCGTCCCCGCCACCGGCGACGACGCCGTCGGCGCCACCGTCTGGGGTTCCACAGATGCCCTCTTGCGCGCCGCACCCCGCCGGGAAGCCGGCGCTGATGACCGTGACCGCATCGCTGCGCCAGCACGACTCGCCGAGCAGGTAGTTCACACACGCCTTGATGCGCGCGGAGAGCTCGACACGGACGCATTGGCCGAAGCGGACCCCGAGACTGAGGTCCTGGATCGTCATTCCCGCGGGCATCGAGAACTGGATTTCCGGCCGCAGGCTCAGCGCCGCTGAGGCGAGCCCCCAGAACACATCGGCTTTGATCTTGCCCTCGGCGAACGCGGTCACGCGCGGGTTCACGCAGACGTCCAGCGTCACGTAGGGCTCGGTCTGACGGACGATGACGACGATGTCCGACTTGATGTCGAGATCGACGCCGACGTCGAGACTACCTCGCACGGTGACCGCCACCGGACCGACCCAGCCGTCGAAAAGCACCGTGTTGAAGACCTCCCTCACCCACGGTTCGGGGTCGTAGATGACCATATCGCGCTGCTCGTACTTCAACGCGAAATCGGGACACAGGAAAGAGAAGTCGTCGCTCGTGTTTTCGAGCTCGAAGCCCTTGTCGACGAAGTCGAACCCGAGGATCGTCGCCCTGACGGATCCGGAGAGCTTCTCCGGATACCACTCGCCCTTCCGCAGCCGGACCGCGGCGCCGTAATGGGCGTCGAGGATGTTGTCGAGCCGGCCGATGAACGGCAGCTCGACGAAAGTCGAAAACAGCGGTGCGGCCGGGAGGCGGCCGCTCATGCTGTACTCGCGCGTCGACGGATCGTAGCGGACGTCGGTGCGGACCTCAGGGACCTTGAAGATCTCCGGCAACGGACAGAGGCCCTGGATGTGCTCGAGCGGCTCGGCTTCCACGCCCGAATCGTCGCGCGCGGTGAATCGCAGCCCGACCGCGGAGCGATCGGTCAGCTGGCTCATGTCGTACGACGCGACCCAGAAGTCCTGCGGGTCTCGCGAGCTCCCGTCGTGCCCCATCGGAAGGCTCTCGAGCGTCGCGCCGGAGTCGACGTCGAACAGCTCCAGCGTCGCTGAAGTGACAATCGAGCCGACCGCGGGAGTCACCATGACCTGGTACGTGACCAGGACTTCAGGCATGTGCAGATTCCGGTTGCCGACGTCGCCGGGGATGTACGTGCTTTCGAGCGGGTTCGGGTTGATGTTGCTGATCAGGGGCGGCGATCCCGGTGGCGGCTCGGGAACCGTAAACTCCTTGATGCGAAGGGTGAGCGTCTCGGTGCTCTTCGAGCAGTCCGGGCCGATGGCGGTGAGCGTGACGTCGTAGTTGCCGTACTCGACGTAGCTGTGCGTCACGTACCGACCCATCGTGACGGCCTGCGCGCCGTCGCCGAAGTCCCACTCGTACTTCACCGCGTTCTCGGCCTCGACTCGCAGCGCGACCGTCGAGTGGCGGCGGTTCGGTCCACTGAATCGCCTGACGTGCTCTTCGAGGAACAGACCCCACGCGCTCTCGTCGATGACTTCCTTGCCGATCGCGAGAATGCTGGGCCCCGACCCGGACTGGCGCGCGAACGCCTTGACGAGCGGATACGGACCGCACGGGAAGGGGTCGGGCGGAATGTCGACCGCCGCGTCCGTGTCGAAGACGTAGGCCACCGTGTCGGGACTGCCGCCGTCGACCCAGAATCCCGCGATGTAGGTGCCCGGACCGAGTGGCGTCGGCGCCTCGCCGCGTCCCCAGCCCCCGTCGTCGCCAATCGGGAGGTTGTCGACGATGATCCGATGCGGAGGCGCGAGTTCGCGGATGCGGGCCCTCAGGAGGCCGTCGCGGATCTGCCGGCCGTGCACCTCGAAACGGATGCCCTCCGGCGCGGCCTCTTCGAGCACGAAGTAGGTTTGCACCTCCGTCGCGTCCGCGCCGCGCAGCCCGAGGAGCTCCTCGCCTCGTCGCTGAGAGGCGAACGGGATGAGCTGTGGCGGACACTCGAGACGCGTCGCGACGCAGTTCCCCGGGTACGATTCGAGCAGCCCGACCCAGCCGACGATCGAGTAGTTGTACCAGGCGCCTTCGTCGCCGACGGCCTCGTCGTCCACCCACGAGGTCGCGTCGCCCGGCAGCACGGCCAAGAGCGCGTTCCGACCGTCGCGGATCGTGATCTCTTCGAATGCGATCAGGTTTGACCAACTCAGGCGTGCTCGGTTGTCCTCGAGGACACACTCGACGTCCTCCGGCGCGGGCAGCTTCGCGACGACGTACGAGACGGCCTGCGGCACCCGCAGCCTCTCGCCGTTCGACTCGATCACGAGGTCGTACAGCCCCGCAGGGTTCGCCGGCGCGGTCCCGGTGACCAGCAGGTCGCTGCCCCGTTGGTTCTCGATCTCTCGATCGTTGATCGTGATCGTCGCGTTCGCCGCGATCTCGTCGCCGATGATCGCTATGCCACCGCCGCCGCGAGTCGAGAGCTGTCGCGGGATGACGTCGTGAAAGCGCAGCTCGGCGCGGACGTCGGCGCAGGCGGCCGCGACGAGACAAGCGGACAGACAGGTGAAGAACCGATGATGCACAGCGGTTCGCGTGGCGCGCGGGGTCTTCAAGGCCTCTCCCTCCGAGGTGGATCCGGCGGCGGGAGGCCCGATTGCGGCCCGCCGCATCCCCACAAGCGAGAAACCCCGCGCGCAGAGCTCAAGAAAATGCCCCGGGAGCGAATCTATCCCGATCGCGTCACTCGGGTCGGTCGGTGTTCGGGTCGCGGTCGAGCTCGCGACGCAGCCAGGCCTTCGCGAAGCTCCAATCGCGCTTGGCCGTCGCGAGCGACAGATCGAGAGCCCTCGACGTCTCTTCGAGGCTCAATCCCGCGAAATACCGCAGCTGGAGCACCTCGCTCGCGCGCTGGTCGACCGCCTCGAACCGGGCGAGCGTCTCGTCGAGCTGGAGCATCAAGTCCGGGCGCTCGCCGAGGACCCCGGCGAACAGGTCTGGCGACACATCGAGACGCTTGCCGTCGCGCTTGGCGGTCCGGTACCTGCGAGCGCGGTCGACGAGGATGCGACGCATCGCCCGGGCGGCTGCCGCGAAGAAGTGCTTGCGGTTCTTCCACTCGATGTCCGCGCTGCCGACGAGTCGCAGGTAGGCCTCGTGCACGAGCCCGGTCGCATCGAGCGTCTGCCCGGCGGGCTCCTTCGCCAGCTGCAGCCGCGCCTGACGCCGCAGCTCGTCGTAGACGAACGGCAGCAGCTCGTCGGTCGTCGCCCCCTCGGCAGTGGACGAGCTCAGCAGGATTTGCGTGACGCGGTCGGAGGTCATGACGGCTGTGGTGAGCCTGATCCTACTCGGAGAGCGCGCGCTCGGCCACCGATCGCGAGTCCCACACACGGACGCGGAAGTCGAGACCGGCGGTCAGCAGGCGGGAGCCGTCCGGACTGAACGCGACACGGGTGGCCCAGCTGTCGTGCGCCTCCAGCGTCAGCAGATCCTCGCCGGTCGCTGTGGACCAGACCTTCGCGGTGTGGTCGGCCGAGACCGTCGCGAGTCGCGCACCGTCCGGGCTGAACGCGACGTCGAGCACCTTCTCCGCGTGCCCCGACAGCTCGAGGACCATGGCACCGCTCCCGCACGACCAGATTCTGACGCCGTGGTCGACGTGCGCCGTCGCGAGGAGAGCACCGTCCGGGCTGTACTCGACGCACCGGGCGCCGTGCTCCGAACCCCGCAGGGTCGTCACGAGCTGGCAGCTTTCGACGTCCCAGATGCGAATGGACGCCTCTCGCCCGACGGATGCCAGCCGCCGACCGTCAGGGCGGAAACCGATGCGATGCGCGACCTCGTCGGGAAGGTCGATCATCCCGACGACGCGGCGATCGGCGACGCTCCAGAACCGAATCGTCCGGTCGTACGAGCACGACGCGAGCAGGCCTCGCGGACCGAAGCGGACCGCGTTGATCCGCCCGCCGTGCCCTTCGAGCACGGCCTCTTCCTCCGCCGTGCTCAGATTCCAGACGCGGATCTTGCCATCCCAACCGGCCGAGGCCAGTCGCGAGCTCGTCGCATCGAACGCAAGGTCGCGCACGGGCGCTCCGGCGCAGCGCAGCTCGGCGGTCCGCTCGCCGCTCGACAGCAGCCACGCGACGATACGATCGCTGGTGCCTGCGGCCGCGACCTGCTCTCCGTCAGGACGCACCGCCATGGCGGCGATCTCGCCGGGATGCGTCAAGGTCAGCGGCGAGCGTTCGCCCGCGTCGAGGTCCCAGATCTTCACGTCGCCGCCATCGCACGCTGTCACGATACGCTGGTCGTCAGGGTGGATGGCGAGCGCGAACACTCGCTTCTCGTGACCGCGATAGACCTGCAGCGGCCGGCGCGTCTCGACGTCCCAGAGTCGCACGGTTCGGTCGCTGCTGCATGTCGCCAGGACGCGGCCACCGGAATCGAACTCGAGATCCCACACGCGCTTCGTGTGACCTTGCAGGGTACCGACGAGCTCCAGGTCGTCGGAGCGCCAGAGGTTGACCTCGCCGTCGTGCGATCCGGTCGCGAGCCAGTCGCCATCCGGACTGAAGGCGACGGGCCAGCGGTGCTGATACTGCTGCTCTCCGCGCACTGCGCGTGCGCGTCGCAGAATCTGCCCGCGCTTCAGGTCCCAGAGTACGACGTGATTGTCGCGGTGGGCGACCGCGAATCGCTCCTCGTTCGGAGACACTGCCATCCAGACCGCGGGGACGGGAAGCCCGCGCAAGCGGCGGATGATCCGGGACGCCTTCCAGTCCCACACGACGACGACGCCATCCTCCGACACGGTGAAGAGACGGTCGCCTCCAGAAGCGAAGATCACGATCTCGACGCGCCCGCGGTGTCCCTTCAGCGTCGCGACGCATTCGAGCGAAGCTGCGTCCCAGACCCTCGCGAGACGATCCTCGGCAGACGTGCAGACGAACGCGCCGTCCGGGCTAAACTCGACACAACGCACCGGCAGGGTATGCGCCCTGGCGATCGACGCGAGCTCGCGGCGGTCGTCGATGTCCCACAGGGTCAACGTGCCGGCCTCGTTCCCGAAGGCGAGCAGCTTTCCATCCGCTCGGATCGCGACGGACCACACGCGCCCCTGATTCGAGTACGGAGTCTCGAGGCTCTGATCCGCGGTCGCGCTCAGATAGCTCCACTCCCAGCCGCGCAGCTCTTCTGGAGCGCGATCGAGGTACCCGCGCGCGAAGTCGACGCGGTGTACTTCGAGCGCCGCCTGCGCGGCCCCCAAGCTGGCGACGTAGCTCTGCTGACGCGCACGCTGCGATTCCTCCGTGGCGAGAGACTCGGCTCGAAGCGCCCGGCCCTGCTCCTTGAGCGCGCTGTCGCGCTCGCGACGCGTCCGATCGGCCTGAATCGTCGCGACCATCGCGAACGCGATCGACAGCAGGAAGACGAGCGCGAGGAGCGACGACGCGAGCTTGTACCGCGCCACGAGCTTGCGCACCTGATACACCGCGCTCGGCGGCCGTGCGAGGATCGGCTCGTTCGCGAGGAACCGGCGAATGTCCGCGGCGAGCTCGGTGGCCGAGCCGTAGCGTTGATCCTTGTCCTTCTGAAGCGCCTTGCCCGCGATCGTCTCGAGCTCGCCGCGCAACGAGCGATCGATCGCACTCAGCGCGCGAAACGAGCCTTCGCGGATCGTCCAGAGCGCGTCAGGGATGTTCTTACCGTCGAGATCGTGCGGTCTCACTCCGGCGAGCATCTCGTACAGAATCACGCCGAGCGAGTAGACGTCCGTCCGGCTATCGATCTCGGCAGGGTCGCCGCTCGCTTGCTCCGGGCTCATGTAAGGCAGCGTACCGATCAGCTGCCCGGCTTCCGTGTGCAGCGTCGCCGTCTGCACGTCGGACTCCGTCGCCCGCGCGACACCGAAGTCGAGGATCTTCGGGCGGCCGCCCTCTTCGACGACGATGTTCGCCGGCTTCAGATCGCGATGGATGATGCCGCGGCGATGCGCGTACTCGACGGCGACGCAGACCTCGAGGAAGAGCTGCAGACGCTCGCGTAGACCGACCCGCTCACTGCGAAGATATTCGTCGAGCGGTCGCCCCTCGACGAGCTCCATCGCGAAGTACGGCAATTCACCCGCTGCGGTGTGCTCGATGCCGGCGTCGAAGATCGACGCGATGCCCGAATGCTGCAGGTGAGCGAGGATTTGGCTCTCGCGCTCGAAGCGCAGCGCCAGCTCTCGCGACGCCGCCGTGCGCTGCAGGATCTTGATCGCGACCCGCCGCCGTGGGTGCTCCTGCACCGCCTCGTAGACGGCTCCCATGCCGCCGCGCGCGATCAGCTTCTCGACGTGGTATGCGCCGACCCGCTCGCCGATCCAGAGGTCGTCCGGCTCCTCGGTCTCCACTGCGAGGTGTGCGAGGGGCGAGACGTCGAGTAGCGAGTCATCGTCCTGAAACGCTCTCAGAAGTCCATCGACCTCGGCCCGCAGAGCGGCGTTCTCGCCGCACTCCGCGTCGAGTAGCGCCTCTCGCTCCCGCGGAGGCAGCTCGACGGCACGATCGAAGAGTTCTCGGACTCGGCTCTGAAAGGAGTTCGCGGATTCCGTCATCGCACACTGTCGTCCGAAGACTATCCGGCCGCCGTGTCTCCGGCCAGCCCGCGATGGTTATCAGTCCGTTCGCGACAGGCCGTCTCAATCCGCCCGGCCGATCTGCTCGAGGATCGTCGGGTCCTTGATCTTCGCGTCGTTCGCCAGCAGCAGCACCTTGCTGACGACCTCCGACAGCTTCGGATCGTCCGCATCCGCGAACGGCAGATACAGCGGAGTGGCCTTCTTCGCGGCGCGATCGGGCACGACGCAGATGTGCCCGCCCGGCTCGACGTGAATCGCGCCGCTGGCGAGGTGCACGCGATAGCGTGCTCGCATCCCCTTGACGCGTACGAAGTGTCCCTCGATCTCGACGTTGTCGAGACCGAGGTCGTCGAGGATGCGGAGGAGTAGCTCGGCCCGTCGCACGTTCGTCTCGTTCGACGAGTAGAGCTCGTCGCTGACGGCGGCAACGCTGACGACGAGATCCGCGTCGCGCATCACCTCGCTGAAGATGCGCGGCGGCACATCGTCCAGCGACACGCGCTGGTCGCCCCTGGCTGACGCGCCACGCGGCGCGGGATACGGGACGAACGAGATCGTGTCCGTCGTGACGAACTCCGTCTCCGTCAGGTAGTGGCCCGCGTCGGCCCAGTCGAGCTGCGCTCGAAGCCCCGCGCTCGGGAAGAGCTTGAACGTCTCGGGATAGTCGCCGCTGAGCTGGGTCCAGCCGCGAGTCGACAGCAGCCCGGACGCCACACGAGTCGTCAGGATCTGACCGGCGAACCGGTTCGAGTAATTGCCCGTCTCACGCTCCGCCGGCGTCAGGACGTAGAGCTCCCTGAACGCTTGCTTGAGGGGCTGGTCGACGCGACGGCGGACGATCTCGCGCTGCCAGTCGGCCAGCGCGCCCGCATCGATGAGATCGAGCGGATGGACGATCGTGACGCCCCCCTCGACCGCAACGCGCACGGGTTCGTCATCAGCGTCAGGTAATCCTTCGAGGTACTTGCCGTCCTCGCTGAGAACGCCGACCTCGCCGCTCTCCGAACGAAACAGGAGCTTCGTGACGAGAGGGCACGCCGCACGCAGCGCGACGAGCGCCTCGACGCCTGCCGCGTCGATCGGATCGCCCGACTCGCACAGCCGCTCCAGGGCGGCGCGAAAACGCTTCGTCTGCCCTTTGAGCGACTTGACGGTGTCCTTCAGCGACGTGATCCGCGCGTCCTTCCTGAAGGCCGCGGGGATGCTCTTCATCCTCTTGCCCGACTTCTCGACCGCGATCGCGGGGCCGCCCGCTGCGTCTATATCGAGCCAGATGGAATGGGGCGACTCGTCGATCACCGGCGTCTCGGCGGCCTGGCTCTCGACTCGGGCCTCCATGTCCCACTCGAGGCGGACGGGATCGTCGTAGCCCGCGGTGTGGGCGAGATTCGCCAGCGCCGCACCGACCGCGCCGGCCTCGTTCGCTCGCCGCTGCTGTCCGAACTTCCGACTCTCCGCTCGGAACTCCTGCAATGCGCGATAGCGCTCGCAGCATTCGTCGCGACCGTCATCGCCGTCGGGGAGAGGCAGAAGGCCGAACGCGCGGACGGCGATCTGGTTGCGCTTCGTAAATCCGCGCCGGACCTCGTCGTCGTTCCAGCCCATCAGCGCCAGCAGCAACGTGACCGCCGGACGCGCGTCGCTGTCGCTCTTGACGATCTGTCGCAACGCAGGCGCCGCGGTCTCCTCGCCGAGCTCCTCGAGCACGGGACGCGTCGACGGCTGATCGAGCACGCCTTTCGTCGGATCGGGCCCGTTCGCCTCGAGCCAGCCGTATTCGCCGCGAAACGTCTTGTTGACGTCTTTCACCAGCTCGATCAGGGCGCTCGTGTCCTTGCCGCCCCGCGCCTTCTTCGCTTCGACGACCAGCGACTGAGCAACGCCGGCGCAGGGCTGGACGATGTCGAGCACGCGGTCGTCGAACTCGGCGAGGCGACGCACGACCACCGTCTTGTCGTCCTCGGGATCGAGTCGGCAGATGCGCGCCAGAAGGCCGAGAGCGTTCTTCCACAGCTTGACGCCCTTGCCGCTACTGCTGCCGCCCTTGTTGATCGCCTTGACCTTCTTCAGCTCGGAGCGCTCCGCGAGGAGCTCGCAGGCGCGAAGCAAGAAGCGCGCGCCGGCCGTGGCGGAGAAACGGGTCAACAGGCGGAGGTTCTCCTCGGTCGGATCCTGCGCGAGACGCCACGCGAGGTCGCGATAATGCTCGACCTGGGCTTCCTTCCAGCTGCCGGGCTCCGGAGGGGTCCAGCTGTCCTCGTCGTCGTCTTCTTCGTCTTCTTCGTCGTCGTCGTCGTCGAGGCGGAAGGAGTCCGCCCACCAGAAGCTGCTGATGCTCTCCGGCATCTCCCTGCAACTCGTCTCGAAGATCTCGGCGTCGAGCTGACCGACCTCGAAGAGCCGCTTCCTCGCCGCGTCGGCACAGCGCCAGGCGTCACCGGAGACGTCGTACGCGCGCGGCGGATCGTGGTCCGTCGAGAAGCGCATGTTCTCCGGCACGGCGACCGGCGCGTTCCACTCGCCGCGCAGAAACGCGAGGAGGTGCTCCGACGCGCGCGGGTGATCGACGCGCGCCAGCGACTTGAGACAGTGCGCGGCCGTGGGCGGATGGCAGCTATGGGGAGGACGGGTGCCGGGATCGTCGAGCTCGGCGCCCTCGTAGGGGTGCGAGAGAATGCGGCGCGCTCGTGCCGCGACGATGTCGATCGTCGCGTCCGTCGGAGCGGCTTCGAAGAGGGCCCTGAGCGCGACTTGAACGACGGTGATGCGGCGACGGATCCTCTGCTGGTTCTTGTTGCGCCAATCCGGCCACTCGAGCGCGGCCGGCGTCGCCCACGCTTCGACGATGCGCTCGTCCAGCTCCGCGCCGCTCCAGCGCTCTTCCAGGTGCGCGCGCGTCACGGCCAGATATCCGGCTACCGGCTCCGCTCGCAGGGCCTCGAAGTGAGGTTGATCGTGCTCGCCGACGAACTCCTCGAGCGGCGATTCGAACCGTCCATCGGGCGCGTGCTCGTCGAGGTGCCAGGCCTCGTCGATGAGCGGCAACAGATGGGCGAACGTCTCGCGCGCTCGCTCGAGAGAGGTTTCCACGACGATCCTCCGACTACCCTCCGACCAGCGGGGTCAGACGCAGGAACGTCACGCTGGCCTGGTCCTCGAACGTCAGCTCCTCGTCGGCGTCGCCCACCTGCCGGCCGTTGACGAGGACGACGAACGCGCCGCGCTCGAACGACTCGACCGCGCGCTGCGCCTCGGCCTCCGCGTCGACGGACTCCCCAGCGGGAACGTCACCGGGCAGAGCGACCTTGCCGGCCGCCGCCTGACGCGCGACCTCCGCGGCCGACAGATAGCGCCGCACGATCGCCTGACGCACCTCGGCGGCCTCGAGCCCGCGCCGCGCGAGGAGCGCGCGCACCTGCTCGTGCACCGTGCGGCGGATGAGCTCGGCGACCGTGATCTTCTCCTCCAGCACCTCGAGGAGAACCTGATCGCAAGTTTCGCCCTGATCGTCGTGCGGCGCCTCACCGACCGCGCGGCAACACACTTCGACACGCCTTGTTCGAGTCATATCGACCTCCGCTGGCGACAGACGTCGCAGTGAACCGATCGCGACGCCAAAATCGCCAGCGCCGCCGCGGAAGTCAACCCTCGATGCGTTGACCGCGAACGCTCGCCAGCGCCTTGCGCGCCGCTTCCCGCGCCACCGGGTTCTCGTCGTCGAGCGCGGCCTCGAGCACGGGGATCGCAGCACGCGCGTCGGGTCCGATCTTGCCGAGCGCTTCGAAGACCCAGCTGCGCACCTGGTAGTCGCCGTTCTTCGCGCTCGCGACGAGAGTCTCGACGGCGGGCGCCGCCGCGGGACCGATCTCGCCGAGCGCGACGATCGCGAGGCTGCGAATCAGCGGATCGGATTCGGTCGCGACGCACTCGGTCAGGCGTGGCACGGCATCCGCTGCAGCCGGGACGAGCTCGACGAGCCTGCGAACGGCCTCCAGGCGAAGAGCGAGCTCATCGTGGCGAAGGAGCTCTGCGAAGAGACGCGGTCCGGTGTCCGGAAAGCGACCGAGGCCGATCACCGCCGCGCGGCGCACGCTGGCGTCGGCATCCTCATCGAGCGCCTCAAGCAGAGCCGGGATGCATCGCAACGGTTCGACACCGATCGCCCCGACGGCGAGCGCCGCGTGCCACCGGACATCGGTGGAGCGATCGCTCGACAGCAGCCGAATGAGATCCGAGACCGCCGGCCTCGCTGCCGCGCCGAGCTTTCCGAGGACCGACGCGGCATTCGCCCGTGCCAGCACGCTGTCCGTCCTCGTGGCGAACCTCAGCGCCGGCACGGACGCCGGCCCGATGGCGATCAACGCCCGGAGAGCCCACACTCGAGTCCAGTCCGACTCCGCATCGATAAACCGCATGAGGTCAGGAATCGCCGCCCGCGCCACCGGTCCTGCCACGGCGAGCGCCTGTGCGGCCACGATACAGGTGTACTCGTCGTCGGCGCGAAGCAACGGGCTGAACTCATCGACGAGCTGCGACGACACGGTCCGACCGAGCTCGGCGCACGCCTCAGCTGCCGATGCGCGCGTCTCGAGCGCTTCCGAACGCAGCAGCTCGCGCAAGTGAGGTACCGAGTTCCACAGGGCTTGCGGTCCCAAGCGAACCAACGACTGGCGCGAGTACGAAGAAACGTCCAGGTCCGGGTCGGCGGCGCCGCGGCAGAGTCCGGCGACGACCGGCTCGCTGACGACCCCGATATCACCGAGCGAATCCGCCGCGTTGGAACGAACGGACTCGTGCGAATCGGTCAATGCCTTCACGAGCTTCGGCACGGCGGGAGCCGCCGCCCCGCGCAGATTCCCGAGCACCTGTGCCGACGCCGCGCGGAGTATGCGCTCTCGGTCTGTCAGAAGTGCCTCGAGCGCAGGACGCCCCGCAGCTCCTGCTCGTCCGATCGCCCGAACTCGCCACCACGCGACGTGCTCTTCGAGATCGCGCAGCGAGAGCGCCAGCCTCTTGAACGCCCGCGGGCCGGCTCTCGCGAGTGTGACCGCAGCGATGTCGCCCGGGCTCTCGTCCTCATCGGTCTCGACCGACACGAACGCGGCTACGGCCTCCAACGCGCCAGGAGTCCCGACCTGGACCAGGCGGTTCACCGCGTCGCCCCACTCGTCGCCCGCCTCTCTCTCAACGCGAATGCGAAGCCACGCTTCCTGCGCGGCGACGTCCTCGGTGTACGCATCGATCGCCCGCCGCACCGGCGCGTCGTGCCGGCGGTCGTACAGGAGCTCGAGCCGCGCCGGATCACGACGCAAACGGAAGAGGTGATACCGGTACGCGAGATCCTCACGCCGCCACATCGCCGCGGCGAGCAACAGCACGACGCAGGACACTGCAACGAAAGTCGTGATTCGGCGCTGCCGTCTGACGGAGACCTACTGCGGACAGAAACCGCCGCAGCCCTCCACGAAGACGCAGGACACGACGAGAGGACGACTGGATCTCATCGAACCGCTCCAACCCACTACAGAGGAACGCTGCCATCGACCACGCGTTCGATCCTACGGCCAGTCGGATTCGAACGCAACCTGCCCATGCGACATGGGTACACGACCTCGCAACTCCGTGGGTGCACCCATACGACATCGGCAGCCACGAGACCCCATCGCGCGTCGCCCCTCGAACATGCTATCGTTCACGCTCGAGGTACCATGAAGCTCCGCATTCTGATCGCCGACGATGAACCCGCTGCGCGCTTCGGCATGCGCAAGGCGCTCGCACGCGAGGGGCACGACATCCTCGAGGCGACCGACGGCGTCGAAGCGCTCGAGCGGATCTGTGACAGCGATCCGGACCTCGTGTTCCTCGATCTGTCGATGCCGCGCAAGGACGGCGTCAGCGTGCTCCGCGATCTGCGCACGCGCCGCGACGAGGGACGCCGCGCGTCCGGACACGAGGGCATCGACGATGCGGCGTGCGATATCGTCGTCGTCACGGCGGACGACAGCATCGCCCGAGCGGTCGAGTGCATGCAGCTTGGCGCCACCGACTACATGACGAAGCCGTTCGAGGTGGACGAGCTGCGCGCCGCCGTGCATCGCGCGCACGGTCGGGCCTCGTTGCGACGCGGCATCGCGAGCCTGCGCTCGCAGCTCGACGAGAGGCGCGCGTTCGGTGCGCTCATCGGCGAGTCGAGCGCCATGCGACACCTCTTCGAGCAGATGGAGCGCGTGGCGCGGGCTCCGCTCGACGTGTTGATTCGCGGCGAGACGGGAACGGGCAAGGAGCTGATCGCGCGCGAGATTCACCGTGCCAGCGATCGCGCTGACGGGCCGTTCGAGGCGGTCAACACGGCGGCGATTCCCGACGCGCTGGTCGAAGGAGAGCTCTTCGGTCACGTCAGGGGTGCGTACACCGGGGCGGACGCCGACCGCGCGGGCTTCTTCGAGCGCGCTCACGGCGGCACGCTCTTCCTCGACGAGGTCGGCGACATGCCGACGGCCGCGCAAGCGAAGATGCTGCGCGTGCTGCAGGATCGGCGCGTGCAACGTCTCGGCGCGACGAAGAGCATCGACATCGACGTTCGCGTGATCAGCGCCACACACCAGGATCTGCGCCAGGCGATGGACGAGGGGTGGTTTCGCGAAGATCTGTACTTCCGCATCCGCGGCGTCGAGCTGCGCGTGCCACCGCTACGCGAGCGGAAGGGCGACGTGCTGCTCCTGGCCGAGTACTTCCTCGAGAAGTTCGCCGAGCGCATGGGGTGCGAGCCTCCACGCCTCGCGGTCGATGCGGCGGACCGGCTCCTCGCGCACGGCTGGTCCGGCAACGTGCGCGAGCTCGAGCACGTCGTGGCGGCGGCCGCGGCGATGCGGACCGGCGAGCTGATCCACGATCGCGACCTCGAGATCGAGGCAGCTCGTTCAGGACGCGAGAAGGCCGCCGCGTCCAGCGATGCGCAAACGCTCGAGCGCTATCTCGAGCTGCCGCTCACCGCAGGCAAGCAGCAACTCGTGGAAGACTACGAGCGGCTCGCGATCACCCGCGCTCTCGAGACGAATGACGGCAACGTCAGCGCGGCCGCACGACAGCTCGGCGTCCACCGCCAGAGCCTGCAAAAGAAGATGGGACAGCTCGGCGTGGACGCGCGGCCGCAGTAGGATGGCATCCGTCGCGGCTGGCCCGGCGCACGATTCCGCTACAATCGAGCCTCCTTCTTGCTTCGAACGCTCCCGACCGTCTCGAGACCGAGAGCCTCGCACCATGCGCAAACTGCTCGTCATCGCACTGCTTCTGAACGCGGTACTACTCGCAGCACGCTGCTGGCAGGAGATCCCGGACCTGCAGGCCGGGGGCGAGCCGGTCGCGACCGACAACGGTGATGTCAACGGCGACACGGCACTCGACATCTCCGACGCCGTCTACCTCCTGACTCACCTGTTCCACGGCGGCCCCGCACCGGTGGCCATCGCGGTGGAGCGTGCGACGACGTCCGCGGTCACGCCGACGCGATTCGGAGCGATCGGCGATGGAGTCGCGGACGACACTGCTGCCGTGCAGTCCGCTCTCGACACCGGCCGGGTCGTGCAGCTCGAGGGCGGTCGATACCGCATCACGCGACGCCTGGACGTGCCAGCCGGCGGCGGCGTATCGGGCCCGGGAACGATCTACCACGACTTCGACGCAAGCCCCCCACCCGGGAACCCCAGTCCGGCAGATACCGCACTGCACGTCATGGGAGACGGCGTCCTGTTCCAGGACTTCGCCATCGAGAAGCGGTTCCGCGACGGCTCCTACGGCCACGGAATCGTCGCGGAGCGCGTCGACGGCCTCTCGATTCGAGGGCTCGACATCAGCGGCTACAGCTCCCGGTACGGCATCCACATCATCGAGAGCACCGATTTCGAGGTCCGGGGATGCCACATCCACGACTTCCTCGTGAACTCGGCCTCGGACATGATCCAGGACTCGCCGGCGGGACTGCGGATCACGCGCAGCCACCGTGGCGTCGTAGCAGGAAACCGCGTTGTCGCGATCGAGGTCGGCCCGGCAGGCCGCCGGAGCCTCTCGCCCATCCGGCCCGAGTACGGCCCGCAAGGCTATCAGTCGGACCACATCACGGTCGTGTCCTCGAGCCGCATCGCAGTCACGGGGAACGTCTGCACGACAAGCGGCGAGGGGATCGACCTGTTGCTGTCGAATTCGTGCGTCGTCACTGACAACGTCATCTCCGACATCTGGTTCCAGGGCATCAAGATGCTCGGAGCCTCGCTGTGCACCGTGAACGGCAATCTCGTCTCCGACTGCTACCAGGGCATCGGGCTCGCCTATCACGGCGGGCTCGACGCCGAAGCGTCGGGCAACTCGATCGTGGGCAACGTCCTCCGCGATATCGGCTCCGCGGGATCGTTCGGCATTCCGGCCGCGGATCGAGTCCAGTTCGGCGGCACACACGGCATCGATGTTCACGACCCCGGCACCTGCAGGTCGAACGTGATCGGCGGCAACGTGATCGCCGACACACAGCCCGAACCGACCACGGAGTCAGGAGTGCGCAATCTCGGTGGACCCACCAATCGCGTCGTCGACAACGTGTTCACGGACGACCTGACCGTACCGAGCGCGGATTGACGCCGCGCTCACTCGCGCGGCTCAGATCTCGACGTCGAGGTTCTCCGCCACCCACGCGCCGAGCACGTTGTCGCCGGCAAGGTGGTGCGCGAAGTGGAGGTGGAGGCACTTCACGTAGTCCCACCCCGCGATGCCACCGATGCCGTTCTCAAGGTAGAACTTGCCCCAGCCGCGCGCGACGATCTCGTCGCGGTGCTCCGGCGTCAGCGCTGCCCAACGCCGCTCGACGTACTGGCGGTGGCTGTCGTGGTAGGCGGCACGCATCGCGTCGTCGTCGCGCATCATGCCCTGAAGGCGGCG
This sequence comes from uncultured Planctomycetia bacterium, assembly GCA_964392615.1. Taxonomy (GTDB): domain Bacteria; phylum Planctomycetota; class UBA8108; order UBA8108; family UBA8108; genus CAYMRB01. Next base: position 2,381 of record CAYMRB010000039.1, on the reverse strand, counting down.
GATCCACCCTTCGTACTCGAGGACGGCGAGCCGCCGGATGATCCGCGGACACGTCAGCCAGTAAAGCGTCGGGTAGGGCGCCTTGATGGAGCCGTCGCGGTTCAGCGACAGGGGATAGTACTCGATCACCTGCGGTGCACCGGCGCGATCACGCCGCACGACGCGGGTGACGTGGCGCGGGTGCAGCTTGAGCCGGCGGCGGAGGATCTCGACGTCGGATTCGGAAAGCGTTTCGGCAGCGGGCATCGGCGATCGGCGTGGGGGGCACTCGGTGAACGACAGCGCCCCATTCTGCGGCTGCGGACGGCGATGGCAACCAGGGAGTTGCGGCAACTCGACAGGTCGAGTATCTAGGTGCCGGGATGTTCGCTCCCGCGAGCGCCCCGTCCTTCCTCGTGTGGGCCGTCACGCGACGAGCCCCTGGGTCTGGGAAGGGTTCTCGGCTTTCGCCGGCCCCGACAGCGCGCGAATCGCTGGGCCGCCGATGTCGGGCCATAACAGTCGAGGAGAGGGAAAGAATGCACCCGAATTCGTCCCGTACCGCCTGGATTCTGGCGTTTCTCTTGGCAACGTTCGGAACTGCACAGCTGTCCGCTGGCGATTGTCTCAGCACCGACTCGGGCAGCCGGCCGAACTGCTTCAGGGTCTACAGCGACGCCGAGCTGAACCGCCTGCTGGAAGGAACGACGGACCAGCCGTTCGAGTATCCGAGCGTGTGCGGCCAGGTAGTCGATTCGCCGTCGACGGCTCGAGTCGTTCTGGGTTCGTCCGACTGCAGCAGATACCGGCGGGAAGCGCTGGCTCTGCACCTCGGCCTCCGCCGATCGATCCTCTTCGGCGACGCCCTGCTCGGCGACGACTGCGCCGCATGCTTCGGAGTGCCGACGTTCAACATCGTCCTGCGGTGCGGCGACATCTTCGTTCCCGACGCGTCGACGCCGGATCCGGACGACGCGGCGCACGTCACGCACGAGACGCCGCTCGCCGAGTTGCTGGCGCTCTCCGACGAGCTGTGCGTCCAGGCAGGCTGTCCAACGCTGGACACCGACGCTTGCGCTCTGACGCTGCGCGCACTCGAGCGAGTGATCCACACCGTCAACCGTACGTATCCCTATCACCGTTGCTCACCGCTGTGCCCTGACGACGAGACCGCTCCGGTGCTCAGCTGTCCGAGCGATGTCGTGGTCATCGAGTGCGTCGGACCGGGAGGGACTCCGATCGATTACGACGTGACCGCCACGGATGATTGCGATCCGGGCCCGACGCTCATCTGCTTCCCGCCGCCCGGCACGCTTCTTCCCGCCGGCTCGCAACGCACCGTCTTCTGCCAGGCGATCGACCTCAACGGCAACACGAGCGAGTGCGCCTTTCAGGTCCGGATCGTCGACACGACGCCTCCCACTATCCACTGCCCGGACGGACCGATCATGGTCGACTGCGTCTCCGGCCCGCCGGACGGCGCCGTGGTCTCGTTTCCGGCGCCGTCGGCGACCGACATCTGCGATCCGTCGCCCTCCGTCGTCTGCGAACCTCCGAGCGGCAGCCACTTTCCTCTCGGCACGACGACCGTGACCTGCACGGCGCGCGACACCGCCGGCAACACATCGACATGTTCGTTCGATATCGTCGTGGTCGAGGAAACTCCGACGGAGCTGTACTGCGCCGGCGATATGGTCGTCGAGTGCACGGGCCCGGGCGGCGTCGTCGTCGGCTATCCTCCCCCGGTGCTCTCCGACACGTGCGATCCCCCACCGGATCCGTCGTGCGATCCGCCGTCGGGATCGGTATTCCCTCTCGGCACCACACCGGTCATCTGCAGCACGGTGGATTCGAACGGCGAGCCCATAGAATGCGAATTCTCGATCACCGTCGTCGATACGATCGCGCCGACGATCATCTGTCCGCGCGGTCGCCATGTCGAGTGCGAGACGCCCGCGGGCACCCCCGTGTTCTTCGAAGTGCAGGCGATGGATGTTTGCGATCCCGCGCCGACCCTGACCTGCATCCCGCCATCCGGGGCTGTATTTCCGCCCGGCTTGACGACCGTCGCCTGCAGCGCCACCGACGCCTCGGGCAATACGTCGTCCTGCAGCTTCGTCGTCGACGTGATCGACACGACCGCGCCGGAGATCACCTGTCCGAGCGGACCGATCACCGTGTCCTGCTCGCTGCAGGCCGGCCTCGGGGGCGCCGTCGTGAACTGGGTGCCTCCGGTCGTGACCGACAATTGCGACGCGAATCCGACCGTTCAATCCGACCACGAGCCGGGCAGCGTATTCCCGCTGGGGACGACGACCGTCCACTACACGGTGACCGACGCCGCCGGCAATTCGTCGAATTGCTCGTTCGAAGTCGCGGTCGTCGATGACCCGCCCCCGTCC
>CAYMRB010000038.1:4707-37260 GCA_964392615.1 uncultured Planctomycetia bacterium | reverse complement strand
TTCGTTGAAGTCGGCGCTGCAGATCGACAGGCAGTAGCCGTCGACCAGCGGCGGCACGCGCATCGCCGTCTTGCCGCCGTAGGACAGGCCGTAGAACGCTATACGCCTCGCATCGACGAACGGCAGCGCGCCGAGCCAATCGACGATCTGCTGGTGCTGCGGCACGATGATCGAGAACAGCGTCTTCTTGACCGGGTTCGCCTTGCGCTGCAGCGTGCGAAAGCGGTCCTGGAAGATGTAGAGGTTCTGCGGCGCGAACGTCACGAACCCCCGCTCCGCCAGACGCACCGCGTATTGGCCGTATGCGCGGTGATTCACGCGCGGATCCGCGACGTCGCGAGGTCGCCCCTCGAGCCCGTGCTGGCAGACGACGACCGGACGCTTGTCGCCAGCCGCGATACTCTTCGGCACGATCAGAATGCCGAACGCGATCACATCCGGGAACACGTCGAGCACGACCTCGTACCCGACGCACTTTGCCGCGTCGAAGATCCGACGACTGCGCGGACGCGGATCGAGACGCTCGTACCCGACGCGACCGATCACCTCGTCGCGGAAGAAGAGCCGGTACGGCTCGATCGTCGCCTCGAACTTCGCGAGCGAACTCGTGTCGACCTTCGAGAAGTACTGCTTGCGCACGTACGCGCTCTCGCGCAGCAGCCACTGATTGTGACGATCGAGCGCGTGGTTCATGCGCGCCTGGCGTTCCTTCGCGTCGTAGCCGGGTCGAGCGTTCTGCGGGGTCAGCTCGGCCTCGATGGCCGACGAGTCTCGCAGTCTCGCCTTGTCGGAGAGCCCGGCGAGGAAGGCCTCGAGAGCCGGCGCGCTGCCATACGGCCCCCGCCCGTCATCGCCGCTCGCGACGAGCTCGATCGGCGCCGCGTCCGGCAACCCGTCGACGAGCGCTCGCGCCCGCTCGATCTCGGTGCGCACGGTCGCGAGATCCGGAGTCGTCAAACGTCCCGGCCCGCCGCCCGTCCCCGGTGGCACGACGACCTCCGGCGCCCGCGCGGCCTCGACGATCAGCGCGCGCGGCGCGACAAGGCTGGCGACCTCTGCGTCGCCGAATTGCTCGAGCAGGCCGAAGACGTTGCGGTAGATCGGCTGCCGCCAGACGTCTTCTCGCGCGTCGAAGAAGCTGCTGACACAGACAGCGTGAACCCGATGGTCGAGCGCGGCCGCGTAGAGCGCGAGAAGGGCGCCCTCGCCGTGACCGATGACGCCGACCTTCTGCCCGCCGTGCCGCTTCGCGAACCAGTCGACGCCTGCCAGCACCTTCTGGATCTCGTAGCCGATGATGTGCCGACCGAGCTCGAACGCCGAGCGGTACAGGAACTCGCGGTTCGAGAGCTTGCGGTGCGTGACGCCTCGATCGACGAGCGCAGGAACGAGTACACGGCACCCTGCACGCACGAGTCGAAGCGGAAAGCGCGACACCGGCGCGACCCCAGGCGCCAGGCCGACGAGCATCTCGGGAGTCACGTCCGCGTCCGGGATGGCGACGACGTTCGCCCAGCAGTCGTGCGTCGGCTCGAGCAGGAGCCCCTCGCCCTCGACGTCTCCGAACGCCGGCCAGCGGACCGCGGAGATACGGTAGCCGTCCCCGTGGCCGACGAGCGCCGGTTGCCCGGTCGTCGCGACGTACTCGAGCTCGTCATAGTCGATCCGCGCGGCGCGGACGCCCAGGATATGAGCGAGCCGCGCGCGGTTCGGCGCGACGGACGCCTCGTAGGCGGCGATCGAGGTCAAATCGCGCTGCCAGTGCGCGGCGCGGCGGTCGGCCGATCGTGCGAGTTCGCGCAGCAGGAACCGATCGACCCCGTCGACGAGGCGCGACGCGATGTCGCCCTCGATCTCGAGCCGCCCCGTACCGGCGAGCGGCGCCGCGTCATCCGCACTCAGCGCCGCCGTCGCCAGAGGCAGTACCAGCGCGCAGGCGAGCTGCCTTGCTCGGAGCATCATCATTCCGTCCTCGTTCCGCTCGGCGCCGACGACGTATGATCGTGGACGATAAGCCACCGCCCGTCGACCTTGCGCAGGATCAGGGTGTAGAGACCCCAGGGCGCATCCTTCTCGCGCTCGAGGTGCCACTCCCCGAAGACCATCGCCGTCTCGTGCGACAGCACATCGACCGTGTGGACGTGAAACCGCAGCGTCCCCATCGTCGCGCGATCGGGATAGGCCTCGCGATATCGCTCGATGGTCTCCTGCCATCCTCGACGCACGGATCCGCCGGACGCGAAGCGCAGCTCGTCGGACTTCCAGTACGTCTTCATGAAGTCATCGATGCTGCCGTCATTCCACGCGCGCACCTGCGCGTCCAGCACGCGCTCGACGTCGGCTCGGATCGATTCCCGGCCAGCGCCATTCGGACCGACGGCGGCGCATGAAGCGAAAACGACCACCGCGGGCAACACTGCGAGCATGCGGATGCGTGCCATGATTCCCGTCCTCCTCCGTTCTCGGTGCTCGATCGCGCGGATGAACGACTAACCGCGCGCGACCTTCTCGAGATAGCGCCGCGATCGGTTGATCTCCGCCGTCACCTCCGCCGTCGTCGGCAAGATCGGAATGCCGCGCGGTACCGGGTGCATGAAGATCTCCGTCCAACCGCGGTAGTCGATCTTCCGCAACGCTGCGACCAGCGGCGCGAAATCGAGCGGGCCGCGACCGGGCATCTGCAGAAGCTCCTCCTCCTTCGGCAGCTTCTTCATGCAACCCTTGCCGTGCTGCCACGCATAGAAGTGGACCAGCTTCGGCCCGAGGTCCTCGATGATCTTCGCGAGCAGCCCCGCGTCTTGCGGCAGATGGTACGGCGCGAGCGCGATGCCGATGTGGCGCGACTTCGCGAACTCGGCAAACCAGCGGATCGAGTCGGGCGAGCTGACGAGCGACCCGCCGTGGTTCTCGATGCCGATCGTCAAGCCGTGCTTCTCGGCCGCCGCGACATGGGGCTCCATCTGCGTGGCGAATCTACGGCACGCCGCCTTCAGCGCGCCGCCCTCGAGACCCTTCGGCCCGCGCGCGCCCGTGATGAGCAGCGTCGCTCCGAGCTTCTTCGCGACGGGCATCTCCGGCTCGAGACCGAACGGCCCGAGCTTGTACTGCGTGATCATGCCGAGCTTGACGCGATGCTTCGCGAGAAGCGCGGCGAAGCGGTCGTGGCCCATCGCCTCGACCTGCTCGCGCTGATTCCCGTGGACGCGCGGCCAGATGTCGATGTGCTCGGCGCCGATCTTCGCGACCTCCGGCAGGATCGACGCGACGTCAGTCGTGCCATACATGCACGATCCGAGCATCCAGCGCAGACGGAACGGCGGTGGAGCGGCGAGGAGATCGCGGGGAGCGACGGCCGCTGCGAACGCGCCGGCGACGATCGATCGCAGCGCGGCGCGGCGTGACATCGAGTCGCGTGTCACGACGGCATTCGAGAACCGCTCCGTCTCGTTCCAGACCCTTGCGCGTGTCATGCCGCGATTCTAACCGGACAGACGGCGAGGGAGGAAGCGAGGCGTTCGGTCAGGACCGGTGGGACGCGGCTCCTCAGCTCGCGGCGCGGCGGTCTGGGCTCCAGCGCTCGTGCACGCGAATCAGCAGGTCGGGACCGTCCCAGTCGACGCGCTTCAGCGCCTCGGTCCAGTGAAGGCCCGAGCGTACGCAGTTGTACGCGAAGCTGACGCGAAGCGAGTTGAACTCGCCCTCGCGGATGCCCGAACGCCGACACGCTGCGCGCAGATGAATCTGAACCACGTCGACGTCCGGAACACCGTCGGCCATCGGCACCGCCAGGCACTCGAAGACGCGCTGCGAGACATCGCCGCCGGCTTCGCAATGTCGCGCGATGTCCGTGAGCAACGCGACGCACTCGTCGTCGAGCTCCACCTGGAAATCGTGACCCCAACGCGCTTCGGGGCCCGGAATCTCGATGCAGCGCCGGTCGAGATGAACGTGACGCCACTCGAGGTAGAGAAGACTGCCGAGGCGCATCCCCGTGCGTAGGCCGAGCAGCACGAGAGGGTACAGATACGGCTCGCGGCATTCCCGGGACGCGTGATCGAGGAAGATCATCGGCAAGACGCCGCGGGAGGAATAGCGGCTCTCGCCGTCGACGGGAGAGCAGACCGTCAGAAGCCGCGATTGGTCGTTCTCATTCCAGCAGATCGACTTCAGCTTCTTGCGACAGCGGAGCGGGGCCAGGCCGGCGATGGGATCGACATCGACAAGCCCCTCGCGTCGAGCCCAGCTGAAGAACACCGCGAGGCGACGCCCGTCGTGACGGATCTCGTCGGGGGGAACGTCCTTCGCGACCAACTCCGCGAAGTAGGCTCCGACCCGCTCCGTGGTGATGTCGTCGAGCTCGAGGTGGTCCCAGGACGCCAGCCATCGGCGACCGCAGCAGCGGAAGAAGTGATCGACGCACGTCGGAGGGTCGCGACCGTCAACTGGCTGTGTGAACGACTGGTAGGCAGCGGAGAAGAACATGGGCAATCGACTCGGGTCGGGGATTACGCGGCGGCGGAGAGACGCCGACGCGGCGGGCTGTTCGACACGGTTCGCTGCCGCAAGCGCGGTGCCCGATCGCGTCGCCCCATCCGCGGCGCGCCGCGACCACCTCAGGGCCGGCAGGAAAGCGTTGCTGCGGACGAACTTCCGGTCGCGCTCGAACGCTCGCGATGATGCGGCGCCGCGGAATGCCCAGATCGTGGACGCGTCAGTCCATCGTGCGGATTCGGGCCGGGCGCCTCGATTCGGGACGGTTCCAGGCGCTCGTGGCCGCCTTCACGCCTCCTCGTCGGCAGCCGGTCGGGTGCGCCCCGGGGCGACGCGCGCCTTGACAGCCCGCGTCGCCTCGTGCGAAGATCGCGGCGTGGTCGTGGGGACCGGGCATGCGGCACGCGGTGGCTGTCTTGTGAAAACTGTCGTACTGATTACGCCGAGCGCAGTCCATCGTCGGCTCTACGGAACCGGGCTGGCACGACGATTCCGGGTGGAGCTATCGTCGGCCGAGCTCGGAGCCGCGGCGCCGGTCAGTGCCCTCATCTATGACGTCCCGGACTTGCACACCAGCTTCGACTTCCGGTTCGTGAAACGGGTCGACTGCCCGGTCGTCCTCCTCACTCCGGAAACCGACCTCCGCCCGCCGCCCGACGGACGCCTCCGCGTGCTGAGCTACCCGGTCACCATCGACCAGATCCTCGTCGCACTTCAGGAGCTCGGGGTCGAGCCCTAGCAGCCCGACAGTTCGGCGGAAAGCCCCGCGTTTCCTGCCCCCTTCCTGACGGGGACCGGGAAGTGATAGGATAGCTGTTTCGTGCTGCAACCACGGAGCGCCACCGAATGGCCCGGATTCTGACATCGGAAGTGCCGTCCCACATCGGCGAGACCGTCCGCCTGGCGGGCTGGGTTCACGGTCTGCGCGCGTTTCGTGAGGTCAAATTCCTGGTCCTGCGAGACCGCGGCGGGCTGATTCAGACGGTCGTCGAGCCCGGCTCCGACATCGACGTCGGACCGATCGGCAAGGAGCACGTCGTCGAGGTCGAGGGCAAGGTCATCGACGAGCCCCGCGCGCCGCGGGGTGCCGAGGTCCACCTGACGGCGCTGCGGACGCTCGCGAGCGCGCATGAGCCGCCGCTCGAGATCAACCGGCCGAAGGTCCTCCGCAAGACGAGCCTCGACAAGATCCTCGATCACCGCACGGTGTCGCTCCGCGCCCTGGAGATCCGCGCGATCTTCGAGGTGCAGTCCGTCATCGTGCACGCCTACGGCGAGTATCTGCGCTCGCAGGACTTCACCGAGGTCAAGAGCTCGAAGATCGTCGGCACCGGAACGGAAGGCGGCGCGAACGTCTTCGAGATCGACTACTTCGGACGCCCGGCGTTCCTCGCACAGTCGCCGCAGTTCTACAAGCAGATCCTGGTCGGCAGCGGACTCGAGCGCGTGTTCGAGGTCGGCCCCGTCTACCGCGCCGAGAAGCACGAGACGTCGCGCCACATCAACGAGTACGTGTCGCTCGACTTCGAGATGGGCTTCATCGAAGACGAGCAAGACGTCATCGCGATGCAGATCGGCGTCATCCGGCACATCTGCGACGCCGTCCGCGAACGCTGCGCCGAGCAGGTCGCGCTGCTCGGTGCGACGATTCCCACCGTCGGCGAGTCGATCCCTCAAGTCACCTACGCGCGTGCGGTCGAGATCGTCGCCGCCGCCGGTCACCGCTCGCCGAAGGGCGACCTCGACCCGGAGGGCGAGCGCCGCCTCTGCGAGTGGGCCAAGGAGGAGCACGGCTCGGAGTTCCTCTACGTCGTCGGTTTTCCGCTCGCCAAGCGGCCGATGTACACGTACTACCGCGAGGATGACCCCGCGACGTCACGCAGCTTCGACCTCCTCTTCCGAGGCCTCGAGATCACGACGGGAAGCCAGCGCATCCACGACTACGAGCTGTTGTGCGAGAAGATGCGCGAGCGCGGACTCGACCTGCAGGAGTTCGAGTACTACACGAACGCGTTCCGACACGGCATGCCGCCGCACGGCGGATTGGCGATCGGCCTCGAGAGACTGACGATGCAGCTCCTCGGGCTCGGAAACGTCAAGGAGGCGACGCTGTTCCCGCGCGATCGCCACCGCTTGTATCCGTAGAACGCGCCCTGACACTGCCTGAGCTCGAAATCCGCGATCACGCAGGATCGCGCGATGGCGCCTCCTGGGTTACAGTGACGGCTCGTGCATTCGCGACGAGGAGAACGTCCGATGAACGGGAGTCTGCCCCGCCGTGCGATCGCCGTGGTGCTCGCCTGGGCGTGTTCCGCCGCCCCGCCCCCGATCGCTCCGAACCCGCTCGTAGCCGCCGAAGAGAACGCCGTGTCTGCTGAAGAAAACACCGGGGCCGCCAACGACTCTGCGAACGCCAACCGCTTCGATTATCGCGAGAAGACCCTCGCGAACGGCCTGCGCGTCGTCACGCTCGAGGACTTCAGCTGCCCGATCGTCGCGGTCCAGGTGTGGTATCACGTCGGCTCGAAGGACGAGGCGAAGGACCGGAATGGCTTCGCCCACATGTTCGAGCACATGATGTTCCGCGGTACGGACCGCCTCGGTCCGACCGATCACTTCGACCTCGTCCGCAAGACCGGTGGTTCGTGCAACGCGTACACCGCGTTCGACAACACGACCTACGTCAACGTCGCCCCGTCGAATCAGCTCGAGCTCCTGCTGTGGCTCGAAGCGGAGCGCATGGCCGCGTTGAAGATCGACGAAGTCGGCTTCGAGACCGAGCGTCGGGTCGTCGAAGAAGAGCGTCGCATGGGGCTGAACCAGCCGTACGGCTCGGTGCTCGAACGAGTGCTGCCGCGCGTGTTCCCCGACCACCCCTACAGCTGGTCTCCGATCGGTACGATCCCCCACCTGCGCGCCGCGAAAATCGACGAGCTGCAGACGTTCTGGGATCGATTCTACGTCCCCGGCAACGCGACTCTCGTCATTGCGGGTGCGGTCGAGCACGAAGAGGCTCGCGAACTCGTCGCGCGCCACTTCGACTGGATCCCCGCGTGCCCCACGCCGCCGCGAGTCGCGGATCCCGACTTCCCTGACGACGGGCCGATCGAGATCCGCCTGAAGGAGAAGAAGGGGCCGGTGCCGGTCGTCGGCATCGGATATCGCACCGTCCCTCTGCGCCATCCCGACAGCCCGGCTCTCGACATTCTCGCCCACATCCTCGGAAGCGGCGAGTCGAGCCGCCTGCATCGCGAGCTCGTCACCCGAAAGAAGGTCGCTGCCATGGCGCTCGGCGGCATGATGCAGCTCGAGCACGCGGGCATCCTCGCCGCCGGTGCAGCGCTGCCGCCCTTCGGCAGAGCCAAGAAGGCCGTCGCAGCTCTCGAAGCGGAGATCGCTCGAATCCGTCAAGACGGCGTCACCGAGAGGGAGCTCTTCAAGGCGAAGAACGCGCTGTACAAGTCGCTCGTCGAGTCTCGATTGCGCATCGAGAGCAAGGCGGATGTGCTCGGACGCGCGGCGACGCTGCTCGGATCGACCGACGAGGTCAACCGGTCGCTGGAGCGCTTCCGCGCCGTCACCGTCGACGATGTCCATCGCGTCGCACAGGAGTACCTCGTCCCGAAACGACGGGCGACGCTCGTCGTCAAGCCGACGCTGATCGGCATGATCTCGACGCTGCTCGGAGCGGCGAGGAAAGGCAAGAGCGACGAGGAAGCGGCCGATCAGGCTTCGAGCGAGGCGACGTCGAAGTCCGGCGGGCGCCGCGCGGTTGCCCGCGGCCCGAAGGCGGCGGCTCAACGGCCGACGTCGCTGCCGGAGAAGCCGCCGATCGCAGCGCCGCTCGACACGCTGCCGCCGATCGTCAAGCACGCGAAGACTCTCGACAACGGCCTCGAGATCGTCGTCGTACCCAACGACGACGTGCCGTTCGTCAGCCTACGCCTCGGCTTCCACTACGGCGCCTGCCACGAGAACCCCGACAAGCCCGGTGCCGCGGCCATGGCGTGCGCGATGCTCACGAAGGGCACCGCTCGGCGCGGTGCCGAGGAGATTGCCGAAGACCTCGAAACCCATGCGATCGACCTCGCTGGTGCCGCCGGTCACGACACTTCCGTCGTCTGGGCAACCGCTGTCACCGAGTACTTCGCCAAGACGCTCGACAGCCTCGCCGAGGTCGTGCGCGAGCCGACGTTTCCCGACGACGAGCTGCAGACGCGAATTCGCATGGCGACGACGGGCAAGATGGTCGAGGAGAAGGAGCCGTCGTTCCTCGCGGCGCGGCAGTTCGACCGCACCGTCTACGGCGGCCACCCGTACGCGCGCACGGCGGACGGTACAGCCGACGACGTGAAGCGGCTCGTCGCCGCGGATCTCCGCGCGTGGTGGAATCGCTTCGCGCGGCCGGACGCTGCCGTACTCTACGTCGCCGGCGACGTCGACCCGCAGCAGACGTTCGACCTTGCGGCCAAGGCGTTCGGCGATTGGCGACCGGAGTCGCCCGACAAGCCGGTCGTCGAGCTCCCGGAGTTCCCGACGCGGGCCCCGATGAGGATCCATCTCGTCGACCATCCCGGCGCGGTACAGAGCCAGATCCGCATCGGCCATATCTCGCGCTTGGGCCACGGGTCGGAGGAATACTCGAGCGCCGCGGTCCTCAATCAGGTGTTCGGCGGCTCATTCGGCGCGCGGCTCAACTCGGTCGTGCGAGTCGAGAAGGGGTTGACCTACGGCATCAGCGGGTCGTTCAGCGCCAACAAGCAAGCCGGCGAGTTCCAGGTAGCGACGTTCACGCAGACGGCGAAGACCGCGGAAGCCGTGCGCGTCATCCTCGGCGAGATCGAGAGGATGCGCACCGCGGCCCCGAGCGCTGAAGAGATGGACAGCGCGCGCAGCTACCTCGCTGGCAGCGCAGCGCGGCGCCGGGAGACGCCGCAGGCGATGGCGGAGGAGCTGTGGTCAATCGAGTATCTCGGCCTGTCCGAGGGTTTCTACGAGAAGCACCTGGCCCGTGTCGCCGCGTCGAAGTCCAGCGAGGTCGTCGACGTCGCGCGAAAGCACATCCACCCCGACACGCTCGCGATCGTGATCGTCGGCGAGGCGAAGGCGATTCGCGCCGACCTCGAGACGATCGCTCCCGTCAGCGTCGTCGGCAAGTAGGCGTTGTCACATGACTCGACGATCGTTGCGCCGCCTGTCCGTCGCTCTGTGGGCCCTGAGCCTCTCGGTTTCTGCCGGAAGTGACGTCCGTGCCGGCGACGAGTTTCCTCGCGAGCTCGTCGACTTCGTCCCGGCGCATGCGAATCCCGTATTCGCGGCGCGCGGTCCGGGACATTGGGACGAGAGCATCCGCGAGCGCGGCTGGATTCTGCGCGATGCCGGCGTCTATCACATGTGGTACACGGGCTACATCGACGCGCCCGGCGAGCTGCGGCGGCTCGGGTACGCGACGTCGGACGACGGCCTGAAGTGGACGCGCCGCTCGACGTTCGACCCGCTCGTCGCCGACGAGTGGATCGAGGACATGATGGTCGTCAAGCGCGGCGACACGTTCTACATGTTCGCCGAGGGCCGCCGCGACCGCGCGCGCCTGCTAACGTCGAAGGACGGCGTCGAGTGGCAGCTTCGCGGCACCCTCGACATTCGCCGCACGGACGGCTCGCCGCTCTCGCCCGGACCTTTCGGCACGCCCACCGCGTGGGTCGAAGACGACACGTGGCACCTGTTCTACGAGCGTCGCGACGAGGGCATCTGGCTCGCGAAGTCGTCCGACCTGAAGACGTGGACGAACGTCTCGGACGATCCGGTGCTCGCCCCGGGCCCGGGAACGTATGACAGCAAGATGGTCGCGCTCAACCAGATCGTCCGGCACGACGGACGCTACTACGCGTACTACCACGGCCTCGGCGCGACCGATGGTAATTGGACGACGAACGTCGCCGTATCGACCGATCTCGTCCACTGGCGCAAGTACGCGAAGAACCCTCTCCTGCCGGTCGCGACGAACAAGTCGAGCGGCATTCTGGTGCACGATGGAGCGCGGTATCGCCTCTACACGATGCACGACCGGGTGCACCTGCACTTCCCGCGCACGCCGCTCCCGAAGCTGAACGCGGCAGAGCGCTCGGAGCTGCGCTTCTGGCTCGAGAACGCGATGGTCCACCACCGCTACAGCCGCGACGAGACGGCAATCGCGACCGGCTACGATCCGCATGCCGTCGCGAAGCTCCTCGAGACGTTCGATATTCGCGCTGACGTCGAGCCGGCGGCGACGCACGGCGACGCGATCAAGGTGCTGGCCTACCCCGGTGGTCGCCACCCGCGCATCGGCTTTCTCGACGGCGCGATCGATCCGCACCGCGACACGAAGGCGAGCATCTTTCTGCCGTGGAAGGACGCGGGCTACGTCGTCCTCGACCTACCCGAAGCGCTGTGGACACAGCACGGGCTCACGTATCTCGCGCACACGCACATCCCGACCATCTGGGAGAAGCGGGGGAAGCCGCTCGAGCGCATGGAGTGGACCCGTCGAGGCGGTGGCGAGCTGTACTCGCGACGCCGACTTCCGGACGGCCTCGAGTTCACCGCGCGCATCGTTCCGCAGCGCACGCACGTCGATCTCGAGCTCGGATTGCACAACGGAACGACGGAGCGACGATCGAACCTGCGCGCGCAGGTGTGCATCATGCTGAAGGCCGCACCGGGATTCGCCGCGCAGACGAACGACAACAAAGCGCTCGACAAGCGCTACGTGGCGGTGCGATCGAGCGACGGCAAGGATCGCTGGATCGCGACGATCTGGCAACGCGGACGGCCGTGGGCCAACCCGCCATGTCCGTGCATGCACGCGGATCCGGTCTTCCCGGACCTGGCCCCTGGCGAGCGCTCCCTGCTCCGGGGGCGGCTATTCTTCCACGAAGGCACCGACCTCGAGGCCACCGTCAAGCGGCACGCGGCAGCACTCGGAGTGAAGTGACGGATTGACCCGCGGGCAGCGACGACCGACACTCGCGCGCATGCCCAGCATCTACGACCTGAAGCCCGCGTTTCAACGTCTGCTGCGACCGCTCGTCGGCGGACTCGCACGCGCACGAGTGACCCCGAACCAGATCACGATCTCCGCTGCGATCCTGTCGGCGGCGACAGGCGCAGCCATCGCGTGCTGGCCCGGTTCGGTCGCGGTGCTCGTCGCCGTGCCGATCGTCCTCTTCGTTCGCATGGCGCTGAATGCGATCGACGGCATGCTCGCACGCGAGCACGACCTTCAGAGCCCGCTGGGCGCGTTCCTCAACGAGGTCGGTGACGTCGTATCGGACGCGGCGCTCTACCTGCCGTTCGCGTTCGTGGCGGGATTCGACGCGGGCCTCGTCGTGGGCGTCGTCCTCCTCGCGATCATCAGCGAGATGACCGGCGTCGTCGCGCTGCAGGTGGGCAGCGACCGGCGCTACGACGGCCCGATGGGCAAGAGCGACCGCGCGTTCCTGTTCGGTGCCCTGGCGCTGGCCGCCGCATTCCTGGCGGTTCCCGGCTGGCTGCTCGATGCGGTGCTGTGGGTCGTGATCGCGTTGCTGGCGCTGACGATCATGAACCGCACGCGTCGCGCGCTCGCCGCCGGGAATCGCCGATCGAGCGGCGGTTCGCGATAGCCCGCTGTCCAGCCTGACGGACACGCGATACGCAAGCTTGCTTTTCTCCGCCGCTTCACGGAGCCTGAGGTCATGTCCGGGAGCAGCGCGCGAGGCTGAACGCCGCGATGTTGCCGAGTTTTGGAAGGCTGGAAGGCTGGAATCCACTACGAACGGGCATCGGCCCATTCAACGCGGGACAGGGGCTGCCAACTGGGGAGAGGTAGGAATGACACGATCAAAGGCGATCGGTCTGTTGGCGCTTAGCGTCAGCCTGACCTTTGGGACGGCGGTACGGGCAACGGACATTCTGGTGCCATCAGGGTCGATCTGGCGATACGACGATACCGGCACGGACCTGGGCGACACCTGGCGCGACATCGCATACGACGATGCGGCGTGGGCAGAAAACCCAGCGCAGCTCGGCTACGGAGACGGCGACGAGGCCACCGTTCTCTCGTACGGACCGGATCCGAACAACAAGTACCCCACGTACTACTTCAGGCACGAGTTCACGGTATTCGACGCGGGAGTCTACGCGAGCCTCACGCTGCAGGTGCTCCGAGACGACGGCTGTGTCGTGTACCTGAACGGCACCGAGGTCACCCGGTCGAACATGCCGGCCGGGACCATTTCGTACAGCACCTTCGCGTCGGGCGTCGTCGGTGGCGATGCGGAGAGTACATTCCAGAGCTTCGCACTCGACGTGAACGACCTCGTCGACGGCACCAACGTGCTGGCGGTCGAATTGCATCAGGCGAACGCGTCATCGAGCGACATCAGCTTCGATCTGACGCTCGAAGCCGACGTGCCGAAACCGTCGGTTACGCTCGAGTCCCCGGCGAATGGTGTCACAGTCAACACGACGGACGTCACGCTCACTTGTTCCGCTACCGACGCGGTCGGCCTCCAAAGCGCAACGCTCTACGTCGGCAACGAGCCAGGAACGGCCGTCTTCAGCGGTCCGGCCGAGACCGAAGATGCCCACCTCTCGGCAGCCGATCCCGACAGCAACTTCGGCGCAGCGCTTGCGCTCAACGTGGACGGAGAGAATCCACACTCTCACGGAGTCATCCAATTCCCTTACGTCTTCGGGAACCTCGAGGGACAGGTGCCTCTCGGTTCGACGATCGTCTCCGCAACCCTCGAGGTCAACTGCACGAACTTCGGCGCGATCATGCAAGTTTGGCGACTCCTCGAGGGCTGGAACGAGAACGATGTGACCTGGAACTACCCGTGGTCGGGCCCCGGCGCAGAAGGCCTGTACTCGCGCGACACGAGCGTCGTCCTGTCGGCCGACTGCACCGCCACGGGTCTACGGACGATCGATATCACAGATTTCGTACAGCGGTGGAGTGACGGCGCGCTGAATCGAGGCATCTTGTTGACCGACACGGGCACCGACGGCGTCGACTTCGATTCGAGCGAGTCGGCGAATCCTCCGGTCCTGACGGTCGTCTTCCAGCCGGACTTTCAGCCGGTCGGGGATCCAGAGCCGCTCAGCGGTACGAGCGATACCGCCACCTTTGACGTGACTCTCGGCGACCAGCAGAGCCACATCTGGAACTGCCTGGTGACCAACAGCGCCGGCGAGCAGAGTTTCGCGGCCGCCTCGTTCACGTTGACGGTCGACTCGAACATCCCGGACGAGCCCTCTCTGGTCGGCCCGGGCGACGGCGCGGTCAGCGTCGACACATCGCCGACGCTCGAGGTCAGCGTCAACGATCCGAACCTCGACGCGATGGACGTGACATTCTACGGTCGCGGGATGTCCTCGACCGCGGAATTCACCGTCGTCGCCCTACCCGACACGCAGTTCTATTCGGAGAGCTTCCCGCAAGTCTTCGATGCCCAGACGCAGTGGATCGTCGACAGCCAGGCGTCTCAGAATATCGTGTTCGTCACGCACGAAGGCGACGTCGTGCAGACCTGGGACGACACGGCCCAATGGGACAACGCCAACGCCAGCATGAGCCTGCTCGACGGCGTCGTGCCGTACGGTATCGCGCCTGGAAACCACGACACGCCGACGACGTACTTCAACCAGTACTTCCCCTACACGCGCTTCGACTCGCAGCTGTGGTACGGCGGCCACTACGGCGACACGAACGACAACAACTACCAACTGTTCTCCGCCGAGGGTCAGGACTTCCTGGTCCTCCACCTCGAGTTCTGCCCACGCCCGGAAGTCCGCACGTGGGCGGACGGGATCCTGAAATCCTACCCCGACCGCAAGGCGATCATCACGACGCACGGCTACCTTGACGCGTCGGGCAATCGCTTTGTCGGCACGTGCGGCGACACGAGCTTTATCTGGGACGAGATCGTCGTCCCGAACCCGAATGTCTGGTTCGTCCTCTGCGGGCACATCCACGACGAGCATTACCGCGTCGACATCGCAAACGGCCACGAGGTGCACCAACTTCTCGCGGACTATCAAGACCGTGACAACTTCGGCGGCAACGGCTGGCTGCGGACCCTCCGTTTCGTGCCGGGGGACAACGCGGTCTACGTGCAGACGTACTCGCCGTGGCTGAATCAGTTCAAGACTGGTTCCAGTAGCGAGTTCATCCTCGATCTCCCGATGAACGAGTTCTCGATCATCGGCACGGCAACCGCCGTTCCGAGCGGATCGATCGCCGCGGTGTCGTGGCCGGATCTGGACGAGAACACGGAGTTCGAGTGGTACGCCGTCGCCACGGACACGACGGGCAAGTCGAGCGCCAGCCCCTTGTGGAGCTTCACGACCGGCGCGGGCGATGTGACGCCACCGGATATCTCCGATGTGGCTGCGGGCGTCCAGGATCGCACCGCGACGATCACCTGGACGACCGACGAGGCCGCGGACTCCACAGTCGACTACGGCCTCGACACGAGCTACGGCTCGCAGGTCACCGACGCGACACTCGTGCTGTCCCACTCGGTCGAGCTGATCGGGCTCCAGCCGTCGAAGACTTACAACTACAGGGTGACGTCGACCGATGCGGCGGGCAACCCCGCGTCGAGCGCGAACTACACCTTCACCACGCTTGCCGACACGACGGCGCCTGCGGCGCCTCTGAACCTCGTCGCCTCGGCCGGCGACGAGTTGGCGAGTCTCGACTGGGACGACAACGCCGAGGTCGACTTCGCGACCTATTCCGTGCACCGTTCGACGACTGACGGCGGGCCGTATACGACGGTTGCGACGGGTCTCGTCTCGAGCAGCTACGACGACACCGGCCTGGCAAACGACACGACCTACTACTGGGTCGTCACCGCCCTCGACACGACGGACAACGAATCCGCGCTGTCGAACCAGGCATCCGCCACGCCGCTGGACATGACCCCACCGGCGCCGCCGACGGGTCTCGCCGCGAATTCCGGCGATCGCTCGACGGTCCTCGACTGGAGCGACAACGGCGAGCCGGACCTCGCCACCTACTCCGTGTACCGCTCGACGTCAGCGGGGGGCCCGTACTCTCCGGTCGCGTCGGGAGTCGCTGCGAGCACGTACACCGACACGGGGCTCACGAACGGGACGACCTACTATTGGGTCGTCACTGCGACCGACACGAGCGACAACGAGTCGACGTATTCCGGCGAGGCGTCTGCGACGCCGTCGGACATCACGCCGCCAGCAGCGCCGCAGAACCTCGCCGCGACCGCCAGCGACGGACAGGCGAGCCTCGACTGGGACGACAACTCCGAGAGCGACCTCGCCTCGTACAGCGTCTACCGTTCGACGACGCAGGGCAGCGGCTACACGCTCGTCACTGCGGGGCTCGGGTCGAGCGACTACGTCGACACCGGCCTGACGAACGGCACGACTTACTACTGGGTCGTCACCGCGTCCGATACGAGCGCCAACGAGTCGGCGAACTCCGCTGAAGCGAGCGCGACGCCCACCGACCTGACGCCGCCTGCGGCGCCGACGGGCCTCGTCGCGACAGCTGACGATGGGCAGGTCAGCCTCGATTGGGCCGACAACGGCGAGGGCGATCTCGCCTCGTACAGCGTCTACCGGTCGACGACGCAGGGTAGCGGCTACGCGCTCCTCGCCGCGGATCTCGGGCCAAGCGATTACGTCGACGCCGGCCTGACGAACGGCACGACCTATTACTACGTCGTCACGGCCGTCGACGCGATCGGCAACGAGAGCGCGTTCTCGGCCGAAGCGTCCGCGACGCCTCAGGACATGACGCCGCCGGCGGCTCCACAAGGCCTCCAAGCCGTCGCGGGCGATGGGACGGTCGATCTGAGCTGGATCGCGAACGGCGAGTCGGACCTCGCCGGCTACGACGTGTACCGCGGTACGTCGTCGGGATCGCATCCTGACAAGCTGAATGCCGCGCTTCTCGTCGCGGCGACCTTCTCGGACACGACCGCAGTCAACGGCACGACCTACTACTACGTCGTCACGGCTGTCGACACGATCGGCAACGAGAGCGACGACTCGAACGAGGCTTCGGCGACACCGCAGGACGCGACGGCTCCCGCCGCGCCGCAGAACCTGCAGGCGACAGGCGGCATGGGCCAGGTCGCGCTCGACTGGAACGACAACGCCGAGGGCGACCTCGCGGGTTACAACGTCTACCGCTCGCTGATATCCGGCTCGGACTACGCGCAGGTCAACGGATCGCTCGTCACCACGAGCCATTGGGTCGACAGCGGCCTGTCCGCGGGCGTGACGTACTACTGGGTCGTCACCGCCGTCGATCTGTCGGGCAACGAGAGCGCCGCGTCGACGGAGGCCTCGGCCGCGCCCTTGTCACGCGTCGTGGCGATCGGCGAGCCGGTCGTCACGGTCGGCACGATTCTCTCCGGTGCGTACACCGATACCCACACGGACGACGGGGCGACGCAGGCCTGGGAGGAAGGCGGCGTGTCCGGTGGCCGAAGGGGCCTCGACGGCTACTACGCGATGGACGTCGGTCTCGCCTCTGCGGACATCACCGCACTCGACCTGACGCTCGGCGCCTGGTTTGACGACGCCGACGGCAATCTCGTCGACGCGCCGCAGGTCTTCGCTCGCAACTTCGCGACGGCCGACTGGGACGACCTGAGCATCTCGATCACGGCAACGGCGGACGGCACCACGTACACGGCCTCCCTGGACCCGAGCACACACGTCAGCGGCGCGAACGAGACTTGGATTCGCTTCCTCGATGGCTCGCGGGTCAAGCGCGAGGCCAAGGAGAAGCTGTATATCGACGAGATCGCGCTCGATGTCTCCGGCCAGGGCGACCCGCCCCCGGCGGCACCGACCGGCCTCGCGGCGATCGCGGGCGATTCCGTCGTCTCGCTCGACTGGGACGACAACAGCGACCCCGATCTCGCGGGATACAACGTGTACCGATCGACGACGTCGGGAAGCGGCTACTCGCTGGTCAACGGCGGTCTCGTGATGACGAGCGACTTCGTCGACTCCACCGTCGCCAACGGCACGACCTACTACTGGATCGTGCGAGCCGTCGACACGATGGGCGGCGAAAGCGACGATTCGAACGAAGCGACCGCCACGCCGGCAGACAGCACGCCGCCCGCGGCACCGGCGGGTTTGGTAGCGAACGCCGGCGACTCCGCGGTCGATCTGGCGTGGACGGCCAACACGGAGCCCGACCTCGCCGGCTATGACGTCTACCGCGGCACGTCGCCGGGCTCGCACGCGACGAAGGTCAACGCGTCGCTCGTATCGCCGAGCCCATCGCCGTCGTACTCCGACTCGACCGCGACAAACGGCACGACCTACTACTACGTCGTCACGGCCGTCGACACGTCGGGCAACCCGAGCGGCGACTCGAACGAAGCCTCGGCCACACCGCAGAACGGCCCGCCGCTCGCACCGACGAATCTGGTCGCGACGCCCGGCGACGGCCAGGCCAGCCTCGTTTGGAGCGCCAACGGCGAACCGGACATCGCGGGCTACGACGTGTACCGCTCGCAGACTTCGGGAGGACCGTACTCGCTCGTGAACACGGCTGCTCTCGTGACGACGAACGCGTACACCGACACGGGTCTGACGAACGGGACCACGTACTACTGGGTGGTCACGGCGGTCGACTCGGGAGACCTGGAGAGCGGCAACTCGAACGAGGCGGCAGCGACTCCGACGGCATCGGGCGACGCGTTGCACGTCGCCGCGATCGACATGAACACGACGCGGAAGGGACCCAATTGGGAGGCGCAGGCGACCGTGACGATTCGCGATCAAACCGACGCCCTCGTGACCGAGGCCTCGATCGTCGGCGACTGGCTGTACACGCCCGCAGGCGGTACGCAGGAGGTTCTCCAGTCCGGAGCGACCGGAACGACGTCAGGTGAAGGCACTCTGGTTCTCAAGTCGCCGAAGAAACGAGCCGGCAGCGGCGACGTCTTCACATTCCGCGTCACCGATGTGTCGAAGGCGGGATTCGGGTACGACGATGCCGCCAACGTTGAAACGGAAGACTCGATCGCCGTACCGTGACGAGAGAAGAACGCACAGCGCCGCGCACGCGTTGGCTTGTCGCGTGCGCGGTCGCAGCTTCGACCGTCGCAGCTGCCGTCATCGTCATTCTCGTGACGATCGGGGACGGCGATGACACGATGCCTGCGGGTGACGGGGCCAACGAGACCTCGCAGCCGACGGCACCGCTACACGAGCCGGCGGCGCCGTCGGTCAGTCGGTCCACGTCGGTACCGTACGCGCCGCCTACCGCGACGGTCTTCGTCAGCGGCACGCTGCGGGCCGAGCCCACAGGAGCGGCGCTCGCCAATCGAGTCTTTCAAGTCGAGGTGCGACGAGGCGACATCGTCGCGAGCCGACCGTGCACGACCGACGGCGCCGGCGAGTTCCGGGTGGCCGGATTCGTACCCGGTGTCCACGATCTGACATTCTCGTGCCGCGGCTTCCTCGCACATACGGAGACGATCGACGTTGCGAAGGACCGAGCCGTGACGGGACTCGACGTCGTCCTGACGCCCGGAGTCCGCGTTCACGGTGTCGTGCACGATCTCGACGAGCGACCGGCGCGTGCAGCCGTCGTCGTCTGGCGTCGCGAAGGTGAGGATTCGCCCGCGCAGGAGGTCGCGCTCGACGCGGACGGCCGATACGTCGTGACGCTGGCGGAGCCGGGCCGCTACGAGGTCTGCGCCCTCCCGAGCCCGCTTCGCGTCCTGTGGAACGACACGTCGACGTGGCAGCGATTGACCGTGAGAGAGGACGGCGCAAACCGCTTCGACCTGGCCTTCGACCTCGGGCGATCACTGCGGGTTGTCGTTGTCGACGGTGGCCGCGCCGTCGAAGGCGTTCAAGTTCGCTGCACGGCAACGACCCCGTCACGAGGAGCGACCGTTCATCTGCAACCTACGGACGCGAGGGGAAGGACACAGATCGACGGGCTCCCGGCGATCGGCACGCTCGTCCTCCAGGTGCGCCACGAGGAATCCGTGGACCGGCGCGAGGTTTTGCTCGAGGAGCTACCGACCGAGCTGCGGCTGCGCCTGTGATGAGCCCGACGGGTCAGCGCACGAACTCGAGCTGCTAGGAGCCGATCGCGCTCTGCCGCGGGTCATCCTTGCGACGCGAGCGCCGGCGACGTTCGTATGTCCGCACGCCGTCGTCGGTGCTGTCCTTCTCAGCGAGCGCGCAGCTGTAGAGTTCCGCGCCCCACTTCGACGGATACTCGCCCAGGAGGCAGCCGAGACACAGGTCGCTCTCGGGGAGATCGATCGCTCGGGTCAGCTCGTTGACGGAAAGATAGCGCAGACTATCCGCACCGAGATCGTCGGCAAGCCGCTCCAGCCCCTTCGGGTCGAGGTCACCCTTGACCGGCTCGTCGAAGAACTGCGGCGCGACCAGCTCGCGAACCGTCGACATGTCGATGCCGTACCCACAGGGCGCCATGATCGGCGGACACGCGACACGGACATGAACTTCGCTGGCGCCGCCGTGCTTGCGAAGCATCGTGATGATGACGCGCAAGGTGGTCGAACGAACGATGCTGTCCTCGACGAGAAAGACCCGCTTGCCGGACAGCACTTCGGGCAGCGCGGTGTACTTGCGCTTCGCCTTCTCCTTGCGGCTCGTCCCTTCGATGAAGGTGCGGCCGACGTATCGGTTGCGCATCAGCCCCTCGCGCGTCGGGATGCCCAGCTGATGCGCCATGGCGTCACACGCGGCTTTCGCGGTATCGGGGACCGGCACGGCGACGCAGGTCTCGGGGTCGACCGTCTCGGTTTCGCCGCTCGCGAGCGCCTCGCCAAGTCGCGTGCGCGCGACGTACACGGACCGGTCGTTGATCTTCGACGCGACGTTGGCGAAGTAGACCCACTCGAAGAAGCAGTACGCTCGCCGGCTCGGCTCGGCGAAGCGCTGGATCTCGTACCCCTCGGGGCGCACGCGAATCAGGTGGCCCGGCTCGAGATCCTGAATGTCCGTGAAACCCCGGTTGACCAGGGCCAGGCTCTCGGAGGCCGCGGCAAACAGATTGCCCTTGACCGCCCAGACGAGGGGCCGAATGCCGCGAGCGTCACGCGCCAATACCATATCGCCATCCGCGTTCAGAAACGCGAGGCTGAACGCGCCATCGACGGTGGAGTGAATGTGCCGGAGCACGTCGAGGAATTCCGGCTTGTCGTTCCCCTTCAACGAGAACGCGAGGTGGTGCATCAACACCTCGGTATCGGTGTCGTGCGCCAGGTGGTAGTCACCCTTGTCGAGGAGATCGTCGCGCACCTCCGCGTAGTTCGCGATATTGCCGTTGAAGCAGAACGAGAACCACTTCCACTTGCGGCCGTGGTGACGCTCGAACGGCTGTGCGAACTCGCGCTCCTCCTTGCCACAGGTCGCGTAGCGCACGTGACCGATCGCCGCGCGGCCAGCGTACTCGTTGACGATGTTCTCGAACTTGCGCGGGTCCGGATGAGTCAGATGGAAGACGTCGGAGACGCTACCCACCTGCTTGTACGTGTCGATCAGCTGGTTCGCGCTCTCTTCGTAGCGCGTCAGGCCGGCCGCAAGCTGACCGCGGTTCTGCTGGTCGATCAGCATGTCCGGAATCATGCGCGTCACCGACCCCTCGAATGGTTGCACACCCTCAGGTTGCGTATCGAGGCGATAAATGGCGGCGATGCCACATTCGTCGTGGACAGGATCGAGCACGAAAGACCTCCACGTCAGTGGCGCCGGAGGAGACCGCGGAACAGCGAAACCGGGACGATAACGGCTACCTGGATAGGGAGTCAACTCGCGTTTTCGCCGCTCTGGACTACGGCGACGGCCGCAGAGCGCGGGGCGCGAGCTCAGCTACGCCACCCCGCGACGTACCGGGCGAGGTGGCGCCCCGGGCAGGCTGTGCCGTCGAGGCCGCCCCCCGTGCGAACCTCGTTGTGCGTGTAGACTTCCGAGGCCGGGATCGAGCAGAGCTCGAGGAGGCTACCGAGGAGCCGGTCGAGGCTCGCCAGCTGGGGCACGCTGGGCTCTTGAAGGTCGAAGTTGCCGAGCACGAGAATGCCGACGTTCCGCTCGTTGAGGCTCGGAGACCCCGCGTGGGCGCCGACGTTCAGGCTCGAGCGACCCTCCCAGACTCGGCCGCCGGGGTCGATCACGTAGTGGTAGCCGATGTCGAGCCAGCGCCGCGCGGTCTGGTGGTCCTTCTGGATCGCCCGCAGTGATCGCACGATCCGCTCCGGCGCAGTGGTCGTGTACTTCGCACCTCCGGTGTGGTGAACGGTGATGCGCGCCGGCGCGCCGAGCGGCGCGGCCTCCCCGAGCGGCGGCGCAGCCTCCCAGTCCGCACGCGGGCGAATCGACAGCCGACGGGCCAGCTCGTCACGCCAGTCGAGCGGATCCGGTAGCGACCGACGCGAGCCGCAACCGGTCCGCAGCGCGGCCGGCAAGGCCACGAGCAGGACGAGCACAACCACGGGACGGAGGAACGCGAAGCGCCGTCTCTTCACCGATCATCACCTCTCTTCTTTGCCGGCCCCGCACGATGGAGACCGGGCGCCAACAGCTTCTCCAGGGTACTGGAATCGGCGGCGTGCCGGAAGAGGGTGCGGAGCTCGGAATGCGCGCCGTCGCTCAACAGCCGTCGAGGACGACGACGCCGTCGACCACGCGGCAATCGTGCACGGCGTACCGGTCCGCATAGGCCGGGCGGCTGCGCGGATAGGCCGTGTCGACCGCCACGCGCAGCGCATCGACGCTGTCCGCTCGCACCAAGGCTCCCGCGGCGCCCTTGTCGCCCCCGCCGAGCATGCGCTCGCCGAGTACGCCGGGCACCGTTCGCGCGATATCGCACATCGTCTCGAGCTCGGGCCCCGAGATGTCGTAGTCGTCGCGTAGACCGACGCCGTCCTCGCGGAAGACCGCTGCGACGGTCTCGATGTCACCCGCCTTCCACGCGCCGAGCATGGTGTCGAAGCGCTGCTGCGCGCCGAAGATGTACTTCAACCGCGCACACAGCTCCGGCCGCTCGGCACGGAACCGCGCGACGATGCGATCGAAGAGGCCCTCATCGCGCACGTCGGCGAGCTGCCGGATGCCGAACTCCCCGCTCGCCAGCGCGGCCAGCTCCTCGCACTCGGTGCGGCGGATCTTGTACGTCGATTTCTCGAGACCCGGCCGTACCGTGCCGGTGTCGAGGCTGACGATGCGGAAATCGATCGCTCCGTCGCCGAGCGGCACGTGCGTCACCGACCGGTCCGCCGGCCGGTAGTGCGTGCCCATGCCGGCCCGCGCGAAGTAGATCATGATCTGGTCGAGCTGACCGCACGGCGATCCGATGTAGTCGGTCTCGACGGCCTGAGCCACGTCGATGAACTCGAGATCATCGCGCAGCGCGACCTCGTTCACCTCGAGCGTCGTCAGAAGCAGGTTGATCGACAGCGACGCCGAGCGCGACATGCCGCCACCCGGGATGTTGCCGTACAACACCGCGTCGAAGCCACGTCCGAGCTTCTCGCCGTGCCGATGGAGCACCCAATCGACGCCGTATGCGAAGCGCCCCCACGAGTCGACGATCGTGCGCGGTTCCGGGACGTTGCCGGGACTGAACTCGATGATCCCGTCGTCAGGGAATGTCGCGCTCGAGAGCCGCACGCGGCCGCTGTCGTTGGGCTTGTACGCGAGCCAGATGAAACGATCGGTGCCGACGCCGAAGAGCTCGGTGCCGTTGTAGTCGCCGTGCTCCACGCCGAGGCAGAAGCGCGACGACGTGCGCCGGATCTTGCCGCCGGATACGTCGAGACCGCGTTCCGCGGCGTGTTGGGCCAGGATCTCGCGAACGCTCGCGTCGCTGTCGTGAGCTGCCATGCGATTACCAGAAGTACGCGTAGAGGGCCAGAGTGACGAGGACGACGACGATGCCGAAGACCTTCGCTCCCTTCGACGGCGTCAGATCGAGCGTCGTCTTGGTCGGCAACGAGAACCGCTCGCGCGTCGGGAACAGCATCGTGATCGCGGCCATGACAGCGAGGACGCAGAAGAACGTCACAGCCATGCGATCGAGGAACGCGAGGCCGGGAAGGACGATCTTCAGGAGGCCGTACATCACCGGGTTCAGGAGCAGCCCGACCACGCCGCAGATCGGCGGCGCGCGGTGCGCGATGAGCCCGAATACGAAGACCGCGAGGATGCCGGGCGAGATGAAGCCCTGGAACTCCTGGATGTACTTGAAGATGCCGCCGAAATCCGGATGTCCGAGGAACGGCGCGATGACGCAGCCGGTCACCACAAAGACCACGACGCACGCTCGCCCCGTGAGGACGAGCCCACCCTGCGACGAGTCCGGGCTCATGTACTTCTTGAAGAGATCCATCGTGAAGATGGTCGACGCGGCGTTGAGCATCGACGCGAGCGAGCTCATGACCGCGCCGAGGATCGCCGCGAGCATGAAGCCCCGCAGGCCGGCAGGAATCAGTCGCTTGAGCAGCAGCGCGAACGCCGAGTCGTACTGGTAGCCGATGAGCTTCGTCTGCACCGCGATGCTCGCACCCGCGGCGAGGGACTCGTTCTTCGTCTCGATCGCCTCGAGCAGCGCCTTGTTCGCCTCGAACAGCCCGACATCGGTCGCGGCAGCCTGGCCCGCAACGGCGCTGTTGAACGCGACGATGGCGCCGGCCGTCTCGGCATCGAGCGTCGCGAAGTCCGCGTCGAACGAGAACGCCATCTTGGCGCCGGCCGGATCGGCCTTCGCCGTCGCGAACGCGGCCAGCGTCTCCTCGTTCGCCTTCACCGCCTCGGCCTGCATGTCGCCCTTGTAGAGGTTGAAGGCGATGATGCCGGGGACGACGATGATGAACGGAATGATCAGCTTCAACGCGGCGGCGAACACGACACCCTTCTGGCCCTGAGAGAGGGACTTGGAGCCGAGGGTGCGCTGCGTGATGTACTGGTTCAAGCCCCAGTAGTAGAAGTTCGGAATCCACAGCCCGATGACGAGCGCCGTCCACGGGATGTTGGTGTCGTTGATCGGGAGCACCATGTGGAGCTTGCCCGAGTTCAGCTCGCGGAACTTCGTGATCGCACCCGCGTCGGCGAGCTCGGGCTTCAATCCGATCGACTCCGGATCCGCCGCGCCGAGGGCCTTCATCGCGAGCACGACGACGATGCCGCCTCCCACGATCAGCGCCGATCCCTGCAGCAGGTCGGCCCACGCGCAAGCCTTGAGACCTCCGGAGACGACGTAGACCGCCGCCAGGATGCCGATCACCCAGGACGCGGTGACGAGATTGACCGAGAAGATGCCGAACACGCTGACATCGTGGAACAGCGTGTCGACTGTCAACGCACCGGAGTAGATAACCGCCGGAATCGTGACGGCGACGTAGATGATCATCGTGAACAGCGACATCAACGTCCGCGACGGCGCGTTGTAGCGATGCTCGAGGTACTCCGGAATCGTGTAGATGCCGCTCTGTAGGAACTTCGGCAGGAACACGAACGCAACGACCACCAGTGTAATGGCGGCCATCCACTCGTAGCTCGCGATCGCCAGGCCGAGGTAGTTCGCCGCGCTCCCCGACATGCCGACGAACTGCTCGGTCGAGATATTCGCCGCGATCAGCGAGAAGCCGATCAGCCACCAGCTCAGGCCGCGGCCGGCGAGGAAGTAGTCTTCGCTCGTGTTCTTCTGCCGGCTCATGAATATGCCGACACCGATGACGATGACGATGAACGCGAGGAACACGCTAACGTCGAGGAAGTTCAGTTCCATGGAGGAGGTCCTTTCGCTTGCACGAGGCCCCGACCGTGCGGACGCAGTGGGTCGCACGCGCCAGGGCCGGGCGGGAATCCGGATATCAAAGCAGTTCCGCCCCACGGTTGCCAGAGCCTGGTTCCGGCGACCATGGCACCCGAGCGGCGATGGCGGGACGGCCCTGAACGCGATAGCTTGGTACGCGAGGGCTAGCAGCGGCCATTTCGACCAGGCTCCTCGTTGTCAGAGCTCGACAATGCACCACGAGCCGCCGCGCACAGCGCAGGGATTCCGGTGAGCAAGACGCGACGAAACGACGGACGACGGCGACACGAGGGCCGCAGTCCGTCCATCGACTACCGACGCCGCGCGTGGATCGGCGCCGCTGTCGTCGTCGCGATTGCCGGCGCCACGCTCGGCCCGCTGGTTGTGCGGCAGGTCGGCCGCGACACGGAGCGCTTCCTCGACGAGCGCCGCGACGCGCTGCGCGGCCGGGCGCAATTGGCGCTTCGAGCGCTCGGCGTCGCTTCGGACGGCATCGTGGACGAAGTGGAGAGCGCCTTTCCGGAGGGCGTGGCTGCGCTGCGGGGCGTCGCCGAGAAGCGCTCGCTCGTCGCCGCCGCCTTCGTCGTCCAGACCGGCGAGGTCGTGTGGCCGCGACGGCCCGGCGCCGGAGCGGAGTGGTCGACGAAGATGTGGCGCCAGAGTGCCGATCGCCCGCACGTGACGCGGCTCTTCGCCGCGCTCTACACGCGGCTGGCCGCGGGTGACGAAGACGGTGCGCTGAAGTCGCTCGAGCCCATCCTCGAGCGCTCGAGCGCGACGGACGTGCGCGTCGAGGCACTGCTGCAACGAGCGGGGCTGCTCGCGAAGAAAAGCAACGGGCACGGCGCGACGCGACAGGGGGCCGTGGCGGCGTGCGATCAGGTGCTCGTCGAGCTCGAAGGCGACGGCGACGGCGGCGCGATCCAACCGTGGGCCGTCACCGCGCGACTGCGGCGCGCGGAGCTCCTCGAGCCGATCGATCCGGCACGCGCCGCCGAGGGCTTGTTGACGCTCGCGGAGGAGCTCTGCGACGACGCGGTGTGGCTCGCGCACGGTCGTTTCACACGCTACTACATCGATCGGGTGCTCGAGCGACTCGCCGCGCTCGAAAGCGCAAATCGGCTGGTCGACGAGACGACCGACCGGCGCGACCGCCTCGTCCGACGCCTCGCGCGGCTCGACGGTGAGGCCGCGCTGAGCCGCGATCTCGAGGAGGTGTGGCTCGACCTGCTCTCCGGTGGCGCGGCGCGCGAAGTCGGCGCCCGCGACGCCGCGGGATCGCGTGCGACGTACCGGTACGAGCGCCTCCGCGGCGCCGGGCATGTCATCGTCTGGCGGCACGAGTGGAAGCAGGAGCCTGCCAGCTCGGCGCGAACCGCCGGCTTCCTGGCCGACGCGGCGCCGCTGCGCGAGTTCCTCGACGCGACGCTCGCCGCGTTCAACGTCGACGGTACCGGCGCGGCTGCCGCGCGCACGCGAATCGTGACGACCGACGAGCTGAGCGCTGCGGGCGGCGACTCGGCGGAGGATTCGAGCCGGCGACGCATCGATGTCGGCCTCGGCGGCGGCCTGCCCTGGAGCGTCGTCAGCGACATCGGAGCCGAGCTCGACGCGCGTCGCAGGCACCGCGTGCTGCTGTGGGGCGGCCTGCTCGCTCTGGTCCTGCCGGCGATCTTCGCAGTCGCGTGGACCGTGCTGCGAGCGATGACGCGACAGCTCGAAGCCGCCGCGATGAAGTCGCAGTTCGTAGCGAACGTCTCGCACGAACTCAAGACGCCGCTGACGCTGATCCGCATGTCATCCGAGATGCTCGAGCTCGGCTACGCCGACGACGCCGAGGAACGCCAGCGTAGCCTCGCCGTCATCGCGCGCGAGGCCGAGACCCTCGGCCTGCTGATCGACAACATTCTCGATCTCTCGCGCATCGACGCTGGCGAGAAAGCGTATCGGCCGGAGACGGTCGACATGACCGCGTTGGTGCGGGAGACGGTCGAAGAGTACCGTCCGTACTTGGAGAACCGCGGCTTCCGCCTGGAGCTGCACGTCGACGGCCACGACGACGCGACGAGTGCGGACCCGCGGGGTTTCACGGCGCGCGTTGATCGCATCGCATTCGCGCAGGCGCTGCGCAATCTGCTATCGAACGCGGTGAAGTACTCGGACGAGAGGCGCGAGGTCGGGGTCGACGTTGCCACCGGCGGTGACGACGTCGCCATCAGCGTTCGCGATCGCGGCGTCGGGTTCGGAGGGGTCGACGGTCAGCGACTCTTCGAACGCTTCTACCGCGGTCACCAGGAAGGACGTCGGGCCGTCGCCGGGACGGGCATCGGCCTCGCGGTCGTTCGCCACGTCGTCGAGGCCCACGGCGGTCGGGTCGAAGCCGCCGAGCGCGAGGGCGGAGGAAGCGAGTTCACGATGCGGTTTCCGACGGCAGCGGAGGAAGAGTGACACAGCGAATCCTGATCGTCGAAGACGAGCCGGACATGCGCCGCGGCTTGCGGACCGTGCTCGAGGCCGAGGGCTTCGGCGTCGTCGAAGCGGAGGACGGCCGCGAAGCCCTTGAACGCGTCACGGAGGAGCTCCCGGACCTCGTCGTTCTCGACCTGATGATTCCCGAGCTCGACGGCTTCGCCGTGTGCCGCGAGCTGCGCGCGCAGGGGCACACGACGCCGGTCCTGATCCTGTCGGCTCGCGGCAGCGAGGTCGACAAGGTGCTCGGGTTCGAGCTCGGCGCCGACGACTACGTGACGAAGCCGTTCAACCTGCGCGAGCTCGTCGCGCGCATCCGAGCGCTTCTGCGGCGCGCGGGCCCGTCGCGCGAAGACGCCGAGGTGTGGCGATTCGGCGATGTCGTCGTCAACCTCCGCCGGCTGCAGATCGACCGTGGCGGCGAGCAGTTCGAGCTCTACCACTACGAGGCCGAGATCCTGCGCTATCTGCTGCGACACGAAGGGCAAGTCGTCTCGCGAGCGGAAGTCCTGCGCGAGGTCTGGGGCGACGACAGCTTCCCGACGACGCGCACGGTCGACTTCCACGTGTGCAATCTGCGCAAGAAGCTCGAACGCGACTCATCGAAGCCCGCGCACCTGTTGACGGCGCACGGCGTCGGGTATCGACTCGTGCGATGAACGGGCGCATGAAGAGACGCATGAAGAGACGCATGAAGAGACGCAGGACGCGAATGCTCGTCACCGCGTTCACGGTCGCCCTCACTCCTCCGACACGTCCGCCTCCTCCAGCAGGTCCGCGTCTTCCAGGAGGTCCGTCGCGTGGAAGTCGGAGAACAGATCGATCCCCAACGAGGTCTTGAGCGCGTACAGGCCGACGAGAACGAGACCGAGGAGCATCAACACGAGAGGCCCGAAGAAGACGATCGCGAAGGCGATCCGACCGGTCTTGTACGCCTTGCGACGTCGGTCCAGGTACGCCTCGCCGAGCTGCTCGCTATGCCGCCGGTCCTTTCCGAGCAGGAAGACCAGATAGAGGCGCGTGAAGTAGAGCGGGATGACCGTGCGGAAGTCGATCATGTGCCGCGGTGGCTCGTACGCGTCGGCCGCCGCGTCGCGAATCGCCTCGAGCTGCTCGTCCGTGAAGGTGTCTCTCAAGTGAGGAGGGACGTGCTCGAGCAACTTTTTGGCGATGTTATCGCTCTTCGACGGCGTCTGCGTCGCGGCCATGACGGTTATCAGTGCCAACAGGGGAATGGAAGCGATCGAGACCGATCGATTCGGAAGCGAGGGGCTCCCTTCCCTCTATCGTGGCGAACGGGGCGGGTTCTTGACGGCCTGCGGCGGCTAACAGCCGGCTGAGGAAGGGCTGCTAACACGATCTAACGACTTCTCGCGCCGGGCTGACAACCCCGTCGGTCTTACGGGGTAGGATTCGCAACGGTCACTGAGCAAAAGGAGCTCGTCATGTCGAGAACCAGCCCCTCCTACCCCGCCGTCCTCGTCGCCATCGCTCTGTTCTGCACTGCGTTCCTCGCCGCGGACGAACGCCCGCCGACTGCCGAGGAGCGCTTCCAGGCCGCGTGGTACCACGAGCTTGCCGAGAGCCGCTTCGAGGATGCCCTCGCGGCCTATCGCGCTCTCGTAGCCGACGCCAAGGTGCCGAAACCACTGCGGGCACGAGCGCTCTATCGCAGCGCGACGTGCCTGGGCAAGCTGCAACGCGCCGACGAAAGCCGCCAGGCTCTCGAGCGCGTCCTCGCGGACTTCGCGGACGTCACCGACGTCGCTGACGCCGCGCGCGCGGAAATCGCCGGCGAGACGGAGGAGCAAGCGCTCTTCCGGATGAAGGTCGAGAGCCTCATCGCACGCCTACGCGATGACAGCGCCGACGTGCGCACGGCCACCGTCGATCGTCTGCGTTCGATCGGACCGAAGTCGGCGCGCTACCTGCTGCCGCTTCTCGGCTCGGGCGACTACTTCACGACGATCCACGCCGGCGAGCTGCTGGTCGACTTCGCCGACGAGGATCCGAGCGTCGTCAGCGCCGTCCTCGGCGCGTTGCGCGGCGGCGACGAGATCGTCCGGGTGAGCCTGACGACCGAGCTCGGCAAGTCGAAGGCGCGCGCGTGGCCGCCGGTCCTGCGCGGGCTGCTGACGGATCGCTCGGCGCAGATCAGGGCCGCTGCCGCGACGGCGCTCGGCAACGTGGAGGACCGCGAGGCGATCGACGGTCTCGTGGGGCTGGTGAAGGACGCGGATCCAGCCGTGCGCATCGCGGCCATCGAGGCGCTCGGCGAGTTCGCGGATCACCAGCGGTTCCTGCCGGTCTTCGAGGCGTCGTACTCCGATAGCGACGAGCGCGTGCGGTACGCCGCCGTCCGTGAGGTGAAGAATCTCAAGGGAGCCGTAGACATCACGATTCCGCTCACGGCGCATCTTCTCGACGACGAGTCGCGGAGGGTCGTCGCAAGCGCGCTGAGCCTGCTGTCACGCCACGTTCAGAGCGCGCGGCAGGCGGGTCGGGCCGCGCCCGTGCGGGACTTCTGGCCGGAGGGCGAGGCGGGAAACGCCGCTCTCGCTGCGATCGCGCGCCTGACCGGCCACGCCGATGCGGTCATGCGCTACGAGGCGACACGCATCCTCGCGCTCTCCGGACGCAAGGAGGCCGTCGCGACCCTGCGGCACCTTCTGGACGACGGCGAAGACAAGGTCGTTCAGGAGGCTCTCAACGGGCTCGGATCGCTCGCGTCCCGCGACGTCATCCCGGACATCGTCGCCCTGTTGGCGAGCGGCGCGTCGTCGGGCCGAAAGACGCGCGCGTGGACCATGCTGACCCGTACTTTCCAAGGCGCCGATACCCTCGAAGAGCTATCGCGGCGGCTGCCGGAGCTCGGAGACCTCGCCGATGACGCGATTGGCCTCTTCTCCTCCGCCGAGCGCGACGACCTCGTCGCCGCGGCCTTCGAACGTCACGCGCGGATCGATGCGGCGGGCCGCCAGAAGCTCCTGGCGCTGCTCGACCCCGGTCGATCAGGGAGACGTACCGTCGTTCGCGGACGCTCTATGTCCCGAATGCCCTCTCGAAGCAGGACCGTCCCCTCCCGCTTCGCTGGCCTGCCGCGCGGGCTGCCGCTCGTGCTCGCGAGCCTCGAGGCATCGGACACCGCGCTCGTGGCCTCCGCACTCGCGGCCGCGACCGGCTACGACGACGAACGCGTCACGACGAAGGTGACGAGACTCCTCGACAGCGCCGAGTCGCTCATCCGGATCGAAGCGATCGACACGCTCAGGGCGTACGAAAGTCCCCGCTGCCTCGCCCCGGTCGTCGAGCGCCTCGCCGACCGCGATGCTCGGATCGCCGACCGCGCTCAGCGGGCGCTCACGGACAACGCGCCCCCCGATGTCGTGCCGCGCGCCATCGAGATCCTCGCCGATCGCGAGACGCTGTACCCGAAGGAGGCGCTCGCCGTCGTCGAGCAGCTCGTTCAGCCATCGCACGTGCCGGCGATCGCCGACGTCGTCGCGAGCGTCAAGCCGTCGCTGCGGATCGGTCTGCTCAAGGTGCTCGGCCGATTCCCGGACCCGGCGGTCACGTCGGCCGCCATCGCACAGCTCGAGGCCGAAGACCCCCGCCTGCGCGCGGCGGCGGTCCGGTGCCTCGGCGCGACCGGCAGCGAGAACGCGACCGACGTCGACCAGCGCGTCGCCGCACTCGCCGGAGCCCTCGACGACCCCGAGTCCCGCGTGTGTGCGGCCGCGGCGGAGGCGCTCGGCAGACGGGACATCGGTGCCCTCGAGCGCCACCCGGACGTGCTCGATCGACTCGCCGCGAAGCTCGACCACGACGGCGGCAGCGGCGAAGCACCCGTCAGCACGGCGGCGCTCAAGGCGCTCATCGCGATCGGCGGCGAGCCGGGCCGCGCCGCATGCCTGCACGTTCTCGACTTCCCCGGCTCCGCGTTTCGCCAGCGGGCTGTCAAGGAGCTCGGCGAGCGCCGCGACCCGCGCGACCTGCCCCGACTCCTCGAGCGCTTTGCGGCCGAGCGCAAGTTCGAGCGCAATGAGAACGCCCTCGAGTTGCTCATCGACGCATTCCGAGCCTACGGCGACCCGCGCGCGCTGGCACCGCTCTGCGAAGCGCTGCTCGAGGAGAACTTCCCGAAGAGCGGCTCTACTCGCATCGTCTGGAGCCTCAGCCACTATCCAAGCGCGGCGGCGATCGACGTCGTCGAGCGCATGATCACCGACGAGCGGTGGAAGAGCTACCGCACGAAGGCGGTCGAGGAGCTCGGCGACATCGACGACCCGCGAGCCCGCGCGCTGCTCATCCGCCAGCTCGGTTCGAGCGACAACCTCGTCCGCCGCGCCGCGGTCGGCGTCGTCGGCGAGACGTTCGATCGCGCGCTGCTTCCGAAGCTCGCGGAGCTCCTGCGCGATTCGGACGAGGAGGTGCGGAAGGTGGCACGCGCATCGATCGACGCGTACCGCTTCTACCTCGAGACCACGCGGTTGATCGACGACGCGCCGCAAGCCGCGGACCGCTCCGCCCTCGATGAGCTCCTCCGGCTGCTGACGCACGACGACGCCGCGGTGCGCCGCGCCGCCGCGGAGTCGCTCGGCCGCCTGAAGGACCCGCGCGCGCTGCCGGCCCTCGTGCGCCAGCGCAAGGACGACGACGCGAGCGTGCGGCAGGCGGTCGACGCGGCGCTCGACGCGCTCAGCGCGCGGTGACGACGACGGGCTGTCGCCCCTCTCGGGCGAGGGGGGCGACAGCCCGGG
>CAYMRB010000038.1:0-4697 GCA_964392615.1 uncultured Planctomycetia bacterium | reverse complement strand
GCCCCCCGCGGGGCGGCCCCCCCGCGGGGGGGGGGGGGCCTACCCCCCGGGTCGCGATCGGTTACAGTCATCCTTCTGCCGAGGAGGGCGCCGTGGCCGAGGAAGACGATCGACCGGATGCTGAGGAACGACCGCTGACCCGCAAGGAAGCGGCACCGCTGAAGTTCGTCGTCTTCTGGTGCGTGCTGGTCACGGTGATGGGCGCAGTGTACACAGTCGCCGTCGTCGGCGAGCCTCGCCTGCGTTCGGTGCTCGCCTTCATCGCGATCCCGATCCTGCTCGGACACCTCCCGCTGGGCATCGGGATCGCGCTGCGGCAGGAGTGGGCGCGCATCCTGTTCTTCTGGCTGCCGTTCCTCCTGTTCGCGACGATCTGGCCGATGTTCTCGTCAGGGATCGGCGCCGTGGCATACGTGGCCTTTGTCGCGGTCTACATGGTGTGCGGGAACCACCTGCTGCAGACGCGGATCAAGTCGCTCTTTCGGTGAGCGCGCGGCGCGATCTCATCCGTCGCGGCCCTCGACCCACGCCGGCTCGAACCGCGCGTGCTTGATGGACTCCCCCGCCGCGACCGAGTACGAGTACGTGACGTGAATCGTGCCGTCGCGCGCCTGGATGACCGACGGATACGAGAACGAGCCGCGCGCTCCGGCGGCGACGCGCTCGAGGTGGCGGCGATGGTTCCAAGTGCGCCCTTCGTCTGAGGACAGCGCGACCGCGAGGCTGTGCCGGCCGCGCTCGGTGTCGTTGTAGACCATCAGCCAGCGGCCATCTCGGAGCGCGATGCACTCGAGGCTCGAGCCGGGGTTCGGGATGGCGCTGTCGATCGCCGGGGACCAGGTCGCGCCGTCATCGGTCGATCGACTCACGAGCGCGCGCGCCGGCGCCTTGCCGGAATCGCGCAAGTATGCGACGAGCTCGCCGCTTCGCCGCCGGACGATCGAGGGCTGGATGGGGCCGAGGCCGACGATCGGACGGCTCGCGCGCCACGTCTCGCCGCCGTCGTCCGTCATCGCGACGAGCGACACGTTGAACCCGTCCGAGTAGAGCGGCAGCAGAATGCGACCGCTCGGCAGCGCGAGCGGGTGCGTCCGCGTCATCCAACCCGTCTGGCGCTTGATCGGATCCCCTGCGGCCTCGACGAGCATCTTCGAGTACGGCCGCGCGTACTCCGCCCACATGTCCTCGTCGAGATCGTGCGCGTCGAAGCCGTCGCGCAGCGAACGGGCGAAGCTGTCGCCGGGCACGAGGTGGATGGTGTCCTGCCAGGACCACCGCGGCGGGCCATCGCCGTCCGGGCGATCGGCGCGGCGGTACTTCAGCACGGCATGCTCCCACCGGTTGGCCTGGACGACGACCCAGAAGAGCCACAGCCGGCCCCGCGGACCGACGAAGAGCACCGGGTTGCAGTCCGGCAGGGCCGGCGTGTCCGCCATCGTGAACGCGGCGCTCCAGCGGCCCGTCGCGCGGGAGTACCTCACGCCGTCGATGCGCACGTCGTTCGCGCGCCGCTCACCGGAGCCGTAGTACCAGCACGCGAGCAGGTCGCCCGCCGGCGTCTGCACGATGCTGGAAGAATGCACGTGCTTGGGCTGCGGCGGGAACAGCAGCTGCGCCTCCATGTCGGGAGGCGGCGCCGCCAGCGTGGCGGCCAAGACGATTTGCGACAGAAATGAGGGCGACATGAGCATCGTCCGCGGTGCTCCATGGAGAATCGGCAGCCCGTCGACGGGCCGCCCATTGTCCGCGCCGCTCAGGACGCCCGCAACGCCGCGGGCGTCGTCAGGCCCGGAGCCCGGCGATTTCGACGCCGCCAATTCGCTTGTGTCCCGGCGAAACGAGGATGACAATGTTGGGAATCACGGCAGAACTTCCTGCCAGCGCTCGCCGACCGGCAGCCCATCGAACGACGGTTGCCGGAGGGTTTGCGGTTGAGCGACGACGGCCCTCTCACCTGCAAGTCATTACGTTGAAAGACTTTCCAGCATCTTCTGCCATGAGGCCGGCTCTTCGCTGCACACCGATACGCGTGAGCCTGCTGGTCGCCGGCCTCCTGCTCGCCGGGCCGCTGCGGTCCGCTCCGCCGACCGTGGTCCTCAACGAGGTTCACTACCACCCGGCGGACGGCAGCCAGGACAGCGAGTTCATCGAGTTGTACAACCGCGGCACGGGGGCGGTCGACATCGGGGGTTGGGCCCTCGTCGGCGGGGTCGAGTTCCTCATCCCGCCCGGAACGACCGTCGCCCCTGACGCCTATGTCGTGATCGCGGGCAACCGAGATGCGATCGCGGCCCGGCCGGATGTCGACCCCGCGACGGTCCTCGGCGATTGGTCCGGCAATCTGTCGAACGGGGGCGAAGTGCTCAAGCTCTGGACCGCCGACGCGTACCTCGCGTCGTTCGTCGAGATCGACGACTCCGGCCATTGGCCGGCAGCCGCCGACGGGCTCGGCCCATCGCTCGAGCGCCTGTCCGCGCGGCGCGAGGAGTCCGACCCGCGCGGCTGGGCCGCGTCGATCCTCGTCGGCGGCACGCCCGGACGCGAGAACACCGTCATCGTACACGAGAACGCGGCGGAGCAGGGCGAGCGCGTCGAGCTCATCCCTCTGGGCGCCGACTGGCGCTATCTCCGCGGCGACGCGGCGCCTCCGGGCGCGTGGCGTGAGGCGGACTTCGACGACGACGGTTGGGACGAGGGGCCAGCTGGCTTCGGCTACGGGGATGACGACGACGCGACCGTTCTCGCCGACATGGAGGGCAGTTTCCTGACGCTCTTCATCCGGCACCGGTTCGACTTCGATCGCGAACTGGATCAGATCGAGTCGCTGATCCTGTCCATCGACTACGACGACGGATTCATCGCATACCTCAACGGCGTCGAGATCGCGCGCGCGAACATCGCCGGCGAGAACTGGGACGACGGCACCGGGAATAGCCACGAGGCCGGATTCATCGAGCGCTTCACGGTCGATGATCCGACCGTGCTGATCGACGGAACGAACACCCTCGCGATCCAAGGTCACAACACCGACCTCGGAAGCTCGGACTTCTCCCTTCACCCGGCGCTCGAAGTGAGGATGCAGCCGGTGGATCCGCCCGACCCGCCGCCGACGCTCGATCCCGCGCCGCGCGACCTCGTCATCAACGAGATCGCCATGGCCGGCGAGGGCACGGGCTGGGTCGAGCTGTACAACACGACGGACGAACCGCTCGACGTCGGCGCCCGTCAGCTCGCGGCACAGCCGGAAGCTGGCGACTACGCGATCGCCGACGGCACGGAAATCCCGCCGCACGGGCGACTCGTGATGACCGAGGCACAGCTCGGATTCGAGCTCGACGCCATCCAGACGCTGATCCTGACGACGACGGATCATCGCTTCGTCGACGCCTTGAACCCGCGCGCGATGACCGCGACGCAGTCTGTGGGCCGACTGCCGGACGGCGACGACGATCGCGTCGTCTTCACGACACCGACTCGCGACGCGCCGAATACCGGCGAGTTCGAGGACCGCGTCGTGATCCACGAGATCATGTACCACCCGATGGACGGAAGTCCGACCGGTGAGTGGATCGAGCTCCACAATCGATCCGACGAAGCGGTCTCGGTCGCGGGCTGGAGCTTCACGCGCGGCATCTCGTTCACGTTCCCGGACGGCGCGACGATCGAGCCTGGCGGCTACGCCGTCGTGGCGCGCAATCCGGCTGCGGTCGCCGAGTTCTTCCTGATCGAGGGCGTGCACGGACCGTGGACGGGTGGCCTGCGCAACGACGCCGAGACGGTCCTCTTGCGCGATGCGATCGGCAACGCCGTCGACCGCGTCCGCTACGCCGACGAGGGCAGCTGGCCGGAAGTGGCCGACGGCGACGGCCCGAGCCTCGAGCTGCGCCACCCGAACCTCGCGAACCGCTACGGTCCGGCGTGGAGCGCTGCGACGGGCGATGCCGCCGCGGTCGGTACGCCGGGTGCGCCGAACTCGAGCTTCGAGCCGGACCCCGATCCGATCGTCGTCGGCGTCAGCCACTCCCCGGTCGTGCCGACTCCATCGGACGCGGTGCGCGTGCTGGCGACCGCCTCGGACGATGCACCGCTCGAGTCGGTATCGCTCTTCTGGGAGGTCGACGGCGATGGCCCGCCGACGGAGGTCGCAATGGTCGACGACGGCGTCGGCGATGACGGCATCGCGGGCAACTCGATCTTCGGCGCGGACGTCCCGCCGCAGTCCGATCGGACGGTCGTCGCGTTCTGGATCACGGCGCGCGCCGCAGGCGATGCGAGCGTCACCGTGCCGGAGGGCTCACCGGACCGCGCGTTCCTCTATCAGGTCGAGGAGCCCGAGCCCGAGCTCGTGCGGCCCGTCTACCGCGTCGTCATGCGCCGGGCGACGCTGAACGAGTTCCGGACGCGACCGCGCGGCAGCGACGTGATGCTCGACCTCACCTTCGTCGCCGACGGCAAGTCGCACTACAACGCCGGCATCCGTCTGCGGGGAAGCTCCGCGCGCAACTGCAATCCGCTGAGCTATCGCATTCAGTTCGATCACGATCGCGACTTCGACGGCATCCAGCAGCTCTACATGAACGGCTGCAATATATGGCGTCAGTGGGCGGGGCTCGACTTCCTGCGCCGGGTCGGCATGGAGACGCCGCTCGCCTGGTTCCGCAAGATGTCGTTCAACGGCGAACGCGAGGATGACTGGC